>CALZMR010000124.1 GCA_945788575.1 uncultured Woeseiaceae bacterium
GCTGCTGCTTGTGCAGGCCGTAGTACTTGGCATCTGCGCCGGCTTCATCGTCTCGCGACCGTTGCCACCCAAGGGCTGAGCGGCTGCATAACTGCCCGCCTCATGCTGTAACAAAGTGATGCAGGCGCCATAGATTAGCGATTTCGGCTCTATACTCCCGCTTAAAGAATGAGGAAGCGGCATGACCGAACGAAGCACCAACCAGATTATCTTTGGAAGCCTAATCGCCATCATCGTTGGCGCCCTGATTTCATGGGCCGGCAGCGACGGCGGCGACCAATACGGCTCGCTACCCGTATTCCTGATCTGCGGCGCGCTCGCTTTCGCGGTCAATTGGCTGGCCTTCATCCCCGCCACCATCAAGCAGACCGAGCATTACTACGACCTGACGGGCGGCATCACTTACATCACTGTCACCGTGGTTGCCATACTGCTGTCGAGCCCGCTCGACCTGCGGTCGGCGCTCGTCGCCGGCATGGTGCTGTTCTGGTCGATCCGGCTGTCTTCATTCCTGTTCATGCGGATCTCGCGCGCCGGCAAGGACAGCCGCTTCGACGAGATCAAGACACGGCCGGCACGGTTCTTCCTGGCGTGGACGATTCAGGGACTTTGGGTCCTGCTGACGGCGGCCTGCGCGCTGGCAGTCATCACCGGCGGCAACCGCGAGCCTTTAGGTCTCGTCGGCTACGTTGGTATCGCGGTCTGGGCGATCGGGATCCTGATCGAGATCCTGGCGGACCAGCAGAAGTCCGCCTTCAAGGCGGACCCGGCGAACCAGGGTAAGTTCATCAGCACAGGCCTCTGGGCCTGGTCCCGGCACCCGAACTACTTCGGTGAGATCGTGCTCTGGATCGGCATGGCGATCATCGCGATTCCGGTGCTCCAAGGCTGGCAGTGGGCCACGCTCATCTCTCCGGTATTCGTCTTCTTCCTGCTGACCAAAGTCAGCGGCGTGCCCATGCTCGAGGAGGCTGCCGACGAACGTTGGGGAGGGCAGGAGGATTACGAGACGTACAAGCGCAGCACGCCCGTGCTCGTCATGAAACCGCCGTCGAGCAAGGCCTGACAGCTGGATCGACTCATGACGAAGCGTTTACCGGCACTTGGGCCCGGCTCTGCTTCAATGCGGCCTGACGCTATTCGCCCTACAGTCTCTTCAGAACGGCAAAAACTCCAGCATTCGGGCAAAAGTCGTTTTCCCGGCTCAATTCTCCCGCGAGCCAGCGCTCGCAGACGCCTTCCGACGGACAGTGGCGGCAGCGCTGCCGCGCTTCCCCCATGACGCGAGGAAGGTTCGGGTCCGTGGCGAGTGCAGGATCGAGGCCCACGGCGGCGAGCATACCGGCCATCCGCCGGATCATGTTCACTTTGACGAATTGCTGCCAGCCCAGAACGAGTAATACGACAGCCCCCAACATCGCGAAGGCTACCGACAATTCAATGATTGAATATTGCATGTTGTACCTCCCGGCCGTGTCGGCTCCAAATCGGGACAACAGTATCAGTGTAGTCCCTTCATAGCGGGGACAAACTACGTAGATTCCCCCCAAATCGGCAGAGGCAGAAGCCTTCGCGGCGCCCTTGATCAAGTGAGGTATCGGCGTGGATCAGTGCCCGGCTCGCCCGACCATCGAAATCCGCAGAGCAATCAGGGTGGCGGGGTTTGATGTGGGATCGCCCGTAAGACGGGCTCCTACGGTGCCGGGGTTTGATGTGGCACTTCTCGGTCGATAGATCCTTGTAGGAGCCGGCCATGCCGGCGATCGGCGGTTGGGTTATCGCCCCGCATTGCGGGCTTGCGCAGGCTTTGGCGTGGGATCGCCCGTAAGACGGGCTCCTACGGGGGGGTTCGAGCCTAATCGTCTTCCGGCGGGCAATGGAAGAACTTCGGCTCTTCAGCGGACTCATCGCCGTCTCCGAGTAAGGCCTTGTATCCGTCCATCAGGATGTACTGCCCGGCCTCGTCGATGTATACCTCGAACAACAGGCCTTCCGGTCCGTTGCCGCCCATCAGGGCGATCTCGAATCCCGGCGGAGGATTTCTACCCCAGTACGAACGAGCGGCCAGGATGCCAGTCCCGACCCACTCCTCGCCCAGGCCGCTGAAGATCAGCCGATCGGCGAGAACCTCGAGACTGTCGGCGTCGGGATCGCTGCAGTCGATGGAGTACATTCCACCGAAGGCTTCCACGTATACGGGATCGAGCGTCTCCCCCTGACTGAAGCCGGTCGCGGGCAGCGCGGCAATGAGAAGTGCAATTACGAGCCTCGGCATACCTGGTCTCCCCTGGCCCGTGCTGGGCTTTCTGCATAATACCTTGTGTCGCTGACGTTTGATTCGGAACGAGCCTTCGAGTATCTGAGGATACACGCGATTCAGGAAACCGACCGTAGGTACTGCACTCATCTTTGCACGGGACATTGGATCGCCTGAGCCGTTGGGGAAAATTCAGCCGAATTCCGCTGTCTCTATTAGCAGGCATCGCCGGACATGCCGATTCGGCGGGATCGGGCGCAGCATAGCGGATTGTCGGTCTATACTTCACGCAGGGACAGGCATCGATTCTGTCTCCCTATGCGCTTTGCTATTTATTCGTCTGGCTGCACAAAGGTGACCCATGAGTGATGAGCCGCAAGTCCGCTTCAGGATCGAGCCCTCCAACGCCGACTACGACCCGAACGACGATCGTTGGATCGATCAGGTCAACGACCTGGTCAATGAGTTGCAGAGTGAAGTCGGAGAGGTGCACAAGGAACAGACAGCGGTGAGCGGCATGAAGGGCGGGATGGAGGTCCTGGAGCTCATACTCGGTTCTGTCGACGTCGTCTCGTCGGCCGTAGACATGTTCAAGGCGTGGCTGTCCCGCGACCAGAGCCGTTCACTCGAGATCACTATCGAACGCGACGGCAAGAAGGAGACGATCAGCGTGTCCGGCAACCGAATCGACAAAGAAGACATGATGAAGTTCATGGAGGCGGCGTTCCAGAGTTCTTCGATCAATGGCTGAGATGCAATTCAAAGCGCTGCTGGTCGGGAACGGCACGTTTCCGGAGGATCCCTCCAATCTGCCAGAGCTGAACGGGCCTCAGAACGACATCCGCGCTATCGAAGATGCCATCACGCATCCGCAGGTCGGCCTGTTCAAGAAGGACGACGTCAACGTGCTTCTGGACTGCACCAAGACCGAGATCATGGAGGCGGCCAACGACTTCTTCGACGCCGGAGGGCGCGAGGACATGCTGTTCTTCTATTACAGCGGTCACGGTCTGCTGGATAGATTCAACGACTTCTACTTCTGTACCCGGAACACGCGAAACGACAGGCTCATCTCGACCGCGATTTCCGATCAGGTCCTGAACAGCCTGATCCGGCAGTCCATTAGCCCACGCGTAGTCATCATCATCGACTGCTGTCACAGCGGGCGATTCAAGTCGTCGACCGTACCCGAGCACCTGAAAGGCGAAGGTCGCTTCGTCGTCACAAGCTCGCGCGCCAAGGAGCTGGCCGAGGACTCCAAGGCCGCCGACCAGCCCAGTCCGTTTCATATTGAAGCAGCACAAGCAGCGCCCGTGCCGGAACTTCAAAAGGGCTTTCGCCGAAGTCCCGCTCGCCAAGAGCAATGCCGATGCACCCACGCCAGTCGTACCGAAAGAGGAAGCGCCGAAGCGCGAATCGGTGCTCGCGGTGTCCACGACCAGCCTCGTCATCGACGACGTGGAGGTCGGCGAAACGCTGCCGGAGGAAATCATCGACGTGTTCGACAAACACGGCGGCGAGATCGACTGGACCTGCGAATGCGAAAACGACTGGATAAAGCTCGAGAAGTACAAGGGTTACATCAAACTCAAGTTCGACCCGAAGCCCGGCGTCAATCGGGGCCGCGTCTATATTCGGGACAAGAACAGCGGCCAGGCGAAGAGGGTCCAGATCAAGATCAAAGTCCACGAACCCACGAATCCTCCCAAGCTGCGGGTCGCCGACGATCCGATCGATTTCGGAAACGTATCCAAAGGCGCCAAGCTGACGGCCCACTCGCTGCGCCTGACGAATCTCGGTGACGGAGATCTCCAGCCGCACATCGCGCGAAAAGACAACTGGATCGAGGCCGATCTTTACGGCGATATTCTGGAGATTTCCGCCAGCACTGAGCAGGAAGGGGACTTCTCCGGTTTGATCGTCATCGAAAGTGCCGGCGGCAACGCCTCGATCCCGGTGAAGATCGAAGTTGAATCCGGGCCGGTGCTGGGCGTAAGCCCCAACCCGATCAACTTTCTTACCGTGGAACCTGACAGCGACCAGGAGCAAACACTTCGAGTAAAGAACAAGGGCTCAGGCTCCCTCGATTGGACGTACACGAAGAAAGGTGACTTCTTTTCGGCGGAACGCCGGGGCAACGAAATACATCTGCGGCTCGATACCAGCAACGTCGGCAAGTTCCAGGGCACCGTCTTCATTTCCAGTGACGGCGGTGAGGTAACGGTCCCGGTCAGGGCGTTGGTGAAAGCGCCGGCACAACCGCCTTCGCAGCCCGTCGGCAGCGGCTTCACGGACATCGCCGGGCAGTGGCGATCCTCGGCCGGGATCGGCGTATTCAGCGGGACCGGCCCGACGTACCAGTACCAATCCACGAACATCATGGGCGTCGTCGTCGAGCAGGGTACGGCCACCGTAAACGGCAACAACGTCGCAATGCAGGGCTACAACACCATGGTCGGCAATTTCACAGCAAACCTGGTCGTGCAGGGCGACATGATGAGCGGCACGATCGTGACGGGAATGGGCACGGTGCCGTTGGCGTTGCAGCGAGTGTCAGGAGGGGACTCAGGATTCCTGAATCAGCTTGCCAGCCTGTTCGGCAATTGACATACCGCTCACAGGACTGTGCCTGAAATGAAAATATCCAAGCTGAATCCGGTCCTCGAGTTCGTCGGCGGTATTGCCGTACTCATAGGCCTTATCTTCGTGGGCCTCGAACTCCGGCAGAATACCGAGGCGGTACAGGCTTCGACGCTGCAGAGCCTTACCGATCAGTCGCAGACCTATCTGCTGATGATGGCGAGCGACGGCGAACTGAACGACATCTGGCGTCGTGGTGTTGCCGATGTCAGCCAGCTCGATGAAGGCGAAAGAAGCAGATTCACATTCGTATATCGGGCCCAGTGGATTCGGCTTCAGAATGCCTACCTTCAATGGCAACGCGGCACGCTCGACGACAGCGACTGGGCGTTCTACGAAGGCGTTATCTGCCGGCAGGAAGGTGATTCCGGCAGCCCGAGCGGGCGCGGAGCCACGTGGCCGGATCACCGGGGCGCCCTGACTGCAGGGTTCGTCGAGTTTGTAGAGAGCTGTTGGGCGGACTAGATAGGCTGTTGGCCGCGAGCTTCGCGTGCGATTCGAGCAAACCGCATGGGTATAGTTGAAGGCCGTACCGGGAGTTGGATCGAAACGGTGATCGGAGTTAAGCGTCGCTTTTGGGCATTCCTGTTCGTCACACTTACCGCCTGCGGCGGCAGCGGTGGTGGTTCAAGCCCGCCTCCTCCGGCACCGCCTCCTCCGGCACCGACGACCATCACCGAGATCCGCGCGGACCTGTCGGCGTACGTAACTTCCAGCCTCAACTACGCCCAATCGTTCTCGGAAGGCTATTCGGTGCCTTCGTCGACCGAGCTAACACTATTCGAGGCACTGGCGACGAGATTGCTCAACAGCGACTTCGATACGGTTCGAGCAGACGCGAACGCCGTGAACCTCGAACTAATACGTTTCTTCGACACAGCCGCGGGCGATAACGAGTTGTATTGTCTGCGTGAAATCGCCCTCGAGGGGCGGGGCTTCTTCTGCGTCGATTTCGATTCCGGCGCCGAGCATCACATTTCCGTGCCGCATCCGCTCTACGACTCCAACACCAACACTGGGTCCGTTCGGGCGATGCGAGAGACCGGTGCTCGCTTCCTTTCCATCTCGACAACGCACCGCTGCGCGAATGCCGCAAACTCTTCCTGCTCGGGGACGACCTCGGTCTGCGGCGCTTCGGGTCCGTATAAAGTGTCGGACGCCGCGCACAACGTCGACTCATACTTCTACCGCTTCGGGGTCATCGTCCACGACCAGAGCACGCGCGCGCAGACTATCCAGCTGCACGGTTGCGGCTCGACGTCATGCCCGTCAAATCAGGACAACGCGGATATCGTCGCGAGACTGAGTGCGGGGACAACGAGCGATCTCCCGGGCACGGAACTGGTCAACGTGCTCAATGCGGAGTTGAACGAAGAACTCGCGGGTCTCCTGCTCGGCACGTCGCTTAGCTGCAGCGAGCCGTCGAGCGACAAGCAACTCTGTGGCACGACCAACACGCTCGGCCGCTACATCAATGGTCAGCCGGATTCCTGCCAGAACGCCGCCACCTCTTTCACCGGTTCCCGGTGGCTGCACGTCGAACAGAACGCGAATCTCCGCGTCGACGATGGGGCGGGCGATGCAGTTACGCCGAGCACGATCTCGAACGCGATCAATGACGCGTTCGGGACCCCTTGATTCCATCCGTCACGACGAGACGCGCGTCCACTCGACGCCGCCGAGGCGTTCGGACACCGCTGACATCAGGTACCTCGCATCCCAGCGCGCGAACCAGTACCAGATCAAGGACGTGACTGAGAGCCCGAGGGCCACGACAGCCATATACAGGTCGCCATAGACGTAGTAAGCCGTTGCTCCGAAAAAGAGGCCCATCGCAAGCAGAAGCCAGAATCCGGCAGACACCAGTCCGAACGTCACCAGTAGATCGATGACCGCGACCCCGTTGGCTTCCGAGACCCTGCCAGAACACACCGCCGATCCCATGCCCGCCGTTCGAGATATCTGGAATCGGTCGCCGTCCACCCGCGTGTAGGTTCGGTTGACTGCTCCGCCAACCATGCGTCCGGCCATGAAGCCCTTATCCCGCTCCCTGGGCATCCAGTCCAGCGCCTTGAGCGCTTCTTGTTTCGATAGTTCCGTATATCCTCGAAACTTCATCGAGCCCTCTATACTGACCAGCGCTTTGAAGAGACAACCCGCGCAGCGCACACAGCTGTTCCAGGGCCTCAGAAATATCGCTTTTCAGTATATAACGCTGCGCCGCGTGCGCGGACCGGGTGAGTTCGCCCTCAGATAAACCTCGCGGTCCGCAGCTGCGCGAGTTCGTTGGTGCTGAATGAGTAGACAACGCTTTTCGCCCGCGTGGCGGGCTCCTACAGCGTGATACTCGCCATGGCCGCGGGTACTCTCCGCATGCTGCGTCCACGAACCGAGGGGGCTGTTACCGGACCTGGAAGAACCTCGCGATCTGCAGCTGCACGTAGTCGTCGCTCCGGATCGAGTACCTAGGGTCGCTGGGCTCGCTAGCGGAAAAGGCACGGACTCTTAGCTCGACGACGTAATCGTTACCGAAGCGGCGTTCCGCTTCAATGCCGAAGCTGGCGCCAGGCAGTCGGCGGCCTTCTCGAACGCCCTACATATCGAACGCTTCCGCGAGCTCGACCGAGCCGCCTGCCGCCAGGATCGGGCAGGCCTTTGCCTTCGCCGCCGCATCCTCGTCGTCCGCCGCCTCGATCAGGCTGTAGCCGCTGGCCGGGTTCGCGCCGCCGTTCGCGACCACCGAGCCGTCCGGCTGCACGGTGCTCGACAGCCCGACCGGGTTGCCGCCGTCGATGACGGCCGAACCCATGGAGCCGAACCACTCGCCCCACAGATTCATGACCCGTGCGTAGTCCTCCTCGGACTCCGTCTTTTTGCCCCCGTGATAGATAAACAGATACTTCGCCATGCTCCTCTCCCGTGTGGTGTTCGGTCAAAGCGACCTTAAATATGGAGATTACGCACAACCAAAGGTGGATACATCGGTCATTTTCGGAATAAGTTGAGCATTTGATTGTGTAAACTGCACATTCTATGCCCGATTTAGCCCAATCCGACCGCGTTCGCGCCAGTCTGGACACACTGCGTCGTTCCGGCGTGGTGCCCGGCATAGCCAAACCGCTCACCGAGGGCGCCGAGGCGGCAACCCGGGCGCTCGTGGATTACGCGGTGCAGGCGACGCCGGCCTATACGGCCTCCGGCAATCCCGACATCCTGCCGGAGCTGCGTCAGCATCTTGGGCAACATTCGGATGTCCTCATCTCCATTCTTGCCGGGCGCGGCTTGGGCGAGCTGGAGTTCGTCAGGGAAAATGCTCGCCGGCGTGCCGAGCAGAAGTTTCCCCTCGACGCGCTGGTACACACCTATCGCTGCCTGCATCGATCCCTTTTGCCGTGGATCCGCGACGCGGCGATCGAGGCGGCAAACGAAGATGCCCATGTGAGACGGGTGGTCGCGGCGATTACCGATCTGCTGACTGAGTACGTGGACGCCATCGGCACATTGGCGATCCGCGAGTACGTGGCCCACACCCGGCGCTTCGCCGAGGCCGAGGGCGACCGGCGCACCGAGCTGCTCAACATGCTGCTGCACGGCTACGACGAATCCGACAGCCGCGCCGCCGAACTCCTGCGCCGAAGCGGCTACCTCGAACAGCGGCAGTCGTTCTGCGTAGTCGTCGCCCGCTCGGTCAATCCGCAGGAAATGCAGAATGCGGCCCGGGCACAGAGGATGCTGGATTCGGTCGGCGTGGCGCTGCAGGACGCGCCGATGCGCACGCTTCTCGGGGTACGGGACAACCTGGTCACGGCGGTCGTGTCTGCCACCCGGCGCCAGTCCGGTTGGACGGCACCGCAGAATCTGCTCGCGGATCGCCTGCAAAAGCCGCTCGAGAAGATCGGGCCGGCGGCACTGATCGGCGTAAGTAGGGACGCCCCGTCAACCGCGCACATTCCGCGTGCGCTGAAAGAAGCGAAGCTTGCGCTCGACCTGGCGACCGTCCGCGACCGCGTCATGCCCTATTCCCGTATTTCGGTCCGGCAGCTGCTGGTACAGGTCGCCGCCGATCAGGTGCAGGGGACGCTGCCGGTATGGCTGGAGCCGTTTACGGCGGCCGACGAGAAAGCGAAGGGCATATACGTAGCTACTCTGCGCGCCTATGCCGACCATGACATGAACGTGCTGCGAACCGCCGAAGCGCTATCGATCCACCCGAATACGATCTACGCGCGTATGCAGAAGATCGAAGGCATCACAGGGCAGAATCCACTGAAGTTTAATGCGCTGAACGAGTTGTTGCTGGCAGCGGAGTGCGCGCGTCCTTGATGGACCCACAGAATAATCTACGCTCTTGTACACGGAGACTGTATTCATATCACCTTAATTGTTAACGGCGATTCCCGCAGAGTTATTGCGCAGACATCGCGTTGTTCGTGACGACTAAAGCTGGAGGGCAAGACATGGAGAAAAAGGAGCTGGTCAGACTAGTGGAAATCGCGATAGCCCTGGTCGAAGACCCGAGATCAAATGAACATGTAGCGTTCTCGGCGAATTCGTTGCGCGACGTCCTATATAACATCAATGACGAGATCGGGGGTCTCAAAGAGCTAAGTGCCGATCAGATTGTCGCGCTATGGCGGAAGAACGTGAGGCGATTTCGACAGACCATGCTCGAAAATGCGAAGAAGGATGAGTCATTCGCCGCAGGGCCCCATGGGCCATTGCTTCTGTTAAGGGAAGACGACGCCGGCGCAGCGCGTCAGAAGTGCCGTAAGGGTGCCGGTGGATTCCATCGTCCGAGAACGCGGTAATGGCTCCCAACTCATTCTTGGTCGTAGAGAACGAGGCTGGCGATGAATTGTCTCGCCGCGCGGTTGAAATAGCGGCTGTCGTGGAGCCCCAAGAGTCGACAGGGGTACCGCCGCTACCGTCAGCCCTGGATTGGTATCGTGACGCCGCCCGTTGGTGGACAACAGCGGCGGCCGCTCTGTTGGTATTTGGCATCGGCTATTTGCCTGGCGCCGATCAAGGTGGGCTGCGAGTGTCTTTTGTCGTCGCCGGCGTTCTATTGATGACGGCCGTCGGCTTTGGCATTTACTACCACGTCTGCGTGCTCGAACTCGGCAAGTCCTGGGAGAACCTTAATGCACTTGAGGGCGCCAAAGATAAGGGGGACAACCAAGAGAAACGGGAAAAGGAACAGACGCATTTTGACAAGACTTCTTCTAGATTGGGCTGGCTGCACTACCCGCTATTCGCCGCGTTTGCCGTAGGCTTCGCAATTCTTGCCATTTCGATCGCAACAGGCCTCTGGAACGAAGACCCGTCGAGTACTCAGTTTCTCGTACACTCAGATTTGTCGAATCGTCACATTCTCGTCGACTCCCATTCTGGCGAAATCTGGCAGCTAGCTACCGATGAGGCCGGTAATCATCACTGGGTACCGCTGGCCGAAGGTATTTCTGATAAGCCGCCTTGACTCGGTGAACACCTACGCGTTCACTGACGAACCTCAGTCTGTTAGCGTATCTCTATGTCAGGCATGGCCGAATTCAAAGCGCTACTGGCACGGAAGAACCAACGGTTCGTCTGTCGCGGAACCGGCTCGCCTGATCCAGGCTCGAAAACCTTTGTCGCCCACGTCGAGCATCGTATTGAGACTCCGCCTTCGCCATCCGTGCGGGAGCCGTTTCTCAAGAGGCTGAGACACATCCCCGAACTCGCCACCTTCTACGAACAATACGGCAGCGCCCGACTCTACTGCGACACGAACGGTCCCGATGCTGCGTTCTTCATTGGCGATGCCGATGACTGGGGAGCCCTGAAGTCGAGTCTGAGTCTTTGGTTCAGAGACCTGAGTGCTGAGGAAAAGGGGAGATATCTGCCGGAGTGGATTGATGCCTGTGTGGTCTTTGGCGAGATCCCGATGTCCGGCAACTATCTGCTCTTACCGATGTCTGGCGAGTTCGCCGGCCATGTTTACGAGTTCGAGCACGACGGCTTCGAGTTCATCCGACGCGGCAGGAACTTCGACGAATTCCTGAGCTACGTATCGACGGTCGACGATGCACTGATCCAGGACATCCTCTGCCATACTCGTTACAGCGACGGCGAGACGGAGATTCAATGGATGGCCGACAAGTACGAGTTCGACGAGTAGTTCTTACGTGCGTTGACACGCATAAGAGCACAAGAATTTATGACTCGGCACAGTTCACTCGCGCGGCACCCGCCGCGGCGAGTGCAACAGCCAATCCCATTTTGTTGTCATCGCATCAAGCCAGGCCGGCGGCCGAGGGGAATGCTTCACGGGAAATAAAGCGGAGCGAGCGAGAGCGAGTGAGCCATTCCCGGGAAGCATTCCCCTCGGGCGACGGCGGTCGGCCTCGCATAGCACGCAAAGAAAAAGGCCCGGGTCGGTGACGCCGGGCCTTTCGATCTGCTGCGTTACGTCTTTAGGTGCCTTCGCGCGCGTGCGTAAATATCTTCTCGCCGACGCCGGAAGAGTCGAACGAGAAGTTCGTCGTTGATCGGAATGCGAAGCCCGCG
>CALZMR010000125.1 GCA_945788575.1 uncultured Woeseiaceae bacterium
TCCAGGCCAGGTAGTAGTTTCCACCAAACTGCTGATAATCGCGGGATGCTGATAGCTCTTCTCGAGGGCGACCTGGTCGTACAGTTACAGCTGCTGCGCGCCGACTTGGTATTTCTGCATGCTGCCTCAGTCAGCAACGGCAAAAAGGCCCATTTGTTTACCGGCCCTTCCGGGAGCGGTAAGTCAACAACCTGCTGGGGGCTTTTGCATCATGGCTTTCAATATCTGAGTGACGAGTTGGCGCCTGTCTCACTGGCGACCACGAGTGTTTCGCCATATTAGCACGCGCTCTGCCTCAAATCGGCACCGCCTGCTGACTACCCGTGTCCGGAAGAAGCAATTCTGACGCAACGTGGGATTCACGTTCCATCGTCTGTGCTGCCAGCATCGCCAATTGAACGAGATATGCCAATCGGGTCGATATTCTTCGTCGAATATCAGCGAGCGAACGCCAGGGCGTCTATCGAAAGGGTCCAGCACGGTGAGGCAGCTGCCCGTCTGTACCCCAATATACTCAACGCGTTGGCACACGGAAACGATGGCTTGGAGGCGGCGCTACAGATTACTCGGGGCGTGGCTTGTTATCGCGTCGATGCTGCCGATTTGGCCGATACCTGTGAATTGATTGCAGGTGTTGCTGAGCGCTAGAGCATTGGGAGGGAACCGGGCGGCGACATGTGCAATCGACTCTTGGGCGCTGGGATAGGCAGTTTCCGAAGTTACTAGTGCATTCCTGTAAGGAAACGGCAACAATATGCTGCATATAGTTCGCCCCCCTCAGCTATTCCCTCTGATTATTTAAGGACTCCGCGAATGTCTCGCGTCTACAATTTCAGCGCCGGCCCGGCCGCGCTGCCGCTTGAAGTATTGGACACCATCCGTGAGGACATCCCCGACTGGCAGGGCACGGGCATGTCGGTCATGGAGATCAGCCACCGCAGCCCCGAGTTCGTCGAGCTTGCGGCTCGCGCCGAAGCCAACGTCCGCGAACTCCTGAGCATCCCCGACGACTACAGCGTGCTGTTCCCGCAGGGCGGGGCGACGATGCAGATGGCCATGGCGCCGCTGAATCTCGCGCGCAGGGAGCAGAGGGCCGACTACGTGATCACCGGCAGCTGGGGCAAGAAAGCCTGGAAAGAGGCGAAGAAATTCTGCGATGCGCACGTCATTGCCGACGCCGATGACGAGAACTTCACCTATATCCCGGACGAGTCGAGCTGGGATCGCAGCGACGACGCGGCGTATCTGCACTACACGCCTAACGAGACGATCGCGGGCGTCGAGTATCACTTCATCCCGGAGAGCGACGTCCCGCTCGTCGCCGACATGTCGAGCACGATCCTGTCGCGGCCGATCGACGTCAGCCGCTTCGGTGTGATCTACGCCGGGGCCCAGAAGAACATCGGCCCGGCTGGCATCACGCTCGTGATCGTCAGCAACGATCTGCTCGACGATGCGCCGGCCGATATCCCGCATCTCATGACGTGGCGCTCGTACGCTGAGTCGGACTCGATGACCAACACTCCGCCGACGTTCGCGTGGTACGTCGCCGATCAGGTGTTCCAGTGGCTTAAGCGGCAGGGCGGTCTGGTCGCGATGGCCGAAATCAACGAACGCAAAGCAAAGAAGCTGTATGCGGCGATCGATGCATCGCCCTTCTACTCGAACCCGGTTCGGAAGGACGCCCGGTCGTGGATGAACGTACCGTTCATCCTCGCGGACGATTCGCTCGATAAGAAGTTCCTCGAGGAGTCGAAGGCCGAGGGGCTGACCAACCTGAAGGGCCACCGCTCGGTCGGCGGCATGCGTGCCTCGATCTACAATGCGGTCAGCGAGGAGGCCGTCGATGCGCTGATCCAATTTATGGCCGAGTTCGAGAGGACGAACGGGTAGGGATTGAAGGTAGCGTAACCACCCGCACCTCTGAATCGCCCGTAAGACGGGCTCCTACAGCGGAATTATTGAGCGGCGCGAACGCCGCGATAACGGAAACACCATGTACAAGGTACTGACACTCAACAACATCGCCATCGAAGGGCTGCGCCATTTCCCGCGTGAGCGCTACGAGGTCGCGTCCGAGATCGCGCATCCTGACGCAATCATGCTCCGCTCGTACAACATGCACGACATGGATATTCCGGAGACGGTCGCCGCTGTCGGTCGTGCCGGGGCGGGTACGAACAACATTCCCGTCGATGCCCTGGCCCACCGCGGTGTGCCGGTATTCAATGCGCCTGGCGCCAACGCCAATGCGGTGAAGGAATTGACCATTGCCGGCCTGTTCATGGGTGCGCGCAACCTTTGCGATGCCCGTGAGTACGTCAAGGGTCTCACCGAGACCGGGGCCGCACTCAATAAGGCTGTCGAGGCAGGAAAGAAGCAGTTCGTCGGCTTCGAGATGCCGGGCAAACGCATCGGTGTAATCGGTCTCGGCGCGATCGGCGTCGCCGTAGCGAACGCCGCGCTGGATCTGGACATGCAGGTCGTCGGCTACGACCCGAAGATGACGGTCCGCAATGCCTGGCAGCTGCATGCAGGGGTCGAGCAGGCTGAGACCCTGGACGAGCTGTTCCAGCACGCCGACGCAATCAGCTGCCATGTACCGCTGATCGAGCCGACCAAGGGCATGGTCAACCGCGACCGGCTGGCGCTCCTGAATAACGGCGCCATCCTCATTAACTTCGCGCGTGGCGGCATCGTGGACAACCAGGCCGCGCTGGCGGCACTCGACAGCGGCAAACTGCATGCGTACGTCACGGATTTCCCGACCGAGCAGCTTATTGCTCACCCCGGTGTCGTTGCGCTGCCGCACCTCGGTGCGTCGACCGGCGAGGCCGAAGCAAACTGCGCGGTCATGGTCGCCGAAAACGTCAAGGACTACCTCGAGAACGGCAATATCCGCCATTCGGTCAATTTCCCCGAGTGCCGGCTGGGACGCATTCCGGGTGCCCACCGTGTCACCATCGCCAACGCCAATGTTCCCAACATGGTGGGTCAGATTTCGACCTGCCTTGCCGACGCTGGCCTCAACATCGAGGACCTGCTGAACAAGTCGATAGGCGATCTCGCCTATACGATCGTCGACGTGAACGGCGAGGTGGGCGCGGACACAATGGACAAGCTCCGCTCGATCGACGGCGTGCTGACGTTGCGAAATCTCGGATCTTCTGTAACCTGATCGCGTAAGTATCTGGAAAGTCTTTGGTTTCCTTGGAAACCAACTGGCAGGACGCATGGCTGAGAAGAAGCAAAAACGCACCCCGGATCTCGCCGAGATTCGCAATCGCATCGACAGCATCGACGAGCGGATTCAATCGCTGATCTCGGAGCGCGCGCAATTCGCCCAGGAAGTGGGTCAGTCGAAGGGCGACCTCGCGTCGGCCGTCGACTACTACCGGCCCGAGCGAGAGGCCGAGGTGCTGCGCCGAGTCCTCGAACGTAACGAAGGCCCGCTTCGCGACGAAGAGATGCTGCGGCTGTTCCGCGAGATCATGTCCGCCTGTCTCGCCCAGCAGGAGCCGCTCAAGATCGGCTTCCTCGGTCCGGAAGGCACGTTTACGCAAACCGCCGTGTTCAAGCATTTCGGGCACTCGGTGCGGGCGCTGCCGTTCCACACGATCGACGAGATCTTCCAGGAGGTCGAGTCGGGCGCGGCCGATTTTGGCGTCGTACCGATCGAGAACTCGACGGAAGGTTCGGTCAACAACACACTCGATATGTTCCTGACGTCGCCGCTCAAAATCGGCGGCGAGATCGAACTTCGTATCGAGCAGCATCTGCTCGGAAACGAGAAGGGTCTGGAGAACATCGAGCGCATCTGTGCGCACGAACAGTCACTTGCCCAGTGCCGGGGCTTCCTGCGCGAGAACCTGCCCCACGTCGAGCTGATCGGCATGTCGAGCAACGCCGCGGGGGCGCGCCGGGCCAGGGATGAGGCGGGTACTGCCGCCATAGGGCCGGCTGTTGCTGCCGACGTCTACGATCTGAATGTGCTGGTCAGCAATATCGAAGACCGCGCCGACAATGCGACTCGCTTCCTCGTCGTCGGCCGCGAACTGCTGGCGGCAAGCGGTAACGACAAGACCACGCTGCTCTTCTCGACCAGCGATACGGCGAGCGGGTCCGGGGTCCTGTTCCACCTGCTGCAGCCGCTCGCAGAGCGCGGCGTGAGCATGACACGTATCGAATCGCGCCCGTCCAAACGCAAGAACTGGGACTACGTGTTCTTTATCGATCTCGAGGGCCATGCCGAGGAGTCGCCTATCAAGGAGGCATTGGCCGAGCTCGAGGCGAAGAGTTCATTATTCAAAGTGCTTGGCGCCTATCCAAAGGCCGTCGACTAGCCAGGCGCTCAGCCACGGATCGACAGCTTCGCCGCCATCTCGCTTGCATGTTCGCCCGCATGCGTTTGTCACGAGCGGGCAGGGGGCTCCTACACCCGTCTCGACCTCCTCGGCAGCGGATCGCCCGCAAGGCGGGCTCCTACAAGCTTGGTGCCGGCCTCCGGCGCCCCTTGTAGGAGCCCGCCTTGCGGGCGATCAACGCTTCAAGAGAGGGCGATCTTTCATGCCTCCCACCAAGGATGCATCCGCGCCGTCCGGTATCGAGGTACAACTGTCGAGGGTGGATGTGGGAGCCCCCTGCCCGCTGAGGACAGACGTCATGTAGACGAACAAACGCCAGGCGCGTCGACGCTGAATAAAACGCGTCACACCCGTGTAAACTCCGCATTCCCGAACAAGCAGACTCTCGGCGCCCCACGCGATAATTGGCCGGGCATGCGGGTCTGAGAGAACGACCGAACGAACTCCGGACACCGAATTGGACTTCTTGATTACACCTTCCGCGGCAAAGTCCGGCATCGTCACGGTGCCCGGCGACAAGTCGATCTCGCATCGTGCGCTGATGCTAGGCAGCATTGCCGAGGGCACCACGGAGATATCCGGCTTCCTGGCCGGCGAGGACTGCCTCGCGACGCTCGATGCGTTTCTCGCCATGGGCGTCGAGATCGAACGACAGAGCGCGACCGATCTGAGCGTTCACGGCGTGGGACTAAACGGGCTTTCCGCGCCGGCGGGACAGCTGGATCTCGGCAACTCGGGCACGGCGATGCGGCTGATGACCGGATTGCTCGCGGCTCAGGCCTTCAGCACCGAACTGATCGGCGATGAATCTCTGAACGGCCGGCCGATGACCAGGATCATCACGCCGCTGACCCAAATGGGCGCGGTCGTGGAAAGCGATTGCGACGGCACGCCGCCGCTGCAGATCCGCGGCGGGATCAAGCTGCATGGCATCGATTACGAGTTGCCGATGGCCAGCGCGCAGGTCAAATCGTGCATCCTGCTGGCAGGCCTCTACGCCGAAGGCCGAACGACAGTTACCGAACCCGATGTAACACGAGACCACACCGAGCGCATGCTCAGGACGATGGGTGTATCGGTCGAAACCGATGGGCTTCGGATAAGCCTCGAACCCGGCCAGACCCTGATTGGCGCAAACATTCGAGTACCGGCTGATCTTTCTTCCGCCACGTTCGTCATGCTGGCTGCCGTACTGTCCGAGGACGCCGACGTGCTGATCGAGAACGTCGGCGTCAATCCGACACGTCGCGGCGTTATTGATATCCTGACCGCCATGGGCGCGGACCTCACACTCGAGAATCCTCGGCAGTTCGGCGACGAGCCGGTGGCGGATATCCGCGTGCGATCTTCCAGACTGATGGGCATCGAGGTCGATCCGGCTCTGGTCTCGTTGGCCATCGACGAATTTCCCGCGCTCTTCGTTGCTGCCGCATCCGCGGACGGCGAGACGCGCTTCACCGGCCTGAAGGAACTCCGGGTCAAGGAGAGCGACAGAATCGCGGCCATGTCCACGGGCCTCCGCAATCTCGGCATCGAGGTCGACGAATTCGAGGACGGGGCCGTGGTGAGTGGCGGAAGCTTCACAGGCGGCACCGTTGAGAGCTACGGCGACCACCGGATTGCGATGTCGCTCGCCGTGGCCGGAAGCGTTGCCTCGGGACCGGTAATCGTCCGTGACGTCGATGCCGTGGATACGTCGTTTCCCGGCTTCGCCGGCTTGATGAAGGGCCTTGGCCTCTCGATTAACGAGGACACGACATGAGCGTGCCGGTCATCGCCATCGACGGTCCGAGCGGCTCCGGCAAGGGCACGATCGCGAGGCGCGTGGCCGATGCACTCGGCTACCACCTGCTGGACAGCGGGGCGCTGTACCGCCTGACGGCGCTGGCGGCCCGCCGTCACGACGTCGATATGGGCAACCCGGAAGCCCTGGCCAGACTGGCTCGGTCTCTGAACATCGAGTTCGGCCGTGACGGGCAGGGGGGCGAGATGGTCCTCCTCAATTACGAGGACGTGACCAACGAATTGCGCACCGAGGAGACCGGCGCCGGGGCCTCGGCCGTGGCCGCGATGGGGCCGGTCCGCGAGGCCCTGCTGGAGCTCCAGAAGAGCTTCCGCAAGCCGCCCGGACTGGTCGCCGATGGCCGCGATATGGGCACCCAGGTGTTCCCGGATGCCGTGCTCAAAGTGTTCCTCACAGCCAGCGCCGAAGAGCGCGCCAGAAGGCGTCATAAGCAGTTGAAAGACAAGGGTATTGATGTTAGCCTTGCCGCCCTTTCGCGGGACATCGAGGACCGCGACCGGCGGGACACCGAGCGTTCGGTGGCGCCACTGAGGCCAGCGGAGGATGCGAGAGTGCTCGATTCCTCCGGGCAGTCGATCGAAACGGTGACGAATACCGTGCTCGACTGGGCCGAAAGGTGTGACGGTTTCTGAGAGATTCGTTACCTGAGAATTTTTGGTGGAATCGGACATGGAGTCCGATTCTTTTTTTGTAATGACTGTGAGCTGCAGGATGCAGTGGAGCAGATGGGTGAAGGCGAGCGGTCTAACCGCCAAATAGGCCTTCTGGTTTATCTAATCATGTCTGAAAGTTTTGCGAAGTTATTTGAAGAGAGTTTTGCCAGCCAGCAAATAAAACCAGGTTCTATCATCACGGGCATCGTGGTTGATATCAACGATGACGTCGTCATCGTGAGTGCCGGTCTCAAGTCCGAGGCTGTTATTCCAATCGAACAATTCAGAAACGACCTCCGCGACGGCGAGATCGCCGTAGGTGACGAAGTGGAAGTCGCGCTCGATGCCGTCGAAGACGGTTTCGGCGAGACCAAGCTGTCCCGCGAAAAAGCCATACGCGCGAGGACGTGGATCGATCTCGAGAAAGCATTCGAGAATTCCGAGACCGTCGAAGGCGTTATCAACGGACGCGTCAAAGGCGGGTTCACGGTCGAGATCGACAGTGTCCGCGCATTCCTGCCGGGCTCACTGGTCGACGTTCGTCCCGTGCGCGACCCGGGCTATCTCGAGGGCAAGAGCCTCGAGTTCAAGGTCATCAAGCTCGACCAGCGCCGCAACAACGTCGTTGTTTCGCGCCGCGCGGTCGTCGAGCAGGAGTACTCGGCTGAGCGCGAGCAGCTCCTGAAGGAACTGCAGGAAGGCAAGACGGTCAAGGGTATCGTCAAGAACCTGACCGACTACGGTGCTTTCGTCGATCTCGGCGGCATCGACGGTCTTCTGCACATCACCGACATGGCCTGGAAGCGCGTCAAGCATCCGTCCGAGGTTGTGAACGTGGGCGACGAGATCGACGTCAAGATCCTCAAGTTCGACCGTGAGCGCCAGCGCGTATCGCTCGGCATGAAGCAGCTCGGTGATGATCCGTGGAAGGATCTCGCGCGCCGCTACCCGCCGCAGAAGCGTATCTTCGGCAAGGTCACGAATATTGCCGACTACGGCTGCTTCGTGGAGATCGAGGATGGCGTCGAAGGCCTCGTGCACGTTTCCGAGATGGACTGGACCAACAAGAACGTCAACCCGTCGCGGGTCGTTTCAGTTGGCGAGGAAGTC
>CALZMR010000126.1 GCA_945788575.1 uncultured Woeseiaceae bacterium
CGCGTCGAAGTGGAACGCAACCGGCCCGTCCGCCATACCGTGCATGAATTGGCGCACGAGTTCCGAACTCGCGCTACTGAGCTCCTCGGGACTACCGGATGCCGCCACCTTGCCGTCCGAGATCAGATAGCTGCAATCCGAGACCATGGATATTTCCTCGACGTCGTGACTGACTATGATGCTCGTGATGCCGAGCGCGTCGTGCATCCGCCGCACCAAACGCACGATGACGCCCATCGAGATGGGATCGAGACCGACGAACGGCTCGTCGTAGATAACGATGTCGGGGTCCATCACCATCGCGCGCGCGAGCGCAACGCGTCGCGCCATACCGCCGGAGAGCTGGGCGGGCATCATGTCCGCCGCGCCGCGCAGACCGACGGCATGAAGCTTGGTCAGTACGACGTGACGGATGAGCCGATTAGTGAGCCGCGTGTGTTCCCGCAGCGGGAATGCAACGTTCTCGAATACGGACAGGTCCGTCAGCAGCGCGCCGTTCTGAAACAACATCCCGAAACGCCGCCGGAACCGGTACAACTGCCGCTGATTGAGCGTCGCGATATCGATGCCATCCACCACGATCCGGCCACGGTTGGGCACGAGTTGCCGGGTAATCAACCGCAGCAGCGTGGTCTTGCCGGTGCCGCTCGGGCCCATGAACGCCGTGACCTCGCCGCGCCGGATGCTGATGTTCAGCCCCTTGAAGATCGTTCGGGCGCCGCGGGAGAAGTCGAGGTTCTCGATCTCAATGAAACTGTCATTACTCATTGCGCGGGAGCATAGCAAAACCGCGCCGGCTATAGCGTTTGGCTTTAAAGAGGACTAAAATGGTCCGCTATTCGAAACGAGGGCCGAACGGTGCTCAGGATCAGTAAACTCACGGACTACGGCACGGTCGTGCTTGCGCACCTGGCCGGCCATCCGGGTGTCGTGAGCTCGGCCGATGTAGCGGCAAGCACGGGTGTTGCCCTGCCTACCGTGAGCAAGCTACTGAAATCGCTGGGGCGTTCGGGTCTGGTTCGCTCGACGCGCGGCGCGAACGGTGGCTACGAACTGGCCCGCGCTCCGCGTGAAATCAGCGCCGCCGACATTATCGACGCACTCGAAGGGCCCGTTTCCATTACCGAATGCTCGTCGGATGACAGTAACTGCGAGCACGAAGGCGTTTGCAACGTAGGTGGCGCCTGGAAGCGCATCAACGTCGCTATTCGGCGAGCGCTCACTGACGTGAGCCTCGACGACCTGTTGAGAACCAACAGCCCCGTACCCACATTCCATTTTGCCGGCCTGCCGATTTCTGTCGAAGGCATGGCAATCAAAAAGAGCTGAACATGTCGACCGAATCCGAACATCTCGAGAGCATCGTCAACCGTCGTTACGAGCACGGCTTCGTCACGGATATCGAGACCGAGAGCCTGCCTCCCGGCCTTGACGAGGGCGTAATCCGCGCCATCTCCGCTCGCAAGCGCGAACCCGAGTGGATGCTCGAGTGGCGCCTGCAAGCATACCGCCAGTGGCTCGAAATGACGGAGCCCGAATGGGCGCACGTGCACTACAAGAAGATCGACTACAACGCGATCTCTTATTTTGCGGCCCCGAAGTCCGATGACGATCGTCCGAAGAGCCTCGACGAGGTGGACCCGAAGCTCCTCGAAACCTACGACAAGCTCGGCATCCCGCTGCATGAACGGGCGCGCCTTGCCGGTGTCGCTGTCGACGCGGTCTTCGACAGCGTTTCGGTCGCGACGACGTTCAAGGAGAAGCTTTCCGAGGCCGGGGTAATCTTCTGTTCGTTCTCCGAAGCGGTCGAGAATCACCCGGAGCTGGTCAAGAAATACCTCGGCAGCGTCGTGCCGAGGCGCGACAATTTCTTCGCGGCACTCAACTCGGCGGTCTTCTCGGATGGCTCGTTCGTCTACATCCCGAAAGGCGTGCGCTGCCCGATGGAACTCAGCACCTACTTCCGCATCAACGCGGCCAATACGGGTCAGTTCGAACGCACACTGATCGTTGCCGACGAAGGCAGCCATGTGAGCTACCTCGAAGGCTGCACCGCGCCGATGCGCGACGAGAATCAGCTGCACGCGGCCGTCGTCGAACTGGTCGCGATGGAGGGCGCGGAGATCAAGTACTCGACCGTGCAGAACTGGTATCCGGGCGACGAGGAAGGCCGCGGCGGTATCTACAACTTCGTCACCAAGCGCGGCGATTGCCGCGGCGCGAATTCCAAGATTTCCTGGACCCAGGTCGAGACCGGCTCGGCGATCACGTGGAAATACCCGAGCTGCATCCTGCGCGGCGACAACTCGGTCGGTGAATTCTATTCGGTGGCTGTGGCCAACAATCTTCAACAGGCCGATACCGGCACGAAGATGATCCACATCGGCCGCAACACGAGCAGTACGATCGTCTCCAAGGGCATCTCCGCCGGCCGCGCACAGAATGCCTATCGTGGTCTCGTCCGCGTGATGCCGCAGGCGAGCGGCGCACGCAATCACACGCAGTGCGATTCGCTGCTGATCGGCAAGGAATGCGGTGCGCACACCTTCCCGTACATGGAGATCAAGAATCCGACAGCGAAGGTCGAGCACGAGGCGACGACCTCGAAGATTTCCGCCGACCAGCTGTTCTACTGCCGCCAGCGCGGCATCTCGGAAGAAGACGCGGTCAACATGATCGTCAACGGGTTTTGCAAGGAAGTATTCAACGAACTACCGATGGAGTTCGCGGTCGAGGCACAGGCGCTGTTGAACGTCAGCCTCGAAGGCGCCGTCGGCTAATCCGCCCAGGACAACGAAAACAATGCTCAATATCGAAAATCTCAAGGTCACGATCGGCGATTCGGAAATCCTCCGCGGCCTGTCGCTGTCCGTCAAAGCAGGCGAAGTGCACGCGATCATGGGGCCCAACGGCTCCGGCAAGAGCACGCTGGCCAGCGTGATCGCCGGTCACGAAGACTACGTGGTGACCGACGGGACCGTGCGCTTCAAGGGCGCCGATCTGCTGGAACTCGAACCCGAGGAACGTGCCCGCGAAGGCATCTTCCTGGGCTTTCAGTACCCGGTCGAAATCCCCGGCGTGAATAACGCATACCTGCTTAAGGCCGCGCTCAACGCAAAACGCGAACATCATGGGCTCGAGGAAATCGACGCATTCGAGTTTCTGAAGCTTGCCCGCGAGAAGATGGCGGTGCTCGGCATGGACCCGAAGTTTCTCAACCGCGGCGTAAACGAAGGCTTCTCTGGCGGCGAGAAGAAGCGTAACGAGATCCTGCAAATGGCAATGCTGGAGCCGGATCTAGCGATACTCGACGAGACCGACTCAGGGCTCGACATCGACGCGCTCAAAGCCGTTGCCGAAGGCGTCAACGCGCTCCGCGCGCCGGACCGCGCTATCATTCTCGTTACTCACTACCAGCGTCTGCTCGACTATATCGAGCCCGACTACGTGCACGTACTGTCGGAAGGACGCATCGCCCGTTCCGGTGACAAGACACTGGCCCTCGAACTCGAAGAAAAGGGGTACGAATGGGTGCGGGAGGCTGCCAACGCATGAGTGGCGCAGTGTCCAAAATCGAACTCGCCGCATCGTTCCCGACGCTCAGGGACGAGGACTGGAAGTACACGGACCTGTCGCGTCCCATTGCGATCGCGCAGCAGTGGCTGGATTCAGGCTCGAACGAACAGCCGCCCGATGCCGACCTGATCGACAGCATCAAGGCCGCCGCCGATGCGGCCTGGATCGTGATTGCGAACGGCGAGTTGCTGGAGGCCTCATCGACAGGGCTCCAGGAAGCCGGCATCGAAGTCTCCTTGCTAAGCTCTGACGAGCCAGCGATCGATGTCCCGCTCGCGAACCTGAACACGCAGTTCCGCACCGGCGGCATCCGTATCCGCGTCATCGAGGATCGGCTCGACCAGCGCCCCATTGGCTTGCTGGTCATCGATAGTGCGGCGGGCGCACCGGTCATGTCGCAGGCCCGCGTCGATATCGAACTCGACGAGCGGGCTGCCGCGCGCTTTATCGAGTATCACGTATCCTCGGGCGACGACGAACACTATTCGAACTCGCTGATCCGCCTGAATCTGGCGGCCGATGCGAGCGTCGAGTATCTGCGCTTCCAGGACCGCGCGCTGCACCACAGCCAGACAGCGCGACTGAATGTACGCCTCGAGCGGGGCAGCCGATTGACGCACGGCGGCATAGACCTCGGCGGCCGCTTGTCGCGAAACGATCTCAAGATCGACATCGCCGGACCCGACGCCGTCGCGACCTTCAATGGCCTTTATGTCGCGGGCACCGGACAGCACATTGACAATCACACGCGCGTCGATCACCGCGTGGGACCCGCAGTATCAGATCAGGAGTACCGCGGAATTCTCTCGGGGCGCAGCCGCGCCGTCTGGAACGGCAAGGCGATCGTGCACCGGGGTGCGGATGGCACCGATGCTCAACAGGCCAACCACAACCTGCTGCTCTCTGAGCGCAGCGAGATCGACGCCAAGCCTGAGTTGGAAATTTACGCGGACGAGGTGAAGTGCGCGCACGGAACCACCGTCGGCCAACTCGATGAGCGCGCCCTCTTCTACCTTCGTTGCCGCGGCCTCGACGAATCGCGAGCGAAGCGCGTATTGACCCGCGCATTTGCGGCAACGATTGTCGAGCGCGCGCCTATCGCCGAACTTCACGAATTGATTGGCGAGCGCGTCGAACAGCGACTGCGCGAACTTGGAGACGCTTCGTGAGCCACGCTCAACCTGCCAGCGATTCTGTATTGCTCGATGTCCGCGCGGACTTTCCCGCGCTCGATCAGAGCGTCAACGGCCATCCGCTCGTCTACCTCGATAGCGCCGCGTCCGCGCAGCAGCCGTCTTCGGTTATCGACATGGTGGCGGAGTATCAGGCGCACGATCATTCGAACGTGCACCGCGGCGTGCACACGCTGAGCCATCGGGCCACGGAAGCCTACGAGGGCGCACGCGACAAGCTCGTCCGCTTCGTCAACGCTTCCAGCCGCAGCGAGATCGTACTCACGAGCGGCACCACGGAGTCGATCAATCTCGTCGCGCAGAGCTTCTGCCGGCCGAAGATCGGACCGGGTGACAAGATTCTGATCACGCATCTCGAACATCACGCGAACATCGTGCCGTGGCAGATCGTCTGCGAGCAGACAGGCGCTGAGCTCGTTGTCGCACCGATCGACGATCGCGGGCAGGTAAAGCCCGACGAACTGCGGGCGCTTATGACCGATGACGTGTTCCTGCTTGGCATCGGCCACGTATCGAACGCGCTCGGCACCGTCAACCCGGTCAAGGAAATCGTGCGCTGGGCGAAGGAGTGCGACATCGCCGTGCTCATCGACGGCGCGCAGGGCGTGCCGCACATGAATGTGGACGTACAGGACATCGGCTGCGACTTCTACGCGTTCTCGGGGCACAAGATGTTCGGGCCGACCGGTACGGGCGTTCTTTACGGCCGCGAAGAGCTTCTCGAGGCGATGCCGCCGTGGAAGGGCGGCGGCGACATGATTCTCGAAGTCCGCTTCGACGGCACGGTCTACAACGAGCTGCCCTACAAGTTCGAGGCCGGCACGCCGAACATCGCGGGCGTCATCGGGCTGGGCGCGGCCGTCGACTACCTCACCAACCTCGACCTCGACAGAGTAGCCGCGCACGAGCATTACCTGCTGAGCTATCTGATGGATAAGCTCGGCGCCGTAGACGGTGTCCGCCTGATCGGCACCGCCGAGACAAAGGCCAGCGTGCAGTCCTTCGAGATCGATGGTGTCCATCCGCACGACGTCGGAACGATCCTCGACCACCAGGGTGTCGCGATCCGCACGGGACATCACTGCGCCATGCCGGTCATGGATTTCTTCGGCGTGCCGGGAACCGCGCGTGCGTCGCTGGCGATGTACAACTCGGTCGAGGACGTAGACCGGCTCGTCGACGCCATCGACAAGGCGAAGCAGATATTTGCATGAACAACGTCGCTTCCATCGCCACCGACGACGTTCGTGAGCTCTATCGTGAGCTTATCCTCGATCACGCGCGGAAGCCTCGGCACTTCGGCAGGCTCGAGGACGCCACTCACACGGCGGAAGGCATCAATCCGCTCTGCGGCGATAAGCTCAAGCTGTATATCGAGTTAGACGACTCCGGCGTGATTAGAGATGCCGCGTTCGAAGGATCTGGCTGTGCGATATCAGTGGCTTCGGCATCGCTGCTGACTGACACGGTCATCGGACTGCCGGTGGCGGCCGCCGTCCATTGGTTCGAGAACGTAACGGCGATTCTGACAAGCGACTCGAGCGATCCGACGATCGACCTCGGCAAGCTGCATGCGCTCGAGGGTGTCCGCGAGTTCCCGTCGCGCGTCAAGTGCGCGACGCTCTCCTGGCATGCCCTGAATTCGGCGCTCGAGAACGACAAGACACCGGCTACAACGGAGTAAGGACACCCATGTTCGGACACATGAATGAACCCGTGACGCTGCAAAGAGACGTGCGCGCGATCATCATCCCGGCCGGCGAAGCATTGACGCTGCGCGAAGGCACGAACGGCTTCATCACTCAGGCACTCGGCGGCAGCTTCACGGTGTATGTCGAGGGCAATCTGTTCCGGGTCGCGGGCATCGACGCGGACGCGCTCGGCAAGGAGCCGACCCTGCCGCCCGAGGTCCCGGAGGACCCGACGGATCACGACATTGAAGAGGTCATCTGGAGTCAGCTCAAGACCTGCTACGACCCGGAAATCCCGGTGAACATCGTCGACCTCGGCCTGATCTATCGCTGCGAGGTCACACCGCTCGGCAATGGCGAACGTTCGGTGGCAGTGGATATGACACTGACTGCGCCGGGGTGTGGCATGGGTGACGTACTCGTTGCCGACGCACAGGAGAAGATCGCTGTCATTCCGACCGTTTCGGATGTCCGTGTCGAACTCGTATTCGACCCGCCGTGGAACCAGACCATGATGTCCGACGAGGCGCGTTTGCAGACCGGGCTGATGTAAAATCGGGGCATGAAAACCCTCACGATCGTCCGCCACGCAAAATCGAGCTGGAAAGACATGTCGCTGGGAGATCGCGAGCGTCCGCTGAACAAGCGCGGCGAGCGCGATGCACCGGTCATGGGGCAACGCATTGCCGCCGCCGAAATACGACCGTCGCTGATCCTGTCGAGCCCGGCGGTGCGCGCCTGGACCACGGCAAAGATCATCGCCACTCAGCTCTCATACCCTGCTGAATTCCTTCAGCAAGAGGCTCAGCTCTACCTGGCCTCGGTGAACGACATGCTCGATGTCCTCGTCGCCCAGGACGAGGGCTTCAATAGCCTCATGCTCGTCGCGCACAACCCGGGGCTCACCGATTTCGCGAACTTCCTCGTACCGGGCCTGACTCACAACCTGCCGACGGCAGGCGTCGTCTCGGTCAACATCGACCAGGACAACTGGAGTCTGTATGAGCGGCCGAATACCGAGTTGATCCTCCACGACTGGCCGAAGAAAGAAGCCTGACAGCAGCGGTCTATCTAAGCGGCGGTAGCAGAAGCAGCTGACTCCGATCGACGACCATCGGCGCGACAGGAAAGAACTGCTTGTCGCCCTGTCCCCACCCCTGAATATTGGCAAGCGTATCGCTGTCGAGACGCTCCTCGGTCTGCGCCGCTGACCCGCAATAGTCGAGCACCTTCACCTGAGCGGTTTCGGCGTCGGTCAACGCCCGCAGAGACTTCGACCGCAGCCTCAGGACGCCGGATCGGATCGTCACGACCTGCGACTGCCAGACCGTGCCG
>CALZMR010000127.1 GCA_945788575.1 uncultured Woeseiaceae bacterium
TGGCCGCCGACCTTACCGTAGACGACGAGTATTCGGTTCGATGGACAGCGCTTGTACTGGGAGACGAGGATCGCTAAGAAGAACGCGACCAGCAGTACTACGGACACGACCAGCATTAGCGGTCCTGGTGAAAATCCCTCCAGCATGGCTCCTCCTTACAGAGTCTTGTTGTATTCGTTTCGCGCGCGCCGACTAGTAGTCAGTCGAAGAATCGAACTGGCGAGCAGCTACGCCGGTAGTGCGCTGCATACGATCATTTGCCGTCCGCAAACGCCGCTTTTTTAGATTGCATATCGGCGGATATATGTCCGTCCGAGCGATTTTCAATCAACCGCTAGTCAGCCGGTTCGACAATGAAGGTTCCGTCGTCACGAACGGAGATAACCGTGACGCTGGAGAATTCCTTGATCGGCGGACCGATACTGACGGCGTCCATGGTCTTGAGACGTCCTGAAACGGCAACCTGTATCTTGCCCTTGCCGTCACCCTTCATGGGGATAGACATGTAAACGTTGGCCGTCTTGCCGAGGGCGGTGCCGACGTCGTACTCGACGGCCTGGTTCAGCTTGCGCGCGAACGCCATGAGGCCCGAAGCCATCATCATCAGCACGAAGCCGAAGCTGGCGGCGGCGATTGCCGAGACCATGCTGTTCAGATCCCAGTCGATGCGGCAGGTCAGGCCCATCCAGCCGGCGCCCATGAAGAACGCGAGGATCGACAGGATCGAGAACATGTTGAAGGCGCCATCGCCTCCACCGTGATCGGCGAGATCCCCGTCCATGTCGCCGTCGCCGCCGAAAAACAGCGCGATTGCGAGCCGAAGGACGAAGAAGGTCGTGCCGAGCAGCGCCATGATCAGATAGACCAAGACGTCCATGCCGTAACGCAGGGCATCGTCCCAGTTGAAAAGAAGGTCGAGTATTGGAGTTACTCCGCGGTGGCTTGGTGCCAAATATACCACCAGCGGGCGTAGAAGATTACGCTATCCCTCGTCGCCGCGGTGCACCGGACTCAACAAACCCGTGACAGTGTTGCCACCCACCTCGCGACCGAGTTCATACCCCGCATCCGAGTCGTAGCGAAAGTGAATTCCGAGGAACACGCGCGATGCGGCGCACTCGCGTGCTGCTTCGTAGAAGGAACCAAAGTCGCGGGTCGGCGGCTGCATCGCGATCTTTCCGGAGAACGGACCTGCGACGTCCACAGCCGGCGTGTACATGACGAATGCGTATTGGTCGCCGAACGTATCGGTCAGCGCAGTCATCGCCGCTGCGCAGGCTGTACCGTGTGCCGAGGGATAGGAAGGGAAGGCATAGGTGTGCCGGTGCGTATTGTCCCAGGTTGGATCGGCTTCCGTTGCATCATTGCCATCATTGTTTGCCCAGCGAATGGCGGTATACGGACGCCAGTGGTTGTAATGAAACTTGTTTGCGAAGCTCGCAATGTAGGCGTCGAATATGCCGGTGTTGAGAAGAGCAAACAAACGCGCCGCGGCCACGGCATCGAGCCCTTCGCGGATCGCAAGATCCCGGGCAAGCCGGTTGTGGGAGTTCTCGACGAAGTCCTTCCACCACAGGGCAATGTGCGTTTGATCCGGCGTCCTGTCCATGCTCTGGAAGCGGCCGAGGCGGCGCACTTCGTCGAAGGCGCTGGCGTACGCCTCACTATCGATATCGGGGGGCGGCGGCGATAGATACTGGTCGGGCGAAGTGAGGGCGAAGCCGCGCGCATGCGCCCAGCCGGCACCGAAGATAAACCCCTCGGGCGTTCCGCTGTGCTCGGCGAATTCCGCATAGACGCCGGGCGCCATCGGATGCCAGCGGTACTCCGGCTGCCCGTCCCAACCGTCATCTGAGCGCGACTCGAGGACCTGAAGGGCCACGGCCGCCCCGAACGCGGCGTCCGCCTCGGATGCCTCGCCGGGCAGCGTGTCGTTGAGGAGCCGGCGGAACCGGTCTGCCTCATCGGGATACTGGGCTGCACAGATCGTGAATGCCGCATTCAGCGCGGCTGCGAGCGGATCTGCGGCTCGTCCGTCGACGTTGGCGTAGGTTTCGAACTGACCTCCGCCCGCGTTCAGGGCGTCGTGCATCGCCAGATGCATCATGGCAGCCGTGCGCAGGCCCTTCAGCGTCAGGAAGCTGTCTTCAGCCTCTGCAACGCTCAAAAGTGTTTCGTTCCAGCGAACGACAGCCTCCCCGCCTTCGTCGGCAAGTGCGTCTACCGCGCCAATCAGCATGAACATCATGGCGCTAACGACGAGTGTCTTCATAGGGCGGCCTCCGGACCAGATCAATGCTCAGTCCACAATCTAGCGGGCGGCGTGCCTGGCAACTACTATTATTTCTGTAGTTACTTCGAGGTGATCAGGTATGGCAGGCGCACGAAATAGTTACGGTCAGTATTGCCCGCTGGCTCTTGCCGCCGATCTGCTCTGTCGGCGCTGGACGCTGCTGGTCGTCAGCCGATTGATCGACGGCTGCCGCAGCTTCAACGAGATCCATCGTGGCGTTCCAAAGATCTCGCCATCGCTCTTGTCACAACGCTTGCTGGAACTGGAAGACGCCGGTTTGTTACGCCGTTCGAAGCATCCCGACGGCCGAAGGAACATCTACGAGCCCACCGCAGCCTGCTTAGACCTGGACGGGATAATCACTCAGCTCGCCGTATGGGGGCAGCATTGGGCGCGCGACATGGATCTCGAGGATCTCGATCCCGGCTTCCTGGCCTGGAGCATGTCCCTGCGCATGGACGTCGACAAGATGCCGCCCGAGCGGACTGTAATCTTTTTCGAGTTCACGGGTGCGCCGACCGACTTTCGCTGCTTTTGGCTGGTAGCGAATGCGGGCAAAGTGGATATGTGTCTCAAGGACCCGGGTTATGAGATCGACGTGCACGTGCTGGCCGACCTAAGGACGTTTGTCGAATGCTGGCGAGGCTTTCGCGATCTAAAGAAAGAGGTTCGCGCCCGGCGGATACGCCTTCGCGGCTCGCAAGTGCTTTGCAAGGCATTCCCTGACTGGTTGATGCTCAGCATGTTCGCACAGCACGAGCGGAAGGCGGGTGGCCGGGAGAGAAAACTCGCTTCAAAACACGCCTGAGTCGGCGGTCAGATCGAAAGCTGAATCAGATAGTAGTGATCGACGAGCAGCGCGGCGAACAGGAAGCCGAGATAAGTAATCGAGAACCTGAAGGTGCCCATCGCGCGGTCGAGGTCGTCCGGGTGCCGCATCATCTGGATGGCGTGATAGAGAAACATCCCGCCAAGCACTAGCGCCGGCAGCAGATAGATAAGCCCGCTCATGCCGGTCAGGTACGGCAATACGGTAATGACGACGAGCAAGATCGTATAGAGCAGGATGCTGAGCCGCGTATAGGCCTCACCGTGTGTCACCGGCAGCATCGGTATGCCGACTTTCGCATACTCGTCTTTGCGGGCAATGGCGAGCGCCCAGAAGTGCGGCGGCGTCCACACGAATATGATCAGGAATAAGAGCAATGCATTCGCGTGCACCTCGCCGGTCACGGTGACCCAGCCCAGCAATGGCGGCGCCGCCCCGGCCGCGCCACCGATGACGATATTCTGCGGCGTCGCGCGCTTCAGCCAGACTGTGTAAATGACGGCATAGCCGATCAACGAGAAGAACGTCAGAATCGCAGTAAGCGGATTGACGAAAGACCACAGTGCGATCATCGAGAGTACGCACAGGACCGACGCGAACATAAGCGCCCGGCTCTCCGAGATTCGCCCCTGCGGCAACGGCCGGCCTCGGGTCCGGAGCATGTGGATATCGATGCGCGCGTCGAGGATGTGGTTGAACACGGCGGCGCCGGAGGCGGCGAGGCCGATTCCCAGGGTGCCAGCGACGAGCGGGACGAGGCCCGGCCAACCGGGCACGGCGAGGAACATGCCGACAATCGCCGTGAACACGATGAGCATGACGACTCGAGGCTTGGTCAGCTCGTAGTAGTCACGCCAGTCCGTGATGGTTTGAATATTTGCGCTCATATTCCCCGATCGGCATCAGCCGATGCGCGACAGCCTCAGGAGGCGCTTGATGTCGTCTACCATTTCCCCCGGATCTATGTCCGGATGGAAATACATCACCAGATTGCCGCGCGGATCGATCAGATAGTATCCGCCTGCCGCGAGTTCGTCAGGTTTCTTATCGATCAGCAACTCACTAAGCGTCGCGTCCGTGAGAGTGACCAGTCCTTCGTGTTCGTCGGCTATAAACACTGTATCGGGCGCCGTTTCACCGTGCAAGAAGATACGCCCGACACGATCCATTTCGCGGCCGAGCATCAGCCGCGACTGGCGTATCGTGTAAAGCGCGTCACGGCAGCTTTCGTCACACGCGCCCTGATTGTCGTAGACGATGAGCCAGCGGCCCTGGATTTCCTCGAGCAGCGGCGATTCGGGGAGCGCGTCGGGAATATGCGTGATGGGCTCCAGCAGAGCACCGGCATTTGCCCGACCCTCGGGCTGTAGCGAATCGCCGCCATAGTAGAGCCACGCCGCGATGACAAGCGGGCCGAAGAAGACGGACGCGAGCAGCAGCACTTGCCACCGGCCGCGCGGCCTTGTGGGTCGTTCAGTCGTCATTGTTCGCTCGTCTCCGCCGGTAGTGCCAGATCAGCAGTCCTGAAAGCACCGCGCCCATCGCAAACCACTGAAAGGCGTAGCCGAAGTGTTTCGCCGGGCCCATCTCGGCCGGAACCCAGTGGCGCAGGAAGCCGTCCTCGGCGTCGGGGTCCATGAGCAGCACGAAAGGCTGTATCTCCCGGCCCAGTGCCAGCTCGATGTCCTCTGCCGCGGGGTAGACAGCGATCGACGGCCAGCGGCCGAAATCCGCTATCGCATTGCCCATACGCATGCCCGGACGCGGCAGCGAGCCGACCCGGCCCAGTATGGTTACGCGGCCGTCGTCGATGGCGATCGTGCCCGCCAGTTCGTCGAGCGGCGGGTTCGGGCCGGTCTTCTCGATCCAGCCGCGATTGACCAGCAGCAGGGGCTGGTCCGGTCCGATCTCCAACGGCGTCAGCACGTAATATCCGTAGCGGCTGTTCAGGATAATGTTGTCGAGCAGGAACTGGCGATCCGCGTCGTAGTAGCCCGTAGCCTTGATGGCCTGGTAGGAACGCACCTCGGCGCCATCGTGAAAGGTCGAGTAGCTTCCGGTGGCCGACAGTGCGTCGCGGGTCGCCTGCTTCTCGAGTCCGCGGCTGATTTGCCAGACGCCGAGGCCGGCGAACTGTGCGACGAGGACCGCGCCGACAACGAACGGCAGCCAGCCTGGCAGCCCGTTTTTCGCTTCCTCGTTCACGTTATAATCGCTCGCCTCGAGAGGGTCCTATGAAAGTCATTATCCTGCTGCTGCTCGCAGCCATCGTCGTCAGCCTTGGCTCGGGCCTTTTCTTCCTGACCAAAGGCAAAGGCGATAATAATTCGCCTCGGCTCTTACGGGCACTGAAGATCAGAATCGGCCTGTCGGTCGCTCTGGTTCTGATTCTCGTGCTGTCGTTTTACTTCGGGTGGATTGCGCCGCCGGAGGTCGTGCCACCGTCGGACCCTGCTGCTGCCTCAGCGGCCGGCTGACTACCACCTCAGTAGGAGGCCAATCCGCCCTCGACCGTAATTCCCGCTATCCGGTTGGCGCGGATTGATCTTTAGTGGAAGGCCCGAAAGTATGACCGTCCTCTAGCCGAAATTCGCCCGCATGGCGTGCTCCTACAGGTGCCCTGGTTTACGCTATTCGTTTGCAAATCGCCCGTAAGACGGGCTCCAACAGGCGCCGGGATTCATCTTGCCTGCCTGGGTTTTACATCCAATAAACGAACACGTACAGGCCGACCCAGACGACGTCGACGAAGTGCCAGTACCAGGCGACGGCTTCGAACGCGAAGTGTTTGTCCGGCGTGAAGTGACCCTTCATCACCCTGAGCCAGATGATCAGCAGCATTATGGCGCCGAGCGTCACGTGCAGGCCGTGGAATCCGGTCAACAGGAAGAATGTCGATCCGTAGATGCCGGTCGTCAGCCTGAGATTCAAATCCTGATACGCGTGGATATACTCCTCGAGCTGCAGGAATACGAAGATGAAGCCGAGGATGAAGGTCAGCGCCAGAAAGATCTTCAGCACATTCCGCTGGCCCGCGATCAGCGCGTGATGCGCGATCGTCACGGTAATCGAACTCGTCAGGAGTATCGCCGTGTTGATCAGCGGCAAACCCATCGGGCCCATCTTGTCGAATTCACCGCCGACATTGCCGGGACCGTTCGTCGGCCAGGTGCTCTCCCAGCCGGTCCAGAGCAGCAGGTTCGTGAAGAAGTTGTTGCTCTCGCCACCGAGCCACGGCACCGACATGTTGCGAGCGTAGAACAGTGCGCCGAAGAATGCCGCAAAGAACATGACCTCGGAGAAGATGAACCAGAACATACCCATGCGAAACGAGGTGTCCACCTGTGCGTTGTAGATGCCCCGCTGGTTCTCGCCGATGACCGTTCCGAACCAGCCCGTGACCATGAAGATGATCGTGGCGAAGCCGGCCATCATGACCCAGAAGCCGATGTCGGCTCCGTTCAGCCAGTTCGATACGCCGACCATGAGCAGCAGAAGCCCGGCCGAGCCCACGATGGGCCAGTGGCTGCCGTGCGGCACGTAGTAGCGGTCTTGTGCGTGTTCAGACGTAGACATGGTCTTTCTCTTTGATTCAGTCGCTCGCGGAAATGCGAAGCGTGTCGTAAAAGGTGTATTGCAGCGTGATCGTATCGACGTAGTCGGGCAGATCGGGGTCGACGATGAACGATAGCGGCATCGCCCGCTCTTCGTTCGCCATAAAGTCCTGGCTCGTAAAGCAGAAGCACTCGAGCTTCATGAAATGCTCGGAGGCGACGATCGGTGCAACGCTCGGTACCGCCTGGCCTGTCTTGGTCTCATCGGTGAGGTTCTGTGCACTGAACGTCACGTTGTACAGCCTGCCCGGCTGCACTTCGATGCTCGGCAAGTCCGGCGAGAATGTCCACGGCGCATACTCGTTGAGCGTCGCCACGAACTCGATCTTCACCGTGCGGTTCTCGTCGGGCGCTTCCTCGACGACTGCCGCCGTCGTGTTGGTGCGGCCGCCGAAGCCGGTGATCTCGCAGAAGACCTCGTACAGCGGCACAAGCAGGAAGCCGAAACCGAACATGCAAACGACGAGCACGAACAAGCGCAGTGTCAGTGCGCGGTTCGAGATCCGGTTTTCAGACTCAGTGCTCATGCGTCAGGACCGCAACACCCCGATCAGGATGAAGCCGAGATAAAAGCTCAGCGCGACCGCGACCAGAATCAGTGTCGTGCGGCGGACGCCCTTTTTCTGCTCGGTGGTTCTCACTCGAAGCCTTCCTGCAGGACGCGCTTGACCGGCGGCGTATCGAAGGTGTGGTACGGCGCCGGCGACGGCACGGTCCACTCGAGGCCTCGAGGCGCCTCCCAAACACGGTCGGTGGCTTTCTCGCCCTTCCTGGCCGTCAGGAGTACCCACACAAAGACCAGCTGCGACAGGCCGAATCCGATTGCGCCTATCGACGCGATGAAGTTGAAGTCAGCGAACTGCGTGGAATAGTCGGGGATGCGGCGCGGCATGCCGGCCAATCCCAGGAAGTGCATCGGGAAGAACGTCAGGTTCACGAAGATCGTCGACAGCCAGAAATGCAGCTTGCCCAGAGTCTCGTTGTACATGTACCCGGTCCACTTCGGCAGCCAGTAGTAGGCCG
>CALZMR010000128.1 GCA_945788575.1 uncultured Woeseiaceae bacterium
GGGGATGCAGTCCATCGACACCGGCGTGTTCGGAGGTATTGTGATCGGCGGCGTCGCTGCCCATGTCTTCAACCGCTATTACCGCATCGAGCTGCCAGACTACCTGGGCTTCTTTGCCGGCAAACGATCGGTGCCGATCATCACCGCCTTCGCCGCGATATTTATGGGCGTCGTTCTGAGCTTCGTCTGGCCGCCGATTGGGGCCGCCATATCGACATTCTCCGACTGGGCCGCGAACAAGAACCCGGCCATGGCGTTCGGTCTCTATGGTGTTGTGGAGAGGGCCCTCCTGCCATTCGGGCTACACCACATCTGGAACGTGCCCTTCTTCTTCGAAGTCGGCCAGTACACGAACGACGCCGGTGAGGTCGTGCGAGGTGAAATCTACCGATTCCTGGCCGGAGATCCCACCGCGGGGAACATGGCCGGCGGATACCTGTTCAAGATGTGGGGACTACCGGCGGCTGCCATCGCGATATGGCGCTGTGCCAGGCCGGAACGACGCAAGCTCGTGGGCGGTATCATGCTCTCCGGTGCGCTCACCTCGTTCCTGACGGGGATTACCGAACCGATTGAATTCGCTTTCCTGTTCGTGGCCCCACTGCTCTATGTAGTGCACGCGATTCTGGCATCCGCGGCCTACGTTACGTGTATCGTTCTCGGAATCAAGCACGGAATGACGTTCTCGCACGGCCTCATCGATTACCTCGTGCTCTTCCCGAGATCCAGTAATGCTCTCTGGTTGCTCGTGATCGGTCCCCTCTGGGCACTGATGTACTACGTGATCTTCACAGTGTTGATCCGAAAGTTCGACCTGAAGACGCCGGGTCGGGAAGAAGAGGAGGCGGAAGCAGAAGTGGGTGCCGCGTCGGCGAGCAAGTTTGACCTCGAGCTTGTGCTGGCGTTCGGGGGCAAGAGCAATATTAAAGAACTCGATGCGTGCATCACGCGACTCCGTGTCGAGCTCAATGACATCAGCAAGGCCGACCAGGGCAAACTGAAAGCGCTGGGTGCTGCCGGCGTGGTCGTTGTCGGCAACAACATGCAGGCCATTTTCGGGCCGAGAGCCGAAGGCTTGAAGACGGACATGGAGGAGTACCTGGCGACGGCTGGACCGGAGGCCGACGAGGTGGCAGCGCCCTCGCCGGTGAAGGCTCCGACGTCGACGTCCATCGTCCCCAAACTTCGAGACCCTGATGCCGCCGAGAAGGCCGCGGCGTTCATCGCAGGCCTCGGCGGGACGACGAACATCCGGCGCGTCGACGCGGCCGCCGAGACGCGCGTGCGCGTCGAATTAGCGGACGTGGATGTTGTCGACGAGTCGGTGCTGACTGCGCATGGCGTGGCCGGGGTGATGCGGCTCGGCCAAACCTTGCATCTCGTCCTTGGATTCAACTCCGACCAGTATGCGGCGGAGATGCGGGGGCTACTGAAGGGATGATGGCCCGAAAGCCGGAGAAACCGGGTGCGCTCGTCCATGGTATGTTGGCGCCGGATCCGGATGATCGCCCGGCGGGCGCGTAGCAAGGGCAGCCGCCTTCGCGGAACTTGAATGGAGACGCCGATGAATATTCGAGGTACGGGAAAATACGAGCAACTGCTTGAACGATGCAAGGACCTGGAGCCCGTTCCGACCGCGGTGGCGCACCCGTGCGGGGCGTCCGCCCTGGCCGGGGCCATGGAAGCCGCCGCCGAAGGACTGATCCGGCCCATCCTGGTCGGGCCGACGAAACGAATCAGGGAAGCCGCTGGTCAAGCGAAGGTGGAGCTTGGAGACGTCGAAATCGTCGATACGCACCACAGTCACGAGTCCGCGGCGCAGGCGGTGAAACTGGTACGCACGGGCCGGGCTGAACTCCTGATGAAGGGGAGCCTGCACACCGACGAATTAATGGCGGCCGTGGTTTCGCGTGAAGCCGGATTGCGTACGGCGCGCCGCATCAGTCACGTCTTCATAATGGATGTGCCGACCTATCACAAAGTCCTGATCGTCACGGATGCCGCCATCAACATCGCGCCGACGCTGGAGGACAAGGTCGACATCTGCCAGAACGCCATCGACCTGGCCAATCTGATCGGCCCGGAGTGCCCCAAGGTCGCCATCCTGGCCGCGGTCGAGTCCGTGACTTCGAGAATGCCGGCCACTATCGACGCGGCGGCATTGTGCAAAATGGCGGAGCGAGGCCAGATTACCGGCGCCATACTGGATGGACCACTGGCCTTCGACAATGCCATCAGCAAGGAGGCCGCGCTGACCAAGGGCATCCAGTCAGAGGTGGCAGGTGACCCGGATATCCTGCTGGCGCCGGACCTGGAGGCTGGGAATATCCTCGCGAAGCAATTGAGTTTCCTCGCCAATGCCGACAGTGCCGGGCTTGTGCTCGGAGCGACGGTGCCGGTGATCCTGACCAGCCGCGCGGACAGCGTCCGTGCGCGCATCGCCAGCTGCGGGGTCGCCATGCGGGCGGCGCATGCACGTCGCGAGGCAACCGCCGGGTCAGTCTGAATGGCAGAACACGTATTGGTTCTTAACGCCGGTTCTTCGAGTCTGAAGTTCGGTATGTATCGGCGAGCCGAGGAGGCTTCCCTCGAGCTGGTGGCGAAAGGGCAGGTCGAAGGCATCGGCACCCGGCCGCGACTTTCTGCCAAAGATAAGACTGGCGAGCCACTGGTCGACCAGGACTTAAGCGCGGACGTCCACGACGGGGCCAGCGCGCTCGACCAACTGGCGGAGTGGCTCTCCTCACGATTCGATCGCGAGTCACTTGCGGCAGTGGGGCATCGTGTCGTGCACGGCGGCCAGCAGTTCTCCCGTCCTGCGCTCGTTACGGCCGAAATCGTGCAGGAACTCAAGGCCCTGTCGCCGCTGGCGCCATTGCACCAGCCGTTCAACCTCGCGGCGATAGAGGCCGTGTTCGAGCGCTTGCCGGGCCTGCCGCAGGTGGCCTGTTTCGATACTGCGTTTCATCGCGGCCATAGCGCCGTGGCCGACTTGATACCGCTGCCCGAAGATCTGCGAGCCAGGGGTCTGCAGCGTTATGGCTTCCACGGTCTTTCCTACGAGTACATTGCCTCGGTACTGCCGCAAGTCGCGCCAGAGATCGCGGCGGGACGCGTGCTCGTGGCGCACCTCGGCAGCGGCGCCAGCATCTGCGCCCTGGACGGCGGCAGGAGCGTCGATAGTTCATTAGGGTTTACGGCGCTCGACGGGCTGTGCATGGGCAGCAGGCCGGGTGGGATGGATCCGGGCGTGGTGCTGTACCTGTTCCAGGAGCTGGGTATGAGCACGCGAGACGTCGAAGACGTTCTCTATCGCAAGTCGGGGCTGCTGGGCATTTCGGGCATCAGCAACGATATGCGCGCGCTCGTCAGCTGCGACGAGCCGGCTGCGCGCCTGGCCGTGGATTACTTTGTCTACCGTGCTGCCAGGGAGATCGGTTCGCTAACTGCTGTCCTCGGCGGACTCGATGGGCTGGTGTTCACTGCGGGCATCGGGGAGAACGACGCCGAGATACGCCGGCGGATCTGCGAGGCCTGTGCCTGGCTGGGTGTCCGGCTCAATATTGAGGCGAATGAAGAGTCTGGTCCGCGCATCACCACTGGCGACAGCGACGTATCCGCCTGGGTGATCCCCACCGATGAGGAGTTGATGATCGCCCGGCACACGGTTGCCCAACTGGATGCGGGCTGATCGCCTTGCCGGGCCGCCTGCCCCGGCGAGCTTCCGTTATTCGGGGGACTATACTAGGCTCTTGCGACGGCCGATAAGTCGCAGTCAATAATACGAAACTGCGGGGACAGGAATGGCACAGATTCGATTCTCGGACTATCTGAGCGCGCACCGCGCGGTAAAAAGCGAGGTTAGCGCCAATCTCCTCACGACAGTGCCGGAGCTCGATGCCGACGGCAAGCCGATCCCGGTCGAGTTGGAACCGATGCGGTTCACGGCCCCCGAGGTACTCCGGCTGATTCAGCCGTATGTCTCAACCCGATTCATGGATCAGGTCAAAGCGGTTGTGCCACTGGCCCTGTACCTGGCCCTTTTCCAGCTGCTGATCCTGAGGCAGGTCGTGGAGGACTCGCTGCTGATCACGGGAGGGCTATTTGCCGTGATTATTGGTCTCATGATCTTCATGGAAGGGCTCGCCCGTGGCCTGATGCCCTTTGGCGAGATAATCGGGAGCACGCTGCCGCGCAAGTCGCCATTGCCCGTGGTGCTGTTCATCACGCTGCTCCTCGGTATCGGCGTCACGTTTGCAGAGCCGGCGATCGGAGCCCTGCAGGCTGCGGGGCAAAACATCTCGGTCGAACGTGCGCCGTATCTATATGCGCTGCTGAACGATTGGGCCGGTGTGCTGGTACTGGTAGTGGGCGCCAGCGTCGGCCTGGCCGCCGTACTCGGTACCGTCCGCTTCCTCTACGGCTGGAGTCTGAAGCCGCTCATCTATCTCGCATTGGCGCCCGTACTGGCGCTGACGATCTACTGCGCCATGGACCCGGATCTTCACGTCACACTGGGGCTCGCCTGGGATGCAGGTGCCGTGACGACGGGACCCGTAACTGTGCCTTTGGTTCTGTCTCTTGGTATCGGCATCTCCGCAGCGGCCGGCAAGAGCGACTCGGGACTGTCCGGCTTCGGCATCGTCACGCTTGCCTCGCTGTTCCCCATCCTTGGCGTGATGTTGCTGTCGGTCTATGTGGCAAGCACCGTGACGCCGGCCGAGATTATTGAATCTGCACAGCTCGCGGCCGGTGCCGCTCAGGATGCGCGCTTGCCCTGGTACCAGCGTAGCCCGGGCGTGGAGATCATCCTGGGCGTACGAGCAATCGCACCGCTCGTAATCTTCCTGTTCATCGTGCTCAAACTGGTCCTGCGCGATCGCCTGCCCAGACCGGGCGAGATCGTCTACGGTATCGGGCTCACGATCATCGGCATGTGCATTTTCAATATCGGTCTGACTTTCGGACTATCGAAGTTGGGAGGGAATGCAGGCAGCATGGTGCCGGCGGCCTTCATGGAGATCGGCAGTATCGCAAATTCGCCCATGTATCGCTACGGAGTCGGCCTTGTTATTGCGCTGGCCTTCGCCTGGTTCCTGGGCTTTGGCGCAACCGTCGCTGAACCTGCGTTGAACGCGCTCGGTGTCACTGCAGAGGACCTGACCGAGGGTGTGTTCAAGAAGAAGACCCTGATAAACGCCGTGTCCATCGGCGTCGCCTGCGGTATCGCCATCGGACTTGCCAAGCTGATCTTCAATCTGCCGCTAGTGTGGCTAATTATTCCGGGGTACCTCACAGCCATCGTGCTGACGATGTTCTCCGACGAGACCTTCGTCAACGTTGCCTGGGACTCGGCGGGCGTGACTACGGGACCGATCACGGTCCCCTTGGTGCTCGCGATGGGGATCGGGTTCGGCAATGCGACGAATGCCGTCGAGGGCTTCGGCATCTTGTGCATGGCCTCGATAGGACCCATCATCTCGGTGATGATCACCGGTCTATGGGCACGCTACAAGGCAAACGCGCAAGTGCGCGCTGCCAGGCAAGAGACAATGATTTCGAAAGACCAAGAGGTGCAGGCAATCTTATGAGTGAGATCATCTACCTGACCGATGTCGCCGTCATTACCTGTGTCGTCGACAAGCAACACTCAGACGCCGTGCTGGTCGCGGCTCGTGATATGGGCGCACGCGGTGCCATCGTTCACTCCGCTCAGGGCTGGGGCATTCGCGAGCGGCTCGGCGCTCTTGGCGTCGCCGTAGAAACCGAGAGAGATGTTATCGAGTTCCTGGTGTCTTCCGATCAGCAGGATCTCGTCTTCGAGGCTATCTTCCAGACGGCAGGCCTGGATGCGCCCGGCCGGGGATTCATGTACATCAGCAGCGTCGACAGGGCGGCGACCTACGTACCCGAGGCCGTTCGCAAGCAGCTGGACGCAGAACTGGAGTGAGCACCATGCCCGAATCGACGTCGCGACTCCCGGACTTCCCGGATGGCAAAGTGATCTACTGCATCCTTCCCGACGACGGCACAGACAAGCGCCTGCTGGCGGAACTCAGGAAGAGACAAGGTATCGTCACGGCCGGTAGCGCGACGCGTCGTGGTGTCGGAGCGCTCGCCGATACAAAAACCAAACGCGGCAAGCTACCAGAGCCGGACATGGTAAGACTGGTATACGTGATTTGTACCGAAGACCAGGCGGACGAGACCTTCGATCTCATTTTCTGGTCCGCGCATATCGACAAACCGGGCCGGGGTGCGATGTGGCAGCAGGCGGTAACGGGCTGCACACCCTATGAACTGCCGGCTGATGTACCGGACGAGGAGACAATCTCCTAGTCACGTCTTTGTTCAGACGATTCCGGCAGGCCCCGGGGTCGACATGAACTCATTCAGATTATGTGCTAAACCAAATCAGTAGGCATTGCGCAGTGGAGTTGCAGCCGCTTTCTCGGTATTGTCTGTCCCGTCCGAAAATATCGTCACCAACAGCTATCTCATCGTTCGGTGGCTAAGAGAACAAGAAGAGGGCACGCCCGCGCATGGATCAGCCGAAGAAACCGACACTCATCGATGCGTTGATCCCGGTCGTTTCGCTGATCCTGATGCTGTTCATGTCGGTCAAACTGTTCGGCTCGGATTCTTCGTCGGGTCCCAACCAGATCGTCCTGACGCTCGGGGCCGCGATCGCGGCTATTGTCGCAATCCGGAATGGGTATGCCTGGGACGACATCCTGAAGGCCATCATCGACGGTATAGGCACGTCGATGGGGGCAGTGCTGATCCTGCTGTCGGTCGGCGGGCTGATCGGCACCTGGCTTCTCGCCGGCACGGTGCCCGCACTCATCTACTACGGTCTGGAAATACTCAGTCCGCAATGGTTCTACGTAGCCGCCTGCATCATCTCGGCGATCGCGGCGTTATCCACGGGTAGCTCCTGGACCGTCGCCGGCACCCTGGGTGTGGCACTGATCGGCGTAGCGCTGGGGCTTGGCCTGTCGCCGGCTATCGCGGCCGGTGCGATCATTTCCGGTGCCTATTTTGGCGACAAGATGTCGCCGCTGTCGGATACCACCAACCTGGCTCCGGCAGTCGCCGGAACGGATCTCTTTACGCATATCCGCCACATGGCCTGGACTACCGGGCCCTCATTTGCGATAGCGTTGATCCTGTTTACGGTGCTCGGGCTCGGCGTTGACGTCCAGACGGGCGGCGAGGCGCTGCAATCCCTGAGAATGACGCTGGACGCATCATTCAATATCACGCCACTTGCATTGATCCCGCTGGTCGTCGTGTTCTTCATGGCGTACAAAAAGGTGCCGCCTTTGCCCACGATCCTGTTCGGCGCATTGTTCGGTGGATTCATGGCGATGGTGTTGCAGAGCGAGAGTCTGCTGGTTTTCGCCGATTCGCCGGAATTGACGCCCGCGCTCGCGATGACCAAGGGCGTGTGGCTGGCACTCGCAAATGGCTACGCGGCCTCCACCGGTGTGCCGGAGGTTGATGAACTCCTGTCACGAGGTGGCATGAGTAGCATGCTTGTGACGATCTGGCTGATTCTGTCCGCGATGGCGTTCGGTGCGGTGCTGGAACACAGCGGGATGCTGCTACGGCTCATCCAGGCAGCGTTGGCGGCCGCCAAGTCCACGGGTTCATTGATGATGACGGTCGTGTTGTCCTGCATCGGGATCAACATTGTTGCGGCCGATCAGTACATCGCTATCGTCCTGCCCGGCAAGATGTATAGG
>CALZMR010000129.1 GCA_945788575.1 uncultured Woeseiaceae bacterium
GCCCAGCCGCTGATGGCATAGACGGGACACTGTATTGCTCCGTAGTCCTCGCAGATCGAACCATGGCGCCAGTAATCGTCCCGGCGCTGATGCTTCAACCAGGTCGCAAGCCAAAGTCCGCTGCCTTCGAGACGCTCGAGCCACATCTCGCGCCAACGATCCCCAACGAGTGCGGGATCCGGCGGCAATGAATTGTAGGCAAACATAGTCGATGCCCAGGAGAGATTGTCGCCAAGGAGGCATCCGCCCATGTGATGAATATCGTCGGCATACCGATCGTCGGTGGAAGACAGCGAAACGACCGCCTTCAGCGGCGGCGGGCGCATCGCAGCGATCTGCAGCGCATTGAATCCGCCCCAGGAAATCCCCATCAACCCGACATTGCCGTCGCACCAGGTCTGCTCGGCTAACCAGCGGATGATTTCGCAGCCGTCGTCCAATTCCTGCTGGGTGTACTCATCGACGAGGACGCCGTCCGATTCGCCGCTGCCACGAATATCCACTCGAATGCAGGCGTAACCATGACCGGCAAGGTAGGGATGGGTTGTCGCGTCACGCTCTGCCGTCCCGAAGCGCTTGCGATAGGGGATGTATTCGAGAATCGCCGGAACCGGGTAGCTGTCAGCGTCGTCCGGTAGCCAAAGTCGCGCTGCAAGCCTGACTCCGTCCCGCATCGGAATCCACAGATTTTCGACCTCCGTGACTTTGCGGGGAAAGTTCTCGACGATCTTCATGCAGCATCTTCGTAGACTGGGGTCACATCGAAGTTCACTATGTCCAGGACGTGCCTGAATTTCTCCAGGAGCTCAGCCTGGTCAGCAGCGCCGAGGAAAATGTCGGCGAGTTCGTAACTATAGCTGTCATAGTGATGAGAGTATTTGAGCCGGTCTCCGACCTCGGCCAACAACCGGAAGCGCGCTTCCGGATACAGCTTGTTCACGGCCGCGATTTCTCTGGCGGTCGGCATCCCCTCCACGATGCCGTCAGAGAAGACCCGGTGCATAAACTTGGCCGCGACGCGATACGGGCCCTTGCGCCGCGGAAATCGTGGCCGCTCGCCCATCGCAAGATCCACCATGACCTCCTGGTGTGACGCGCCATCGACCATTCGAAACATCGGGCAATGTGACTTCGAGATCCTGGCGTTGACCTCCAGCAAGTAAATTCGGTCGCTTCGCCGGTCCCAGAAAAACTCGATATTGAACGGAGCACCGTCGTAATTGAAACGCGTGAGGACGCGGGTTGTGGCATCGACCATTCGGTCCTGGACCCTCTTGGGCAGCGCCGAGGGGTACTGGTATCTGGATAAGCACGACCGGTGTTTGCCGCTCCGCATGGAATCGACCACACCGTAAACGACGACCTCGCCATCGTAAACATAGCCCTCAAGCGTGCACTGTCGCCCGGCGGATATCAGTTCTTCGGCGATGCACCAATAACCATCGATTAACCGAACGGACTCGGGCACATCGACGTGCTCGAGATACTGACCAAACGGTTCCCCGAAGTAACCGATCTTCTCCCGTATCTCGGGCAGGCGACGCCGCAGCTCCTGAGGACTCTGAATCTTGTATCCGAGACGCGATGAATGCGCCTTGATCGGCTTGATCCAGAACGGATAGTCAATATCCACAGACCCGAGTGGGTCATCGGCAAACGGATCGACCGCGCAGAACCCCGGCACGAGATCCGGCACCGCATCGCGCTGCTCAATTCGCGACCAGTACTTGTGTTCAACCTTGGCTATCGCTTCGTTGGAGGGCCCGGGCAATCCGTGGTTGTTGCGCAGTACGCCCGCCATCGCACTGGAGGGGAAGTCCCAGAAAGCAACGATGCCGTCGATGCTGCCGCTGAATGCGGACAATTGCCTTTCGGCCTTGCGCAGCAGGTACTCGAACTCGATTTTGCCGCTCTTCGGTCTGACGATTTCATCGTATGCGAGCAGCCCGTGGAACTCACAGGTCTCTGCCTCGCGAATGGAGGCGAACTCCTTGCGATTGAACTCATCAAGGCCGATTACGAAGATATTCTTCACGGTACACCTTGCGCCCACATAGTTTTGTGGCCCACAACGGTGTTTGCTATTCGTACTATTACCTAACGTCTCAGTTGCGTGCACGTTGCAGGTAGCTCGTGCATCTGTCGGCTAGCCTTGCTCGCTGCACGAAATCTCGATCGACGTCGCCGGCCTCGGGTCCACCCATCGGTCGTCGGACATACTACAATCCCGCATTGACTCTGATTTCTCCTCGCCATTATCTGCGGAGCCTGAGATGCGTTCATTATTCTTGCTGCCGATCTTCCTGGTCCTGCCCGTCATTGCCGATGCAGATTTGAGTTCGTTCACGACCGGTCCGGTCATCGAGGACTTTGGCCCCGTTGCCGATATCGACGTCACCCTGCCCGTCCCGGAGGGCGCGGTGTTCCGACACAGCTTCGACGTCTCAGGGCGCGCAGAAGACGGGGAACTGAATCGCACGTTGGAGTCGGCTGCACGCTTTATCAACATGCACGCGAGGGCCGGTGTCGACGCGGACCGCATCGAGATTGCCGTCGTCGTGCACGGTGCAGCCGTCCACGACGTTTCAGGTGAGACCACGAGCAGTGCCGACCTCGTTGCGGCGCTGGTCGACCACGGCGTGAGTATCATCGTCTGTGGCCAAAGCGCTGCGTACTACGACGTGGAGATGGATGACCTCCTGCCCGGTGTGGACATGGCGCTCTCCGCCATGACGGCGCATGCCCTGTTGCAGCAGCAAGGCTATACGGTCAATCCGTTCTGAGTCGTCATAGGCGACGCGCCGCATGGCGCCAGACTCTCGATGGCACATCCCCAGTCCGCCCATAGTTGGAAGACAAGGGGAAGTCGGTGAGTGCGTACTGACCTTTAGTGCGGCGGCCGGAAGTGCGAGCCAATAGCACATCGAGAATCCGGCACGACCAGGTGAAAACGACCAATAACGCAAGACGGCACTGAAAACTGCGTACGAAGACCTTGAAGCAAGAATCAGATCACCAATTACTCAGTTAGAAGAAGGCTCCAACGATGTCCAGTCATGCTGAAACCGAGAAGGCGACGGCCACCGAAATGAGTGTTTTCGAGCGTTACCTGACTCTGTGGGTCGCAACCTGCATCGCTGTGGGTGTGGCGCTTGGCCACTTCTTTCCAGGCGTCTTCCAACAGATTGGCGGAATGGAAGTCGCACAGGTCAACCTGCCGGTCGCTGTATTGATCTGGTTGATGATCATTCCTATGCTCGTGAAGATCGACTTTGGTGCTCTCGGCCAGGTCAGGGAACATTGGCGCGGCGTTGGTGTGACGCTTTTCATCAACTGGGCCGTCAAACCGTTTTCGATGGCGTTTCTGGCGTGGTTGTTTATCGGCAAGCTGTTCGCGCCGTACCTGCCCGCTGATCAAATCACTTCTTACATCGCCGGATTGATTATTCTGGCCGCGGCGCCCTGCACTGCGATGGTATTTGTCTGGAGCAATCTGTCTGACGGCGAACCGCATTTCACGTTGAGCCAGGTGGCGGTCAACGACGTCATCATGATCTTTGCGTTCGCGCCAATCGTCGGGCTGCTTCTCGGACTCTCAGCGATTACGGTTCCCTGGGAGACACTGTTCCTGTCCGTAGCGCTCTACATTGTCGTACCAGTGATCATTGCGCAGGTTCTGCGTAAGCGATTGCTGGCATCCGGAGGTGACAAGGCGCTGCAAAAGGCGTTAGCTCATCTTGGTCCCGTCTCATTGGTCGCACTATTGACAACACTGGTACTGCTGTTCGGGTTTCAGGGCGAGCAAATAATCACCCAGCCCATGATCATTGCGTTGCTGGCAGTACCCATTCTCATACAGGTCTATTTCAACTCCGGTCTCGCCTACCTGTTAAACAGGACATTCGGAGTCGCACATTGTGTTGCGGCACCGTCCGCGTTAATCGGCGCGAGCAACTTTTTCGAGTTGGCCGTTGCAACCGCGATTGTGCTATTCGGGTTCGAATCAGGCGCGGCACTGGCGACCGTAGTAGGCGTGCTGGTCGAAGTCCCGGTTATGCTGTCGGTCGTCAAGATCGTGAACAAGAGCAAGGGCTGGTACGAGCGCGGGCAATCGCCTCAAAGAGACGCGCGCTCATCTGCGGAGCGTTGATACCGCGTAGGGACCGTTTGCCGGTTGCGGGAAACGGGGTATTGATAACGACGCAGAGTGAATACGAGGCGTGTTTCGCAACAATAATGCTTTAGGCTTGAAACCTGGCAAGAAATGCTTCAGGTACCGGCAAGACATTTTCCCGGGCATCGGTTCCAAGTGGCGGACGCCAGGGCCTGGAAAGGAAAGTGGCGGTTGACATCGCTCGGTGGGGCGAATGAGCGTCCTGTGCGGAATTTCAGAGCTGTTGCAGGCCCTGCACAGCAAGCTTGTCCTTGGGAGCGGCGATCGCGTCAGTCAAAGGGATGCGATTTCCCTCTATCCTGATTTGGGTTTCTTGCCTTTGGCGGACATATCCAGGTGGACCCGCCCGCGTTTGCCGTAGCGCCGCTCGTTCAGGCGCATCACGATTTCCTTCACAGACTCAGTGACGGCCTTTGTACTACCCTGTTGATATCCACGAATAGTGCTGTCGCCCAGGCCGATGACGTAGCAATGCCAGCCGGTGCCGTCAGCATCCGGGGGTGGATCTGACTGCTCAACCGAAACGATTTCGTAAATTTCTTCGTTCACAAATATTCTGACTCGTTAGGATCCGGCTTCCCGAGATCGACTGACACCAATGATGCGACCAGCATAGTCATCGCAACGATCGCGAACACCCGACTCCTGCCTGTACCGGCGTCACGCGCAATCTCGACCGTCTCGACCTGCCCGAACCGGCCGAATGTCGCTTTCAGGTCATCTTCTGCGACGGTCGACGAAATATTGCCCACATGGAGTTTCGTGCTCATACGTCCTCCTGACGATTCCAAATCCGAAAACGGAGGATATGGGCGCGGTTGGCCCTTAAGCTCGATAAGCGGGTACAGATAGTTCCTCACTATACCCGTGATTCCCAGCCGTTAATACGACTTTGTCGATTCCTTATGGCAGGCGTATGCGCTGGCTGTTTGGCGTACCGGTCCAAGATGATCGTGTTTGATAACGTTTGCCCGATGAACTCGCGAACGCACGTCCTGCCGACTGCCTGACCAGAATGACCACCAGGTGCGTGGAAATCACAACGCTGGCAAATACGGCCACTCTCAGAGGCTAATCTCCGGGCCTGTCTCAGAGTTGCGAAATCAGGGTGCTGCGCAGAGCATCCATCTGCACGGGTTTGGCCAGCAAGTCGTTCGCGCCGGCCTGCATACAGATCGTCCGGTTGTCTTTCTGGGTGTCGGCGGTGAACATGACGATCGGCGTTTCCTCCCGTCCCTCGCTTCTCTCGATGTTGCGAATCTGGCGTGTCGCTTCCACACCGTCGAGGTTGGGCATGTGCCAGTCCATGAGAATCAGGTCGGGGGCTTCGCGACGCGTCAGTTCAACGGCGATCTCCCCATCCCCGGCGATACTGACTCGAAGCCCAAACGACTCCAGCATGGCGCGCGTCACCTGCTGGTTCACCAGATTGTCCTCCGCCAGCAGCACGTGGCCTTGCAGCTCAGTGGGTTCCGCCGCCGCAGCGTCATCGCTGCACTGAGGGTCATACATGGACTGGAGCGTGGAGAACAGCTCCATGGGAACCATCGTATAGCTCAGGATGGCTTCCCGCGAAGTTGCCTTGGCGTGCGTATGGTCGATGTCTTCTATCTTGCCGAAGACTACGCGGTACAGACCCTGTTCGCGGCAGCGATCCAACAGGTTGTCGGTACCCGCCAGATCTCTGTGATCCATCATGATCACCGCATCGGGGTCTGTAGCCAGGGTGCTCGCCAGCAGCTCGGTGGCCTCGTCCGTCGGTGTGAACTCATAGCTCCAACCCCAGCACTCGAGCAAGCGCGAGAGAATCCGCTGCGCATTGGGGTTGTCTATCGCGATCATCGCATGGCCGGCAGGCAGGGCTCCCGGGTCGGGCTGATCGACAGGTATCGAGACCTGCATCTGACTGCGAAACAGCGAACCAACGCCGAGCTCACTCTCGACCTCGAGCGATCCGCCCATCAGCTCGGTCAACTGCTTGCTGATCGCCAACCCGAGCCCGGTTCCGCCATAAGCGCGCGTCGTGCCGCTATCTGCCTGACGGAAGGATTCAAAAATATGACTCTGCTTCTCAGGTGGTATGCCAATGCCACTGTCCTCCACTTCCCACGTGAGGACCCGATTACCGCCTGGCCGGTCTTCACTGCAGATGCAGCGCAGAACGACATGGCCGCGCTCTGTATACGTAAATGCATTGCTCAACAGATTGGTCAGGATCTGACGGATGCGCAGGGAGTCTGCTTCGATGCGTGAGGGGATATCCGGCGCGATCTCGTAAACGAACAGGATGCCTTCCTCCCTAGCTCTCGCCGCAAAAATCGATCGCAACTCCATGAGGAGATCCTCGAGCAGGAACGCATGCGGATCCAGTTCCAACTCGCCGGCTTCGATCTTGGAAAAGTCGAGCACATCGTTAACCAGCGCGAGTAGATGCTGGCTGGACTTCTGGATATTGTCGAGGCCCCAGCTGATCTTTGCGGGGCTGGGGTCGTGCGTGAGAACCTCGGCGCTGCCGATAATGCCGTTCAGGGGCGTTCGGATTTCGTGGCTCATGCTGGCGAGGAACTGGCTTTTCGCCTTGCTGGCCGCGCGGGCTTGCCCGGCGGCATCCTGGGCCGCCTGCTCCGCCGCGATACGCTTGCGATTCTCGCGTTCCAGCATCTGTTTCTGATCTTCCAACTCGCTGGTTCTCTCGAAGGCCTGTGATTCCCGCCGTTGTATGAAAGCGTTGATACTATTGGTCAGCTTTTTGACCTCTGTCGGGCCGGCGGTCTGCAGATCCAGAGCCTTCCGATTCGTAAACGCGTATTCCACGAGATCGGTGAGATCCGACAGCGGCTTAGCCAGGGAGTTGCTCAGCCAGCGCCAAAGAGCTATCACCAGCAGCGCAAACAGTAGATAGACGAACACACACAGCTGGATGAGGAAGTTTCTCTCGCCGATCAGCAACGTGGCCCGGAGCGCTGAGGCCTCGTCGATCTGCTGGCGGGCCAGCTCCAGGTTCTCTGCCATTTCCATGGAACGCTGATCCCATGCGTCGAGTGGATTCGGCGCGGCAGCAGGCGTTTCATCAGGCGTCACATATTGCAGATTTGACAGTTCCTCACGATTCGCTCTGACCAGACCGGCCATTTCAGAGAGTGCCATCTCGGCTTGCTGGCCCAGCGGCGTCTGCCTCAGACTCTCCGCTTCATCGATGACCAACTGGCCCTGGCGCCGGGTGTTGTTAATGAGAAAGGTCTGGTTACTCGCGAAAACCAGATCGTTATTCAGAAGCCAGGACTTAGTGGCCTGCTCGAGCAGGCGAAAGTCCTGCAGCGTGCGGGAATTCTGGCCGGCGTCAGTTTGAGCCCTCTCATAGCGGCCCCAGCTGTATGCGGTGACGGCCGCCACCAGGATCAAGCCTGCGCAGACCGAAAGGCTCTGGACGGCAATTGCGCGGCTGATCTTCATTGTCAGAGGTCGGGGTGATTCTGCGCCAACTCACGTACGGTGGTGGACCACCCCGACTCAATGACAGCAATGACTTTGATGGCCGAGCGCGTCACCACGCTCGCAAGCATGCGTTCGTCCTCATTCATTGTCGCAGCCAACGACTCCTGCAGTTGGCCCTGGTCATCCAGCAGCGCGATGAGGGCGTCCTGGTCCAGACCCTGGATCAACTCCCGCAATCCCTTGTCGAGCACCGAGCTGCAGGCGCGGCCCCGGCATCGCTGGAAGCGGAAGTCCACAACCTCACGCTGAAGGCTCAGAGCCCAGACGATTTCCGCCATTCCCCATTCGGTCAGCTCCGAGCGAATCTGGATGTAGCCCAGGGGATCACCGCTATCGACCGGCACGTAGAGCGTGTGCTGTCCCATCTCACCGTGGAGTAGCGGAAAGGGGATTTGCTCGCCCACGGTGACCTGAGTTTCGTTGTTGATATCGCCCACCACCGAGCGGTAACCAGTAGCCGTTGGATACATCTCGTAGATCTGGTGGCTGGGGTCCCGTAGTGAGCAATAGGGTGCGTCGGCCCAGGCCGGGGCTGTACCGCCAACCAGCAGGATGATGGCCGCCACAAGGGCAGACGCAAGGCGCCTAGAAGCGATAGCGTGCCTGTGCCACATAGAGATTCCTTTCCGAGTTTCCATCGAAGCTGTCGAGATCATGAGAAAGCTGCACACTGAAGTCCCAGCGCGCGAGATCCCACTTGCCCCCCAGGAGGACCGTGCTGGCATCCACCTGTGGGCCGCCATCGGGATCCAGAGTGCTGTAGACCAGCTGCGCATAGGCCATCCACAAGCCCGAGTTCGCGGTCCGGTTCAATTCGATCAGCCCGGTGCTGGTTCCTTCACCGTTCCTATCGCCGACCGATATTTCGCCAAACAGACCGTACTGATTGACGTGCCACTGCAGATCGACACCGACGCGTTGCCGCTCGACGGTCTGGCCACCGCTGTTTTGAACGAAGACATCGCCCGACATTGCCGACACACCCCAGACCAGGTTTCGATGGCTGGGCGTGGCAATGCGCCCTGCGACGATGTACGGATCACCTTCTGTTTCCCAGTTGTTGCCGGAACCACGGGTAATCGACACCTCATACTCTGCGGCTTCCAGGATACCGTTCAGACTGACACCCCAATCCGCCTTCACGCCGATATTCCGACCGTGCGTGTAGTCGCGTAGCGTTCCATTCGTATTAATGGAGTGCTCGAGGCCCATCGGAATTTCGAAATGCCCGATCTTGAGATTCATCCGGCCCCGCGGCATTAGGGCGTGGTTGTAGTTGAAGATGCGGTAGACATACGTCCACTTACCGTTAGCGAAGCCGGGGCGGATTTCCTCGTCCTCGATATGCGTGAAGTAGCCTTGCACGGTCAGCGTGCCGATATCGCCCGAGTCACCGCTGAACACCTTGTGCAGGTCGGTGCCAATAAAGTCGACTCGGTGCCAGTCGTCGGTGCCGGTGGAGTAAAGCTGGCGGCTGGACAGGTCAATGGCGAAGCGTAGATTCTCGCTCCATTCCGCCGGCAACAGGGACCGGCTGTCCGGCAGGACCTCATCTGCGTATCCTGCCTTCGGCAGGGCGAATAGCGCGGAGATAGCGATACCCACCGCGAGGTGGCCATAGCGGCCCATCGCCCCGATCAGTCGAAATGCGTGTGCAGTCACGGATGTCCCCATGCCAAATAGCGGATTTTTTCAGGGAATGAAGAACATGCTTCCCTCGATGTCGTATCGACCAATCGGCAACGATCCTTAAGCTGGGCTTGGAAGTTCGCATGAATTGTGACCAATACCCCATATATGGGCTACTCAAGGCCTTGCGCGTCGAACCCGCGCCCGCAGGAACCTGGCTGGACAGGCACATTTCAAAAGATCCGTTTCGACCAAATGGGGAGATGACCCTGGGCTTCGGGTCCGGTGCCGTGCAAAGTGTGTTCGATACCTCGAGTTCGGGCTTATCCACGCTCATCGTGAGTTGCCCGGGGGCAGAACCCGGGCGCTTGTGACTCGAACCGAGCTTCTGGCGATTCGCGACCTCTGGGTGGCGTGTCTGCCCTCCACGGCCTGTCAATATCGGCCCTTGTGATAACGTGCGCGGATGAGAGAAATCCTGGGGATCGATGTCGGCGGTACCGGCATCAAAGCGGCGCTGGTTGACGTCGAGTCAGGCACGCTAAAGAGTGACAGGCACAGAGTCGACACACCAAGACCTGCGAAGCCGGACGCCATGACCGAGGCCGTAAAGCGGCTGGTCGGCGAGTTCGACTACGATGGGCCTGTCGGCTGTTGTTTCCCCACCGTAGTCGTTGACGGCCATGCCCGGTCAGTCAGCAATCTCGACGAAGCATGGCGCAACGTTCAGATCGATGAGACTTTCGAACGCGCCACAGGACTCCCGTTTGTCGTAATCAACGATGCGGACGCCGCAGGCATAGCCGAAATGCAGCTCGGCGCAGGCCAGGGACTCGGCGGTCTGGTCATCATGATCACGATCGGCACCGGCCTGGGCAGCGGCATGTTCTACAACGGGCAGCTCATACCGAATTCCGAACTCGGGCACATGGCGGGCAAGGATGGGGAGCCGTTCGAGCGCTATGCGAGCAAGCGCGCTCGCATAGATGAAGAACTCTCGTGGCCCGAGTGGGGCGATCGCTTCAATGCCTTCCTGAAACGTGTCGACCGAGTGTGCTCACCCGATCATCTCATCATCGGCGGCGGCACCAGTAAGAAGTTCGAATTGTTCCAGGACTGCATTACGGTCCAGACGCCGATCCACGTGGCGAGGTTCCTGAACAACGCCGGCATTATCGGGGCGGCGGTCGCGGGTGCAGACAGGTAGCGTGGGGACTTGGGCGGCTGTTGGGGCGCCCGGAGAGAGGGATTCAGATCGCCTTGAGGCGAACTTCACCCCTTCGGGGCGCCTGCAACTTATCTATTTACAGTCGCCAGACCGTATGGGTCGTTTCCAACGCCGGTAACCGTGCCAACGATGCTTCGCGATTCAAGATCGATGATGTACACGTAACCGGTCTCCTGCGAGAAAGGCTCCACGCGGGGCCCTCCGCTGATTAAGGCGTATCTGCCATCAGGCGTAACCGCCGAGCCCTTCGGGCGCGCCGGTCGGCCGTCTGCACGAGTCAGGGGTATGCGCGCGACTTCCGCATCCGGATCGCCCGCAAGCGCAAGCTCGAGGCTCACCACAGATACATTGTTGGCTTGCCAGTTGGGAACGATCAATTCCCGGCCGTTCGGGGTAACGGACATGATTAGAGGATAGGTCGGCTCTTCGGGATCGTCCGTGCCGACACGGATGCGAGCGACTTCGGCGTTAGCGGCGTCGGCCGCGGCCCGGTCGACGTCGATAATGGAGACCGTATTACCCACCCAGTCGTCCTTCTGGCTTCCGCCGCTGGCCACAATGATGTAGCGCATGTCCGGGGTAGCCGTCATGCCCCAGGCGGCCCGCTGGTTCGAAACACGCCCGATCTCGGCGAGCCGGTGCCCTTCCAATGCGCGGGCGAGATCGATAACCGACACATCGTCCGTGCCGCCGTTGGCGGAAAACAAGTAGACGTTGCCGTTGCTGGAGCGTCCCAGAGCCAAACCGTTCGGATCCGGGAAACACCCCCAACCGGGATCCGGGGCGAGTACAGCCAGATTCCGGGGCGGCCCATAAGGGGAGACGTAGGGCACCGGATAATTGCACTCGAATCCCGGTGAGCCCAGCGCCAGCTCGATCGTACCGCGCAGGCTACCGGTCCGGCGATCTACGAAAGTGATGCGATTCCCGCCGTCCTCCGTCAAATTGTTCTCGGCATTTGCGATGACAATCATGTCTGGCAAAAGCGCCACTCCGATCGCCCCGAACCCGCCGGAGTCCAGATGTCGTTGAAGTGCGTTATGAGTATTGTCGTTGCGTGGGTCGAGCACCGCATCGACATCAAGCACCGCAATCTGGCCGCGGCCGCCGTGTTGCCTGAACTCCGAGTTGTCGATACTCCCGTGATGATTCACGACATACACGGTGTCGCCGTCCTCACTCACGACGAGGTTGGCGGGATCGCCGAGTAGCCGACCGTCCAATCGGTCCAGCGCCACCTTGCTGCGGCTGACAATAGCGTTCGCCGTAAGATTGTTTGCCGGACTTACTGCGTCACCAAGCGAAATCGCATACAGAAGGGGAAGTCGCCGGCCCGTTGCCAGAATGTACGTCTGATCATCTTCCGCAGCAGGCGCGTCATTTTCGGCTGCCAGCGCGCCGCAAGGTATTGCCGGAAGGATCGCAATAAACGCTATCCAGCATTTGGCCAACGAATGCCTCGAAGTCATCGCGCACCCTCCTTCAAATCAAATTATTTGGGACATTCCCAATTTAGCGCATTAACGCGTTAGATTTGGAATGTCCCAATCTGGTTTTGCGCAACCCTGGACGCACGAGCGGAGCGAGTGCGGGGCAAAGCAATCCCCGATGAACCCAACCGCACCAACTTTTGCTATGTTTGCTGTGAGGCTGAAACTCGGCTGCGTCCTTAAGGCCGTATTGCCGCGGCTTCCCGATTGCCGCTATTCCGGGACGACGGCCAGATCCACTACAAAGAGTGAGGAGGAGGCTTGGCACACGCTATTCGGTTACTGCAGCGTGAGCACGCGAGAATGTCCGAACTGCTGGATCTCACAGATGCCATTCTCGAGGAAATGCAGTCCGCTGGCACCGGGGATTATGGTCTTCTGGGAGGCATCAGCGCGTATTTGAGCGGCTTTCCCGAGCAGGATCATCACCCAAAGGAAGACCTGATATACCGGCGTCTGCGCAAGCTCGATAACGAACCGGACGATGGGCCCGGC
>CALZMR010000130.1 GCA_945788575.1 uncultured Woeseiaceae bacterium
CGTCACTGATCTTCTTCGTCCTTGTCTTCTTCATCTGGTACATCGAACAAGTCCTCGATCTGCGCCGTCTCGGGAGGCAACGCTTCGACGTCCGGACCTTCCCCCAGAAAAACGTCACGCTCAGCCTCCGAAATGGCCCAGATTGACTCGATTAGCACGCCCCCGTCAACGAGGACCTCGCTGATTCGCGGGCATACGCGGCTCGTCGCAGATTGGAATGCGATCCGCCGCGTACGGTCCAGGTTTCTTACAGGTCGACGCAATTCGACGAGATAGACACGATTGTTGCTCACATTGACGACAATGTGTTGATCATCGACGACCTGATAGTGTCGCACCGCCCTCAGAGGGAAACACTCATCCCCCGAGTCATCTACCGCATCGTGCTCATCGCCAGTGGACACGCTCCAGGGAACAAGCAACAGCATCGCGATGCATGGCTGCAGTCGAAAGTTCTCTTTACGCTCAATGCTCATCGGCAACCCTCTGTATGGTGCCGATATTAACCGCTTTGTCGGAGATGAGAACTGTCTTAACGAAGGCAGGACGGAATCGACCTTGCGACGCGGTTAAACCCGCTGCCGCTGCCGCTGAGCCTGGCCGCAAAAGTAAAAACCCGGCTAATCCTTTCGAATTAGCCGGGTGGGTCCGCACGGAGATTGCGGATTGCGTGACCGAGTCGCCGGTTACGGCATCTCAGTCCAGCTCTTCTACCTCGGCGGTGTCTACCGCTTCTTCCACCGGGGTTTGTTCGATGTCCGGTTCTGCTTTGCCGAACCGGACCAGCAGTTCTTCGTGTTCTTCCGGAGTCAGCGCACGAATGCTCTTTATCCGGATCGATTCCAGCCCACCCAGATTGTCATCGACGATGACCTCACTGAACGCCGGGCAAATACGACTCGTCGGTGACGAGAACCCGATGTGCCAACTGGATCTCAGCCCAAAGGCACGGTGGACAAGCTCTATATGGTACTTTCGCCTCGCTGATGCGGTAACCACGAGGTTCTCTTCGTCCAGTACCCGATAGTCTCGGATAGTCCCCTCGAAGATGCAATCCGAACCTTGCGGCAGTGCATCATAGTCGGCCATCTGAGTGCCGGAATCCGACGTGGCGCATGCTACTAAACTACTTGATAATAGTAATATAAATAATTGTTTCTTAAGCATTTTCAACCTCCTTTCGACGATCTTGCCAAGCGCTGTAAGACGCCGAACGAAAATGGTCCGCTCCTGTAAGATAACGCACCAGAGGCACATTAAGTTTACGTGGATTCCGCAGCTTTCTGGTCTGTTTCGGGCCGCTACTTGCCGGTCGCAACCGGTCGATTCGGGTCTCGTATCCACTCGCTCCAGGAACCGACATACAGAGCCGGCTCCCGGCGCCCGACAACCGCCGCCGCAAGCGCCAGATGGCACGCGGTCACTCCGGATCCACACATGACCGCCCATTCCCGCGTATCGCCTTCGCCGAGCACGTCGGCGAACCGCTGTCGAATAGACTCCAAACTGAGAAACCGGCCGTCGGCTTCGATCAGATCGCCGTACGGAAGATTCATCGCTCCCGGTATATGACCCGCGACACGATCGATCGGTTCATATTCGCCGAGAAATCGGCCGCGCTCACGGGCATCGACAAGCACGGAATCGCCCTCTCGGCCGAACCGCTTCTCGACCTCCTCCGTCGTTACGGTAACGCCATCGCGCAGCCTGGGCGTAAAACTGCGCGTCGAAACCTCGACTTCGCCTCGCTCGATGTCACGATCGTCCGCCGTCCAGCCAGCCAGTCCGCGTTCCAGCAGCGAGACGTCCTCGTGGCCGAGCCAGCGAAGCAACCACCAGGCCCGCGCCGCCAGCGCACCGGCGCCGGCGTCGTATACGACCACCCTCGTATCGTTGCCGATGCCGAGCTCGCCCAGTCGCTTGGCCAGCCAGCCGGCGGGTGGTAAGGGATGACGTCCCGACTCCGCGGTGACGCGGCCGGCGAGATCCCGGTCCAGGTCTGCGAATACGGCAGCCGGAATATGACCGTTGAGCCACTGCCGACGGCCGGCCTCCGGGTCGCTCAGATCGAAACGGCAATCGACGATGCGAGTATTCGGATCGCCGAGGCGCGCCTCCAGCGCCGACGCCGTAATCAGGGGACCCGACACGGCTAGGCGCCGTTCGGACAGCGGAGGCGCACTGCGGCCGTCTGACGCGTCACAGCGCGTCGAGAATCGCTTCTGCCTTACTGACCTCGAACTCGCCCGGCGCCTCGACGGCGACGTGGCTGGCAACACCGTCATCGACGACGATGGCGAAGCGCTGTCCCCTATGGCCCATACCGAAGCCGGTAGCGTCCAGTTCCAGCCCGAGTGCGCGCGTGTACTCGCCGTTGCCATCAGCCAACATGACGACGTTGTCGCCAACGCCGCGGTCCTTGCCCCACGCGTCCATCACGAAGACGTCGTTCACGGCCATGCAGGCGACGGTATCGACGCCTTTCGCCTGAATCGCGTCCGCCTGATCGACGAAGCCCGGAAGGTGGTTCATCGAGCAGGTCGGGGTAAAGGCGCCGGGAACGGACACCAATATCACCTTCTTGCCTGAGAACAAGTCGTCGGTGGACATGGCGCCCGGTCCTGCGTCCGTCATTACGCCGAAGACACCCGCGGGCATCTTTTCACCAGCCTGAATTGACATTGATATTCTCCTGATTCGTTTTTGTGGTTTAGTCTGATTCTATGGGGATTTCGGGACCGCGTCATGCGCCCGAGACGAGTAGCTGTTATGAACGTGTGCCGTCCGTATAATACGCGCCGCAACGGAGGATCTATGGACTTTTCCCTTACCGAAGAACACGAAATTATTCAGGCGGCGGCTCGCGAGTTCGCCCAGAACGAGATCGCACCGGTCGCGGCCGAATTCGATGAGAGCGGCGAATTCCCCAGCGATACGATCCGTGCGGCCGGCGAACTCGGCTTCATGGGCGTCGAGATTCCGGAGGAATACGGCGGCTCGGGGCTCGATTCGATCAGTTACGTACTGATCATGGCCGAGATTTCGGCGGCAGACGCCGCGCACGGCACAATCGTCTCGGTCAACAACTCACTCTACGGGGTACCCCTGCTCGAGTTCGGCACTGAGGACCAGAAGCAGCGCTTCCTGACACCGGTTGCATCCGGTGAAGTCAATGGAGCCTACGCCCTGACGGAGCCGCAATCGGGCTCGGACGCGCGTTCCATGCGCTCCAAGGCCGTGCTGTCGGATGACGGGAAGTACTACACGATCAACGGAAAGAAGTCCTGGATCACGTCGGGGCCGGTGGCCCGCTACGTCGTGGTGTTCGCGCAGACGGAACACGCTGACGGCAGCGCGTGTGGAATCAGCGCCTTCGTGGTCGACAGCGAGACTGACGGTTTCGCCTGCGGCAAGCACGAACCGAAACTCGGCATTCGCGCCTCCGCTACCTGTGAGATCGAATTGACAGACTATCGCTGCCCCGTCGAGAGCCGCATCGGTGACGAAGGCCAGGGCTTCAAGATCGCGATGACCGTGCTGGACTCCGGACGCATCGGTATCGCTGCACAGTCGCTGGGCATCGCTCAGGCCGCGTACGAAGCAGCGCTCGAATACTCCCGAGACCGCAAAGCGTTCGGCTCGTCGATCGGCAGCTTCCAGTCGATTCAAAACAAGCTCGCCGACATGCGCACGCGCATCGAGGCCAGCCGACTGCTGGTTTTGCAGGCCGCCTGGGCCAAGCAGCGGGCCAAGAAGACCGGTTCGAAGAATACGCTGAACTCGTGCATGGCAAAGCTGTACGCCTCGGAGACCTGCATGTGGGTCACCCATCAGGCGCTGCAAATCCACGGCGGGATGGGCTACAGCAAGGAGCTACCGCTGGAACGCTACTTCCGCGATGCCAAGATCACCGAAATCTATGAAGGAACCTCGGAGATCCAGCGGATGGTCATTGCGCGGCTCGAGACCGGGCTTCGGTAGCAGCGTCGGGTGCCGGAATCGATGTCACGGCGACTGACGCCGAACACCGGGACGCCGGGCCCGGCGGCTCTATCGTCATTGGTCTGCTGATACGGGCGACTGCGGCCGGCGATTACGTGCTTTCACGGCGGCTGATGAGCGGTCGCGTTCGCGAAGACCGGCGCTCGAATCCCAACGCTGGGCGCTACACAAGTTGTTACTTCTCCGGATTCCCGTTGTCGAGCGATCGAGCTAGCGTATGGATGAGATAATCCGTAAGGAGTCAGCCATGCGAACAGCAGCAAAGACAATCACGCTGGCGGGCGCCCTGGCTCTTGTTGTTGCCGGCTGCGCCGTATCGCCAGAAGTCGAGGAACGCCGCGCGGCCATTGAAGCCGATATCGAGGAAATCCTCAGCCTTTCCCTGAACGACGAGGAACTCGGTGAGCCGACGAGGTGCCTGTCGGACGTGCATTACCGCAATTTCAGAGCACTCGGCGAACGCCACATGCTTTTCGAAGGCAGCCGTGACCGACTGTGGGTCAACTCGTTGCGCAGCCGGTGCATCGACCTGCGCCATGGCGATGTCCTCGTCACGCGGCAATTCCAGTCCAGACGCCTTTGCAAGGACGACCAATTCGCAGTTGCCGAATATTTCGACTTGCCCTACTACCGACGCTGGCCGTGGAACTGGGGCCGCTGGCCGACAGGGCCGGTTTGCTTCCTCGGCGAGTTCCAGCCGGTAAGCCAGGAACAGGTGGACGAAATCGAAGCAAGGCTCGAAGACTGGTAGAAGAGGCAGGCGGCGGGTCGTCTTTGGGGACGTTGTGGGGCGTCTGACGGCGCTCAGACACTAATAATCGTTATCCGCGACGTGGATGACTATCCCGTCCAAATCATCGTTCATTTCGATCTGGCAGGTCAGGCGCGAGTTATTCTTGCGCTCGAACGCCGCGTCGAGCATGGAATCCTCCATGTCGTCCATTTTCGGCAGCTTTCCCAGCCACGCATCATCGACGTAGCTGTGACAGGTGGCGCAGGCGCAGGCGCCGCCACACTCGGCGACGATCCCCTCGACGTTGTTGTTGATGGCGCCTTCCATGATCGAGTATCCCGTCTCGACCTCGACCTCGTGGCGCTCGCCGGCCGGAGTGATGTAGATAACCTTAGGCATTGCCTGTCCCTGGGTAAAAGCGAGACGAATGTTAAGGGCGTTGACCGTTGCCGGTCAACGCCCTGTATCGGACGGCTTTGAAGCTGGATTTAGAGGCGCTCTCGCGCCGCTATGCGGGCGTTGACTGCCTCACGCTGGCGGCGAGCTGCCTCCTGCGCGAGCCGGATCTGCCGATTGCGCTCGACTTCAGCGTCAATCACCCGAATCCACTGATTCGAAATACGTCGAGACCGCTCGGACCTCGCTGCGACCTGGAACGCGCTCCGAGCATCCGAGTATTCCCGAAGGTTGTACAGGCACATACCCAGGGAAATCTGTGCATTGTCTTCGTTACGCAGATCGCCCTTGCGAATACCTTGCCGGACCGCCGTTACGCACTCCTCATACTGGCCGAGATTCAGGTACGAATTGCCGAGCCGAACATCGAGTTCGCCGTCTTCGGAGAGACGTGCAGCCTCAATCAGCGCTGGAATCGCACGCTCGTCCTCCTGGCTCAGGCTCCAGGCCTGAGAGAGCAGCCGATAATTGCGGGCATTGCGCTGCACCGTGCCGTTCGCCATATACGTCTCGAGCAGTACAGCAGCCTTGTAGGGCACCTCAGCCTGCAAGAAGAGCTGCGCCATCGTCACGAATTCCGACTCCTGGTCCAGCATTCCCTGCGTGAACGCGGCGTGGTAGGCAGAAATCAGATTGTTGTCTTCGCCCAGCTCCGTAAAAGCACCGGCCAATGAGAACCAATAACGCTTGTCCGGCCAGTTCTCCAGCAGGATCTTCTGGATGTCACGCACCATCCGGTAGTCTTCCTGCTGGAAGTACGCGAAGTTCAGCAGCACATACCAGTCTTCCTTCACCTCCAACTCGCGGCTTCGAGCAACTTCCATCGCTTGCTCAATCGGCTGGACCATGTCGGAGTAGCGATCCAGTTGATAGAAGACCTGCGCCAACAGGATGTAGGACTCAGGACCGGGGTTGGTCTCGAGGACGAACCAGTCATTGAGCAGCCGCAGCGTATCGTCGTAGCGCTCCTCCATCATGTTGAGCTGCGCAAGCGTGTAGGTCGTTTGCTTCAGCATCTGAGGCTCGAGGCTGGGAATCCGAATCATCTGTTCGTAGATTCGGATCGCCTCGAGGACGTTCTCCATGTTGTAGTGAACAAAGCCGATGTAATTGAGGACATTGGCCTGCTCGTACTCCGTGAGATCGTCCGGATCGTAGAGGCGATTGAGAATCCGCAGCGCACCGTCATAGTCGGGCGGCTCTGCCTCAACGACGAGCAGACTGAAGAGCAACGTTGCGCAGACAACTGAGAATCGATTCATGCTATGCATTCGCTGTATTTCCTTCTTGGATCGTTTGATCCCGCCATTACGGTCACGAACCGGCATTCCGGTCCGTGCGCCGCAGCACTAGTCCTCAATTCTAAACGTGATACGCGTCTTCACGCCGGGCACGTCCACAGGCACACCGTCGACGACTCGCGGTTTGTACTTGAACTTCAACACCGCTGTTACTGCCGCGCGCTCGAACAGACTGCTGGTCGAGAATATTACGATCGGGTCTGCAACCGTACCTGTGGTTGTCACCGTGAACTCGAGATCGACGTAACCTTCCAGACCTCGCGACAGCGCACGAGCCGGATAGACCGGCGCGACACGAACGATCGGCAGGTAGTCGCCTTCCGCGATGTTCATTCCGCCAGGGCCACCGATATTGGTCTCGGCAGATACCTGAGGCGGCGCGACGTTGATTGTCGGCGCATTGGGGTCGACATTGTCCATCTCCTGCGGCGGAGCCTCAGGCGGAACTTCCGGCGGCGGTGGCGGCTTCTCGGGCGTGAAGTCTTCGACGTTCAACGCTTCGTTGCGCCGAACACGAACGAATTCGAGTTGCGCCCGGTCGCGCGGCTTCGTGAGTGCCGTCTTACCGGTCACGATGAGCAGCTGCATGACAAACAGCAGGCTCAGCGTGACGATGACGCCGACCACGATCGAAAATACGTAACGGCCAATCATCTCTTCAGGTCTCCTCGGCGAATCTGGTCGCCATGTCTATAACTACAGAGCCCGCCTGGTTCGACTATTGCCCTGCGGCGTAGTTCCTAATTGTTGTCGGTCGCAATTGCGACATTCGTGACGCCGGCCGCTTTGGCAGCCTCCATTACGATAACGAGCGCAGCGTTCGTGGAGTTCTCGTCAGCCTGGATGACAATGGAACCCTTCGGGTTCTCGGCATGCAGGCGCTCGATCGTGCCTCGAAGCGCTGTAGGTTCCGTTTGCCTGCGGTCAATCCAGATCTCGTCGTTCGGACTGATCGCGATCAGGATCGCGGCATCGTCCTGGGAGTCTGCCGAGAAGGTGTCGGGACGCTCGACGTCAATGCCGGCTTCCTTGATGAAGGACGCCGTTACGATGAAGAAGATGAGCATGATGAACACGACGTCCAACATGGGTGTGAGATTAATCTCATTTTCTTCCTCTTCCTGCCCCATGAGCTTTCGCATGGTTATTTCCTCGTCTCTGGTTCCCGCGCTATTGAGGAGCGTCTGCCAGCGAGATGCTGTAAACACCTGCCATTCGAGAGGCGTCCATAACCGTCGTCAGCATCTTGTTCGTCGACCTCGGATGCGGCTGTATCACGACCGACCCCTGCGGATTCTCCGCGTGGAGCCGTTCGATGTTGGCCCGCACGGCCCGCGGGTCGATAAGACGACGATCGATGAATATCTCGTCGGTCGCAGAGATCGCGACAAGAATATTCTGCTCTTCCGGTTCCGACTGGGTAACCGGCGCATCCGGCCGGTTGACGTCAAGTCCCGCTTCTCGAATGAACGACGCCGTCACGATGAAGAAGATCAGCATGATGAACACGACGTCCAACATCGGCGTGAGATTAATCTCATTCTCTTCGTCGGGCCCATGCAGGTCGGGTAAATGATGTTTACTCATTGTCGGCCCTCTAGTGATCCGTGGTCAGCGAGTCTTCAAGATACGCGACTTCGTGCGCGGCTCGCCGGGTCAGGATTGTGACGAACAGCACCCCGGAAAGCGCGCCGACCATGCCGGCCATCGTGGGCACGGTGGCCTGCGATACGCCGGCGGCCATAGCGCGGACGTTTCCGGAGCCGGAAACGGCCATCACCTGGAACACCGAAATCATGCCGGTTACGGTACCGAGCAGCCCAAGCAGCGGACACAGTGCAACGAGCGTCTGGATCATCGCGATCCCCTTGCTCGTTGCCGCGTCGAACTGCGAGATCATCTGTTCGCGGATCTGCTGAGCGTTCCATGAACGACGCTCCGGCCGGGACTCCCAGCTTTCAAGGATGCCCTTGGCCATGAGCCTCATCTCCGAGCGGAAATAAAGCATCCGCTCGATGATGAGAGCCCACATTACGAAGATGATCAGCGCAATGACGCGCAGTACCGGTCCGCCCAGGCTCATGAAATCCCGAATCGCTTCGAAACTGTCAGTTAGCCAAAGCATTGTCTCTCCTCGCCGGCCTTAGGCCTGTTTCTCAGAGTGCTGCGCGACAATACCCGCACTTTGCGACTGGATGATGTTGATGATCTTGCGGCTCTGACCGCTGACGATCGTGTGCAGCAGTACCATCGGGATAGCCACGACCAGACCGAGTACGGTCGTCATCAGTGCCTGCGAGATACCGCCTGCCATCATCTTCGGATCGCCCGCGCCGTAAAGCGTGATCACCTGGAAGGTCTTGATCATACCGGTCACGGTTCCGAGCAGACCCATGAGCGGTGCGACCACCGAAATCACCTTGATGAACAACAAGCCCTTGGTAAGCCCGGGCATCTCTTTGAGTGCCGCCTCGGAGAGCTTCAGTTCCAGTGTCTCTGTATCGGCACCTCGATTGCCCTCGGCCGCCGCCAGTACGCGGCCCAGCGGGTTGTCGGTGTTGGCAGAGTCGCGCTTGAGCTGAGCCGAAACCTTGCGGCTTGCACTCGACAGACCGAAGAATCGCCAGATAGCGATCAGAAGGCCGATAGCGCCCAATGCAATGATGCAGTAACCAACGATGCCGCCCTGCTCGATGCGATCACGAATCGTCGGCGATTCGACCAGCAGGCCGAGAATGCCGCCGCGCGTGACGTCGAGACCGAAATCGAGGACATCACCAGCGGAGGCGCCCATCATGTCATTTGCCGTGCCGAGGTAACGGCCTTCAGGCTGGCGAAGCAGCTCGCTCACCGAACCGTCGTCGTTGTATTCGAGGTAACCGTCATCGGACACCAGATTGAAGACACCGACACGGATGATCTCCATTTCGCTCTGCTCGCCATTGGCACGCGTCACCATATGGTTGAAGCGGACCGTGTTGCCACTTTCGACAACCTCACGCTGCATCTCGAACCAGAGTTGCTCGATATCTTCGATCGACGCCAGCTCGGTGGCACTTGCCATCTTGCTGCCGAGCGCAACGAGGAAATCTGAACGATCCGGGTACTGGAGGTTCGTCAGCGAGCCGTCGAAGCGGCCCTGCATGTCGCCAGAGACCGTCTGCAATACGCCGAACAGCTCCTTGAGGGCACCGAGGCGCTCATCGAGCGCAGCACGCGCCGCTACGATGCGAGCCTGATTGTCTTCGAACAGCTGCTCGAGACGAGCACTCTCGTTCTCCTGGCGGGTGCGCTCCGCGCGAGCTTCATTCAGCAGCGCCTGCTGGCGATTTCGCTGAGTGGTGAACTCGGCTTCACGCTGGCGCGCTTCCTGCGAATCGCTGGCCTGACCCTGCTGGATCAGCCGCAGAAGCTCTTCCATCGAGGCCGCTTGTTCGTCGTCCTGGGCACTTGCAGTGCCGAATGCGAGCAAACCGACCGCAATAATACTAATGATCTTTTTCATGTCAGGAGGCCTCCGCGTCTGAGGACGCATCTACCGGCAGTCTTAGAAGCTCCGGAGCAATCAATTGCCTGGCCATTCGCAGGCCTTTTCGGACTTCGTTACGAGCACCGTTGTCGATGACCCACTCACGATTCTCATTGTCCCAACGGCCCGTGATACGGGTGTCGTCCGACTGGAAGTACAGGCCGACACGACCGATTCGCAGCATGTTGTAGTTGCGCGACTGTTCTTCGCCATCGACGGCGATCGTCAGCGTCTCTTCGTACGCTTCCATCGAGTTGCCGTAGTCGTTCTCGATCTGATAGGCCTCCATGACCTTGCGGAATTTCTCCGCAACGCTGACATCGGAGCGCTCCATGATGTCATTCAGCGCTTGAACACGCTCGGCGCGCTCAGCCATGAGGAATGGCACGTCGAGCGCAATCGACCGCTCGAGACCCTCGATCATGCGAGTCATGAGCGGGAAGATCTGACGGTTGATAACGTCGACCTGATCCATCGACAACGCGATATCGTCGAGCGTTGCCTCCTGACCCGCGACCTGCGCCTGCATCAGACGGTTATAAACGCGGAGACCATCGATCTCCTTATTAATGGCCCGGTAGTCATCTTCCAGCGAGCGCGTACCTTCAACAATGTTGTTGATACGCTCCTGCGACTGACGCGCCAACTCTAAGCGACGCTGATCGGCCTGCAGTACCTGGTCGACACCCTGGGCGAGAACGCTGCCGGACGCCATGAGGCCCAAAGAGGCAAAAATTGCCAGGGCCGCACGCCGACTGCTCGTTATGCACCGTTTCATGAACGCTCCTTCAAGGTCGGTTTTCTTGTCAACTGTTTACGGAGAGGGATGCAATGTATTCGACGAATACCGTTCGCATTCAGTATGAAAAGCAAAATACACGGAAGTGCTCTTGCCGACGCACGCGACCCTCTCCACCTTCGCCGCGGCGATGAATTTTTTCGGACCCTTACTTCTCTGTGTTTGATGGCCTTCCGGGTGTTTGCCCCGGTTTCCCCGCCTGTTATTCCTTGATTCTGTTGAGGTCTCGAAGTTCCGAGTCGCAAGAATAACACAAGAGTTCCGTATCGCCACTGCTTCGGCGACATAAGTTTCGCGGTTCGCGACGAAGCCTTCGCACAGTCTGTTTGTGTTTCCCTCGCGCCGCCGAGTTAGTAACACAAGTAACTGAAAACACGGAAGTTGACATGCGGAATTGCTTGCAACATGATCCGCCGCATGCGTATTTCGATCACAACCGCGACAGCTGACTCGGCAACGAGCCGGCTGCCGCTTATCGCCCTTCTCCTCGGTCTCCTTAGGAGTCATGGCGGGTAGCGCGTAAACGCAGTAAGAACACGCAACCCCGCAAGCCGAAAGGACTGTGGGGTTTTTTTTATTCATCGCTCACAACGGCTGGAGCCCCAAGGAACACAGAATGAAGATGTACTCAGAATCCGACGTCGACACGACCTGCCTCGACGGCAAACAGATTACGATCCTCGGATACGGCAGCCAGGGCCGTGCCCACGCGCTCAATCTTCGAGACTCCGGATTCGACGTCGTCGTGGGACTGCGTCAAGGCGGCGCAAGCTGGCCGAAGGCCGTGGCCGACGGCCTGGATGTGCGTGAGCCCGCCGAAGCCGTAAAGGACGCGACCATCATCGCTTTTCTTACGCCAGACATGGTTCAGAAAAAGCTCTATGAGAGTGTCGAGGCCGATATTCCGAACGGCGCGACGCTCTTGTTCGCGCATGGATTCGCGATTCACTTCGGACAGGTCGGGCCTCGCGAGGATCTGAACGTCGTGCTCATCGCACCCAAGGGCCCGGGAGGGCTCGTGCGTCGCCAGTATGAAGAGGGGCACGGAGTGCCCTGCCTCGTCGCGATCCACCACGACGCCGACGGCGACGCGTTGAAGCTTGCCCTCGCGTACTCCGCCGGAATCGGTGGCGCCCGCGCGGGAGTTATCGAGACGACATTCGCCGAAGAAACGGAAACCGATCTGTTCGGCGAGCAGGCGGTACTCTGCGGCGGCGCGACCGAACTGATCGTCGCGGGCTTCGAGACTCTGGTGGAGGCCGGCTACCAGCCTGAAGTCGCCTACTACGAAGTCATGCACGAGCTCAAACTGATCGTCGACCTGTTGCACGAAGGCGGCCTCAGGAAAATGCACGAGTTCATCAGCGACACGGCGGCCTGGGGTGACATGATCAGCGGTCCACGTGTTGTCGACAACAACTCCCGCGCTGCCATGAAGGCCATTCTCGGCGATATCCAGGACGGCACCTTCGCGAACAACTGGATCGCCGAAAACGAAAACGGCATGCCCGAATTCAAACGCCGCATGAATGCCGATCTCGAACACCCGATCGAGGACGTCGGCCGCAATCTGCGCAGCAGAATGGACTGGCTGGAAGGCTGACAATTCGACGGAGCAATGTAATGGCATCCGGTACGCCCGACGACAAACGCATACACATCTTTGACACGACCCTGCGCGACGGGGAACAAGCGCCAGGGTGCAGCATGACCCTGCGCGAGAAGCTCAGGGTCGCTAAGGCACTCGCCGACCTCAACGTCGACATTATCGAGGCCGGTTTCCCGGCCGCGTCTCCGGGCGACTTCGACGCGGTCAAAGCGATTGCCGACGAGAACTTCGGGCCAACGATCTGCGGACTCGCGCGCTGCACTCCCGAGGACATCGAGAAAGTACACGCAGCCGTCAGAGGTGCGGACCGACATCGGATCCACGTATTCGTGGCGACCAGCGCCATCCACCGTGAGCACAAGCTCAGGATGGCGAAGGAGGAGATCATCAAGAGTGCCGTCGGCGCTATCACTCTTGCCCGCGAACTGGTCGATGACGTCGAGTTCTCACCGGAAGACGCGTCGCGCACCGAACTCTCCTATCTGGCCGAGGTGGTGACCGCGGCTATCGAGGCCGGCGCCACGACGATCAACATTCCGGACACGGTCGGCTACACGGTGCCGGCCGAATTCGACGAGTTGTTTCGCTATCTGAAGGCGCACGTACCGGGTATCGACGACGTAACGCTCTCCGTCCACTGCCATAACGATTTGGGTATGGCGGTTGCGAACAGCCTCGCTGCCGTTCGTGCCGGCGCTCGGCAGATCGAGTGCACGATCAACGGCATCGGTGAACGGGCCGGCAACTGCAGTCTCGAAGAAGTCGTAATGGCACTCCGAACGCGCTCTGAGTTCTTCGACTTGCACACGGAGATCGACAGCCGACGGCTCTACCCGACCTCGCGGCTCGTCTCCAGCATTACCGGCATGCACGTACCGCGCAACAAGGCCATCGTCGGCGAGAACGCATTCGCCCACGAGGCCGGCATTCACCAGCACGGGATGCTGCAGCATGCTTCGACTTACGATATAATGCGCCCAGAGGACGTGGGCCTGAGTAAGTCCAATCTGGTTTTGGGCAAGCACAGCGGTCGACATGCGTTTCGCGATCGGGTACGCGAGCTCGGTTTCGACCTGGACGAGTTCGAGACCAATCGTGCGTTCAAGGAGTTCAAGAAACTCGCGGACCTCAAGAAGGACGTCTATGACGGTGACATCGAAGCGATCATAATGAACGCCGACAACACGTCGTCTGGACCGTGGTTGATGAAGTCTCTGTCCGTGACCACGAACACCGACGAACTCGCGAGCGCGACCGTCGAACTCATCGGAGAAGACGGCGAAACCGTCAGTCAGACCGCACAAGGCGACGGACCGGTGGCCGCGGCATTCACCGCGCTCGAGAATGTCACCGGCGTGCAGGTGGTCATCAGGAACTTCGAACTGCACAGCGCATCGATCGGTGAAGATGCGCAGGGTGAGGTTACCGTGACCGTAGAACAGGACGGCGT
>CALZMR010000131.1 GCA_945788575.1 uncultured Woeseiaceae bacterium
TCGTTGTAATTGCGACGCAGGAACAGCATCTCACCGCGGCGAAACTGAACTTCATCGATCAGCGGCGTATCCGGATAACCCGCAACGAGTTCATTGAGAACGTCCAGCGCCTCATCGGTCCGACCGCCAATCTCATAGCCGCGCGCCAATTGGTAGAGCACCGTGTCGTTTCGACGGTAGTCGGGATAGGCTTCCAGCAACTGCTGATAGAGTCCCACGGCATTGTCGTAGCCGCGCGTTTCCAGCGCGTCGACATTTTCCTGCAGCTGTTCAGCCTCGGTCGCCTCCAGCTCGAGATCGCCCAACCGCCGCATGGCCTCCGCGCGCAGTTCGGGATCGTCGGATACGAGATCGAGGAAAGCACGATAGTTGTCGCGCGCCAGATCCGAGCTGTTGACGATGACGTTGCCCGGGCGAACGACGACACGTTCGCGATCGAGGCTTCTGATCGTATCCTGGTCGCGCACGCGATCCGCATGGGCCGCGACACCGACAAGCGATGCGGTCAACAGAAGCGCTGCAAATAGCCGCTTCATTCGGTCACCTCGCCGACCGTCGCCGCCATGTCGTAGATCGCGGCAAGCGCGAATCGCGCCTGAACCGTGTATATGTCGAGACGATCCTTCTGCGCCTGAAGTTCACCGACGGCGATCGCCTGCAGGTATTCGCGCTGCGCCGCCATCTCGTCTTCGATACGCATCTGTAGTGATTCGATACGCGGCTCGAGCCCGTACACGCGGTCCGAGAACGCGGCGAACTCGATCGGCTGCTGCCGCATCGACTCGTCGATCTGCCTGCGCATGCGCTGCGTTTCCACCAGCGCCTCGCCGGTATCCTGCAGATCGCGACGAATCCGCCAGAGCCTCTCTCTGAAGGCTCTTTCAAGCTCCCATTGCAATACGCCCTTGAGAAGCCGGATTTTGCGCCGAACTTCCTCCGCCTCGGGGATGTCTGCCTGCAATGCGGGCGTCGCCTCGAGGCTCGTGATTTCGCCCCACATCTCGAACTCTTCAACGGTCGCCAGCGCGAGCCAGTCGTGACTATGTTCGATGTCGTTGAGGAGAGCGTCGAATTCGAGTTTACGATCCACCATGCCGTCGAGATCCGCGCGCTCAAGCGCCTCTTCGGCCCTTGGCAGCCGCTCCTCGTAGGCTTCCACACGCGTCTCGAGAATGTTCGAGTACACATCGACACTCTGCTGCCAGACTTCGAGATTGCGGTGCATGTAGTTCAGATCGCGATAGTTCTTGAGGCCTTCCTGAAACTCGTGCGTCGCCAGCAAATGAAACAAGTAGCGAGCTACCGGAACTTCCGGAAGCTCGTCGAGACGCCAGTACCAGCCCGTGCAGTCCACCGGATCGTCTTCGATGAATTCGTCGAAGAACGAACCCGTCTCCAGATGTTCGATCGTCCGATCGAGGCGGTAGGTTTCTTCGTAGAACGCCTCGATCGCATTGAGATAGTGGTCCGCCGCCTGGCTGACGGCATCAAGCTGCGCGAGCGCATAAGGAATCGCGAGCATCGACTCCTGCACCGCGGGATCGAGCAAATCGCGGCTACGCAATTCCATCCAGGGGACCAGCGCACGCTGGTAATACTCGTTCTCCGCGTCGGCCCAGCCGACACCGAGCAAGGCCTTGTTCGAGAACGGACCCTCCAGACGTACCCGCTGCAACGCGGGCCTGGCTGCATCCGGCTGCCCGTCCTGCAACAAGGCATAGCCGAGCGCGAGATTCGCCTTGTCGCGCAGCGAAGTCAGTTCCTCGTTGAATGGATTCATGTCACCCAGTTCATTCAGGATGACGGCTGCATCTTCGACACGGCCGCTGCGAACCAGCGCAACGCCAAGGTTGAATCGAGCATAGCTCGACCACTCAGTGCGGCCTCGCCAGTCCTCGAGTAACGCGATCGCGGCGTCGTATTCACCCCGATCTATCAGCAGCTGAGCGCGAAGCATGTTCGCCTCGCGCTGAAGGTTCCTGCCCATCTCGCCCTCGATCCGGTCCAGGGCCTGCTGCGACTCATCGAGATAGCCGCGCTGCCGCCAGATCTTTGCGAGAAAGAACCATGTGCGATCCCTGACCTCGGGATTCACGTTGTTTGCCAGCAAGCGCTCGAAGATTGCTGCCGCCTCGAGGTGATGACCGTAGGAGAGGTACATCCCACCGAGCAGCAGTTCCGAATCGTCGACGTGGTTCTGCAGCTGCGACTGCGACTGAGCCGCAAGCAATCTGACGATAGCCGGGAAGTAATCTTCCTGGTAGAAGTAGAACAGGACCTCACCGTAGTGCAGGTCCTCGACGACTATCGGCTCAGGTTCGTCTGCGTGCAGCGCCGGCAGAGGCGCCAATGCGAGGCAGATACCAAGCGCTACGGCAATGAAGCGACCGTTGGGCAATGATCACTCCCATTCCCGAATTTCGAATTCCGGCTGCTGAGCCGTGACCCGGTCGGTAATCTCCAGCTCGAGGTACTTCGCGCCGATTCCTTTTTCGATCGTGATCGTCGCGCCGCGCCTGTAATCGCGAGTGTGCGGACCTTGTCCGGTGAATATCGCAATGAGTTCGTGTTCGCCGGTGCGCAGGTTGGCCATGTGCAGACGATGGACACCGCCGCGCAGCAGCGCATCGACTTCGCGCTCCGTGTACAGATAATTCGCGACTTCGCGACCGTCGATGCGCAGGCTCACTGAGTCGAGCGCGAAATATTCACCGACGTCGAGCGAGACGAAGAACGCAACCTGAGAGTTTGCCGGGAAGAGCAATTCTTCCTCCAGCAGGAACAGATCGCGGTTGAGGTCGAGCACCTCTTTCTTGAGGTCCTGTACGTCCTCGTCGAGCGCTCTGAACTCTTGTCTCGATTCAGCTTCGGTTGCTGCCACGAGATTCGAATCAGCCGTCGCAGACTCCTGCGCGGAGGCGACGGATACGACCGCCAGCAAAACGGCCAGTGACAGACCCAGGATTCTTACTGATGTCACGTTCTCTCTCCTCAGAAACAAACGCCGGCACCTCAAACTCGATGTGCCGGCGCGCGTGACTACTCTCTCAACAGTGAGCGAATTTGGTCGAGGTACAGTTCCTCATAACCAGGCCTGTACCCTTGATGGACATAGCGGACGTTGCCTTCGCGATCCACGATTACCGTGACCGGCATCGCGTCCACGTCGTACATCCGGCTTACTTCCTTGCGATCGTCGAACAGGACCGGGAAATTCACGCCGAGCTCGCGGACCATGTTCATCGCCCGCGAAGAGTCATCGTCGATATTGACGCCAAGCAGGTTGAATCCGACGCGCTGATAGCGCGAGTACAAGTCGTCGAGCAGGGGCATTTCCTGACGGCATGGGCCACACCAGGTTGCCCAGAAATTAATCATCACGACATCACCGCGGTACTCGGACAGCCTCAGGTTCTCCCCAGTGGAGCTCCTGAGAGCGAAATCCGGAGCCGGCTGTCCGGCGAGGTCGGACGATGCCAGGCTCGTCGCCGTAAGTACGGTCAATGCGAGGCCCATAAGCGCTTTCCTGATCTTCATCGCTTCAATCCTTGTGTTGTCAGCCTGATTCCATTCGCGTAGTACGGGCGCTGGCAGACGTCGTCGTATAGCGCCGATTGCAGATGGTGACAGCGCGGGCTTTCGCGGGCCGTGATTATCGTCACACAAACCCGTTCTGCCTCAACATAATTAAGCGCCCGTCGTCGACCGAACTGTGGCTGAATCGCGGCCGAACCCCCTCTGCTTCTACTTCCTGGAGTGCTGAGACCTCAGACGCAATCTCAAGGGATTACGTTAAGTCGCTGTCTTTTCCAGAGATTTACGGGGCGTGCGCGTTCGCCCATCTCAGGCCGCCCGGGCGCACTCCATACGTATCCGGACAGGCTATCCATGATAAGCCTATCAACCTGAATTTAAAGTGAAAATCCGTCGCCTTTCGGCGACAGATCGCGGTTCGTTGCGTGCCCCGCTCAGCCGCCGGGCGGCGTCGTTTCGTCACTTTCCGGCGGCTGAAGGCCGTCCGAGTAGTAGATCCGGCCCTGGGCGTCGATGACGATGCTCTCGTAGTCCGGCAGCGTCGCAATCAACCTCAAACCCCGGTCGACGCCCATGACGAACACCGACGTCGACAGGGCGTCGGTCATGACGGCGTCGGGCCCGAATACCGTTGCACTGTGCACGCCTTCGGCCGGGGTGCCGGTTTCCGGCTGAATGATGTGGTGATACCGAATGCCGTCCTCGTCGAAAAAGCGTTCGTAGTCTCCCGAGGTCGAGATCGCCTCATTCTCGAGCGGTACTGATATCGCGACCTCTCCGTCTCTGCGCGGGTCCCGGATACCGATCATGAACGGCCGGCCGCGCCGATTGCCAAGCATTCTGGAGTCGCCGCCGGCCGTGACGATCGCGTGCTCGACACCGGAGACGCGGAGTATATCGACGCCGCGTTCCACGACGTATCCCTTGGCGATCCCGCCCAGGTTGATACGCACGCCATCGCGCAGAAAACGCACTGTGCTGGCCACCCTATCCAATTCTACGAGGCGATAGTCGATGCGATCGAGTTCCTCCTCGATCATCGTCTCGCTGGGCCGCGTACGCTCGCGGAAGTCGTAGTGCTGACCAACGCTGTCGTAGGTGATATCAAACGCGCCATGCGTCAATTCGGAGATGTCGAGCGCGCGCTCTATGAGCGTCAGCAATTCGGTACCGGCATACACGGGCTCTCGAGCGGCGCGGCGATTCACCTCGCTTATCGTGCTGGACTCGATATAGGTGCTCATGTGTTCGTTTATTCGGGACGCCTCGTCGAAGACCGCGTCGACCAGGCGCTGCCCTTCCGCTTCGTCTTCGTGCCAGAGCCAAACGCTGACCTCGGTGCCCATCAAAGGCCGTGCCTCGCCGTGCCACTCGGCTTGCAACGGCATTGAAATCAATAAAATCAACACCATAGATAGAGAAATGTGCGCTCCGGCGCTATGCTTGGTCTTCTCAACCCCAGACAAGGAGCGGGACATTGATCTCATTTCTGATCTTCCTCGGCATCATCGCCGTTATTGTCTTCTGGGCAATCGGAATCTACAACCGACTCGTTAACGAGCGGAACCGAGTACGTAACGCCTTCGCGCAGATCGACGTCCAGCTAACGCGCCGGCATGACCTGATCCCGAACCTCGTCGAAGCGGTCAAAGGGTACATGAAGCACGAGCGCGAGACGCTCGAAGGCGTCATCAAAGCCCGCAACGCGGCAGTCTCCAGCCTGGATGCTGCCAAGGCCGACCCTGCGAATGCCATGGCGATCAAGGAACTCGGCGCCTCGGAAGGCGCGCTCAGCTCTATGCTGAGCCGCTTGTTCGCGCTCTCGGAAGCCTACCCGGACCTCAAGGCCAATCAGAACATGATGCAGTTCCAGGAAGAACTCGCGAGCACCGAGAACAAGATCGCCTTCTCGCGCCAAGCGTTCAACGATTCGGTCATGGGCTATAACAACTCGGTGCAGAACTTCCCGAACAACGTCATGGCTGGCTTCTTCAGCTTCGAGGCGGCCGAGTTCCTCGAGATCGACGAGCCCGAAAAGCGCGAAGCGCCTGAAGTTTCATTTACCTGACAGCTCTCGGCGGCTGACTGACGGCCATGAATTTTTTCGAGGCCCAGGATCGCGCACGACGAGCCAGTAAGTGGCTAGTCTTAGCGTATGCGCTCGCGACGCTTTCGATCGTCGCGGGCGTCACGGCGATCGTCGGCTTCGCCGTTTACAGCACTTCGGACCCGGTCTATAGAAGCGGAACCTTCCTCGGCGTCCATTCGTCGATTCTGCTGCTCACCGCGCTCCTCACCTCGTTGTTGATCATTGGGGCCACATTCTTCAAGACCGCGGTGCTGTCCTCCGGTGGCGGCAAGGTCGCCACTCAAATGGGCGGCACCCTTGTGTCAGCGGATACCGTGGACCCGTTGCGCCGGCGGCTGCGCAACGTGGTCGAGGAAATGGCGATCGCCTCTGGCGTGCCCGTACCGGACATCTACGTTCTGGAAGAGGAGAGCGGCATCAACGCCTTCGCCGCAGGCTACGCCCCGACCGACGCCGCCGTTTCCGTGACTCGAGGGACACTCGAACTGCTGGATCGAGACGAGTTGCAGGGCGTTATCGCTCACGAATTCAGCCATATCCTGAACGGCGACATGCGTCTGAACATCAGGCTGATGGGAATCCTGTTCGGGATTCTCGCGCTCGGCCTGATCGGCCGTTTTGTCCTGCGCGGCACCTATCACATCGGAAGAAGTCGCGACCGCGGCGCGATCGTCGTGCTGGTCATCGGCCTGGGCCTCACCGTCCTTGGCGCAGTAGGCGTCTTCTTCGCAAGAGTCATTAAGGCCGGCGTCTCCCGGCAGCGCGAATACCTGGCCGATGCGTCGGCCGTTCAATTCACGCGACAGAATCGCGGTATTGCAGGCGCACTAAAGAAGATTGGCGGCTATAGCGAGTCATCGCTGATAAAGGTCGCCGATCCCGAGGAGGTCAGCCACATGCTGTTCGGCAGGGGTTCTCGCTTGTTCGGCATGTTCGCGACGCATCCGCCGCTCACGGATCGAATCAAGGCGCTGGACCCGAGTTTTGACGAAAGCCAGTATCCGCATGTCGATGCAATGACCATGCGCCAGCAGCTGGAAGACGGCGACGAGGATCGCCTGAGCAGCGACCTCACCAGCGCACTTGCCGGCGGCGTCGCGGTCGCAGCCGAATCGATCATCGAGTCCGTCGGTCAGCCCGCTGCCGAGCACGTCCGCTACGCGCAGGATCTTCGGAGTTCGATTCCTGACGATCTCTACGACGCCGCTCACTCCAGCGAGTCTTCGTATCTGTTGGCGGTCGCGCTGCTTCTGGACCGGTCCGGAGACACGCTGACTCGTCAGATGAGCCTGATCGAGGAGCAATTGGGCGCTCAACGAGCGCAGCTCGTACGGCGATACTTCGACAAACTACTGACGGCGGATGCGCGATATCGGCTGCCGCTGCTCGAAGTCGCTTTTCCCGCGCTGAAGCTGCGACCCGCCCCGCAGCTCGTCTACCTGACCGAACTCGCACAGCGCTTGATCGAAGTGGACGGTACGATCGACCTGTACGAATTCTGCTTCTATCGGGTTTTGACAAAGAGTCTCAATCAGGCGGCCGACCCCTCCGGGCGGCACGCGCCGAGACGTGCGCGCCGCAAGGCGGTCCGGGCAGCCGCCGCCAGCTTGCTGACAATCGTGGCCGAACAGGGCGACGACGACCCGAGCAAACGCGAGGCCGCCTACCGCGCCGGTGCCGAACTCCTGGGTGAGTGGGCCCAGCAAGAGGATATACGGCCCAGAGCTGCCGTCTCTGTAGAGATACTCGACGGCAGTCTCGATACCTTGCTCGCGCTGAATGGCAAGAGCCGGCGAAAACTCGTGCAGGCGATAAGCGTCATCGCGGCCCACGACGACCGACTCTCGATCGAGGAAAGAGAGTTGATCCGGGCCACCTGCGCGACACTGGACTGTCCGTTGCCACCGCTCTTGTTCGGTGAGGCCTGAATCGGCAGCGAGCGCCGCCGTTTAGTGCCGCGACGACCACTGAACCTCGCACGCCCGGAGGCGTCCAAGGTGTATCATGCTCTCGTTGCAGACCCGGTAGACGACCATGCGTTTTTTCAGAGCTCCTGAGCAAACCATTCCGCCCGCCCTGCTCTCCAGGGCCTACGCTATCGCCGTCATTCCGAACGTGGTCAAGGTCGGTTTCGGCCTCGGCGCGCGTCGCGGCAAGGGCATACTCGTCGTCCGCCAGGATGACAATTCCTGGAGCAATCCGGCGTTCATTACCGTCACCGGCGGCAGCGTCGGCTGGCAGATCGGCGCGCAGTCAACGGACATCATCCTCGTCTTCAAGACCCGTCAGGGTGTTGACGGGATCGCCAACGGCACGCTGACTCTCGGCGCTGACGCCTCTATCGCTGCAGGGCCGGTCGGCCGACACACGAGCGCTGCGACCGACTGGGAGTTTCAGGCCGAGGTAGTATCGTACTCGCGAAGCCGCGGCCTGTTCGCCGGCGTCGCCCTCGAAGGCACCGGTGTGACCATGGACCGGCGAGCGAATGCGGCCTTCTACGGCGATACGCGCATGACGCCGGAGAGAATCTTCGTGAGTTCGCCGAGCATTGCGCCGGACATTGCCAATACGTTCGTGCAGATGCTCACCGCGCAAACTCGCCGGCTGCCCACGCAGCCGGGCATGCAGATTGGCGCGCAGCCAGAAACTCAGCCGGAATCCAGAGTGAGGACGTTTGCCGTTCCGGACCCGGACGGCCCGGTCGAGGACGACGACAGCTACGAGAATTAGGGCCTGGTCAGGCCCTGGGACGCCCTCGATCAATCGTTGGAGGTGGCCTAGTTCGAACCGTCCTCGTTACGGCGTCTGAGTTCGTCGCGCACCGATTGCAGATCGTTCGGCGTCTCTTCAGCCTCAACCACTGTTTCAGGCTCAGGCTCCGTCGCGACGGCTGGCGCATTGCTGCCCGCGGTCGGCAGCTCTGCTGTCGTATCAGGCGGCGTGTACTCATAAGGCGACACATAGACGCCGCCCGTTTCGTAACCGCCGCCCTCATCCGTGTCGTCAGCACTCTCGGAGATGACGACCCCGGGCATGTTTCCTGCTAGTTCGGCGGAAGACGTTTCACCGGCCGGCACGTCGCCGAACTGTGCGAGATACTCCGCTTCCTCTCTCCGCCGCTGGTTTTCGGCCGCCCTGCGGCGTGCCTGGGCTGCCGCTTCCTGGGTCTGGCGGAGGGCCTCACGCTTGGCCTCGGATTGGGCATCGAGTTCAGCGCGATGCTCCTCGACCTCTCGCGCTTCGATCACGTTCGCCGCTTCTCGAGCGTTGATGCATTCGGGGTCGTAGCGCATTTCGGAGCGGTTCTGCGTGCAGCGCACGAGCGCGGCTTCGAGCAGCAGCTCGTTCGCCACGAATTCGGTGACCGATCTCGGAGGCGGCTCTTTCGAACAGCCCGCCGCAACGAACACTGCGACGAGGAGGAGGATGTGTGACGGCGATCTCATGCTGCGATGCAATAAATTGTCTATTTGGTCGAAAAATCAAGGCTCTGTGACGCATCATAACATCGGCATCCTCGACCAGGAGCGACGCGAGTTCGCAGTTTTGAAGGTTGCCCGCCCCGGACACCCATCGGGGCGCGAATCCGCGTTCAAACGCCGGTGCTATAGTGGCGCGGGCCGTAATTCCAGGGATGCAGGCGTTGTCAGATTCGAGTCAGTTCAGACTTTTGGGGCAGCGCCGTTTCGCACCGTTCTTCGTCACACAGTTTCTGGGCGCGCTGAACGACAATGTGTTCCGCAACGGCCTCGTGATTCTGGTGACCTTCCAGGGCGTGCAGGTCCTCGACATGGACGTCAGTCAACTGGCGAACGTCGCCGGGGCGCTATTCATACTCCCCTATTTTCTGTTCTCGGCAACTGCCGGACAGCTTGCGGACAAGTACGAGAAGTCGATGCTGATGCGACGCATCAAGCTACTCGAAATCGCATTGATGATCATCGCCGCCCTGGCCTTCGTGACCGAAAGCTATCCCGTCCTTTTGGGCGTTCTGTTCCTGATGGGCTGCCAGTCGACGCTGTTCGGTCCGGTGAAATACGCCTACCTCCCGCAACAACTGGCGGACGACGAATTGATCGGCGGCAACGCACTCGTGGAATCGGGAACATACCTTGCGATCATTCTGGGCCTGATAATCGGCGGACTGACGATCGCCATCAGTCCCGACGATCAGCTACTCATCGCGAGTTGTCTGATCGGCTTCGCCGTATTCGGGTATCTGACCAGCCGACGGGTTCCTGTGACGCGCGCGGTCGACCCGGATCTCGTCGTGCACGTGAACGCCTGGCGCGAGACGTGGCGTATTGTCGGCTTCGCCCGCGAAGATCGCAGCGTATTCCTTTCGATACTTGGTATTTCGTGGTTCTGGTTCTTCGGGTCGGCAATGACGCTGCAGGTTCCCGCCTACACAGCCGATATTCTGAATGGCAGCGAGGCTGTGGCGACAGGACTTCTGGTCGCATTCGCCGTCGGCGTCGGTATCGGCGCACTGCTCTGCGAACGCATGTCGGGCCACCGCATAGAACTCGGACTGGTGCCTTTCGGTTCCATCGGACTCACGCTGTTCGCGGTAGACCTGTACTTCGCGCAGCCAATGGTCAACGGAACGGCCGTCGGCTCGTTCGGTGAGTTTCTCTCTCGTCCCGGCAGCATCCGTGTGCTCTTCGATCTGGCGATGCTTGGAGCGTTCGGCGGCTTTTACAGCGTTCCACTTTACGCCCTGATCCAGCAGCGTGCGGAGCGTCACCATCTGTCTCGGATCATCGCCGCCAACAACATCATCAACGCCATTTTCATGGTGTTCGCATCCGTGATGTCCATTGCGATCCTGAGCTCCGGATTCTCGATTCCGGAACTGTTCCTCGTGATCGCCGCACTGAACGCAATCGTCGCGATATACATTTACACGCTATTGCCGGAATTCCTGATGCGATTCCTGGCATGGCTCATCATCAGCGTTCTGTATCGCCTGCGGGTAACAGGGCTGGAGAACATACCTGAACGTGGGCCCGCGCTTGTCGTTTGCAATCACGTCAGCTTCATAGACCCGATTATCCTGGCGGGGTCGGTGCGACGGCCGATGCGTTTCGTCATGTGGTACAGGATTTTCGACATACCGTTGCTCAGGTTCTTCTTTCGACACATGCATGCGATTCCGATCGCTTCCGCGCGCGAAGACGAGCAGGTTATGAATGAGGCATTCGAGAAAGTCGATGAGGAACTCGCGGCGGGGAATGTCGTCTGCGTCTTTCCGGAGGGCGGCATCACCAGCAATGGAGAAGTACAACGATTCAGACCGGGCATCGAGAAGATCATCGCACGCCGGCCAGTACCGGTCGTGCCGATCGCACTGGGAAACCTGTGGGGGAGTTGGTTCAGTCGACGCTCCGACGGCAGCCTCCGCAGGCTACCTGGGCGACTATTCTCAAAGGTGCCGGTCACTGTCGGCGAACCGGTGGCCGCTCGCGATGTGACGGCGGCGAAGCTCGAAATCCTGGTCAGGACGCTCCGCGGCGAGCGGCGTTAGGGAACCTCGGGCTCTGATTCGCTCAGCGCTAATCGCAGCCGCCAATCTGCAATGAGCTCGTCCTTGTTGCCGAATAGCGTCGGCGGTTCGTTGCTGGAGAATACGAATTCCCTGAGTCTGAGCGCACCGTCACTCGCGACCGGCAGATAGAATTTCGCGCCGACCAGATTCTCCCGGTCGACACCACTGGCGAATACGATGCGGGCACTGCGTAACGGGCGCGGTACCAGCGTGGCCTCGAACCAGATCAGGCCAGCCGCCGAGGAACCTGCGCGATGTACCCAGCGAGCAGTGCGGAACAGAACACGCGACCCGCCAGGGGTGAATGCAATGTCTTCGACGGCAGACGGCAACTCGAGTCGCATGGCACCCAGCCGGCCTTCCTCGACGTTAAACTGGGTAGCATGGTTCTCGGCGTCGACGAGTACCAGGTACCGACCCGATGGCGACGCCTCCAGACGTCTGATCGCTGCCTCGCCTGTCCAAAGCCGACGCAGGCTCCACTCACCGCTCGAACCGACGGAAAGCGCATTGAGCGTGCCCGATTCGCTGCCGAGATAGAGCGTCTCATTGTCGCCAAATGCCGCAGCAGCATGAGGCTCGCCAAGTTCGATATCCACGACAATCTCGCCGCTCGCCACATTCACCAGCGTCACCCGGCCACCGGCAAGCATTGCGAGTAGCGAGCTGTCTTTCGAGAACGCGAGCAGCTCAATATCAGCGCCCGACGTATCGACCCTCAATGGCACCGGCAGCCCGTCGCTGGCGTTCCAGAGGCGAATGGAATTATCGGCCGCGAAGCTCGCAACGAACTGGCCGTCGGGGCTCGCTTCGAGACCGCGAACCGGCGCGTTGTGGCCGAGAAAACTCACGTCGGCGCTCTCGCGAACCAGCGCGGCGCTGATATCGAACGCATCCAGAATATGCACGTGGCCGGAGCGATCGCCGACGGCGATGCGCGCGGCGCCTGGAAAGGCCACGACGACCGTCTCACCGGACGGGGCCCAGATCGTATGCTCCTGCGTCTGCTCGGCTACCGTGATCGTCGCGGCCGGCATCCTCCAGAATCGCACGCCGCCGTCCGCCGACTCCGTGACCACGACATTCTCATCGTTGCTGAACGCCAGAAGATCGTTCCCTATCCCCAGTAAGGGTCCAATCTGCCGGCCATCGCGAGTATCGTAAAGTTGAAAACCACTCTCCGACCTGCCCGCCATCGCCCACGCCCCGGACGCCGAAAAGCGGAGCTGCCATCGTCCGGTCCCCAGCTCCTCGAGTAGCGGCACCCCGGGAGACGCTATCTCGGTTAGCGACAGGCCATCGTTGCCGAATACGGCGCCGAGGACCTGACCGGATGCGTTCATCCGAATCTCACTCGGCTGCCTGGGCAAATCCAGCTGAGCCAGCAGTTCACCGGTCGTAAGGTCCCAGACTCGGACAGCCCGATCGTAATCGGCGATCGCGACACGGTTGGCGTTCGCGTCGACCGCAACGAGCGCTGGCCCGCCCGCCACCACGAGTTCGCCGACAACAGCAGCGTCGTCAAGACTCCAGAGCACGATGCGGGACTCAACATCGCCGCGCTCCTGAACGAGCAGATGACGCCCCCCTGTGGTGAGCGTCGCCGACTCGCTGCCGGCTCCAACCGGTAGCGTTGCTACGCGCTTGCCTGTCGAATTATCCCAAAGGCTTACGGTGTCGAAGGTTGACGTGACGAGTCGCCGTGCACCCGCATCCAGTCCGATGAGTTGCTCGTTTTCACCCACTGCAATCGCCGCAATCGGGTTGCCGAAGGCGAGATCCCAAAGACGAGCGCTGTCGCTCGATCCCAAAGACGAGCGCTGTCGCTCTGCGTCGCACGCGCAACCGCATATCGGCCGTCCGGACTGACCCAGAACTGGTCGGTCTGACGCTCCGTCGGATCGGGAACGCTCAGCCCTCGCTGAAAGTCCTCGACGAGAGCCTGGGAATTCAGAGTCAGGCTCCAGCCGACGAGGCGTCCGACGACGCCTGTTGCCTCGTCGCGAATACTGATGCTCCAGGTGCCTCGCAGCGTCTCGCCAACGAGGGGCTGCAACTGCCTCGCCGGCACCCGAATCTCTTCGTTGCTTGCCGCAAACTCACGGTCGAATTCCAGCTCAGCCACGCGTCCCGACGGTGAAATGACGCGAATGCGCAGGTCTGCGAAACGCGGATGACTGACATTCAGCGTCAGTCCGACACGGCCAGCGGTTCCGTCGCGATCGACGATCACTCGCCGGACGAGCGGCGTCACCTCCAGCGCCGTGATTCGCCAATCCTCTATGCGCGTCAAACCCTGCGGTCGCAATGACCATTGAGAGACGACGGAACCTTCGGCTGCCGTGAGCACCAGATTCCCTGGATTGAACACGAATCCGTCGCCGGCACTCGGGGGCAAGCTCCCGAGCAGTAACGGATAGTCGTCGTCGACAAGCATCGCACTGCGGTTGCGCCGCTCTGCCGTCGATAAAACCAGCGCCTCGAGCGACGCCATTAGTGCCTCGTCGCGGCGCTCGCCGCGTACGGCATCTCGAGTTCGTCGATCCCAGAATTCCGCGAGGAGCTGCGCTGGCATCAGTCCCGATCCCGGGAGCTGAGCGGATCTCGACGCGATTTCGGATATTACGTCGACGTCGTCGGTCAGCTCGGCCCTATCGTGCAGGAACGTGCGGTAGAGATTGTCGGCCGTCGCGCTGTGTCCTGGGAACGAACGCAGATTCAGCCACGCGCTTTCAGCCACCGGGAATTCCGTCTGTTCCGACGTCAGGACACCGACGTAGGACCGGGGAAGCCACTGCGTGTACCACAGCGGGATCGCAATGACCGCAAGAATGAGAGCGGCGGCCACCAGTGGAGTGCGCCACTCTGTCGAGAGATTCTCGTTCGCCCAGCGCGCCGTAAATACGCGCGCGTAGATTCGATTTCGAATGCGCAGGTCGCCGGATTCATCGACCTCGATGAGTCCTGCGGCCATCAGCCGGCGTTGCGCCGCAGCTCCCAGGTCTGCCGCCACGTCGATACCCTTGCGAAGCTTGCCATACAGATTCAGCGCCGCTTCCTTGTCGCGCGGCCGGGACACGATCTCGCGGTGGATGTGGCTGAGGTGCGGCTCGCTGTGCAACGCGGCCTTGCCGGCGACCTGCTGCGTGACGATCCGATCGACGTGTTCGTCGATGTCGCCTTCGACTGTCTCACGGGAGACGGCGCGCGACAGCTTCTGAGTGAGATATG
>CALZMR010000132.1 GCA_945788575.1 uncultured Woeseiaceae bacterium
CGGTCCGACGCTGGTGAGAAATGCCTCGCGATAGCGCGCGTCGATTGGTTCGGCCTGCGGCAGTGACACGGTGCGAGGATTGCGGTGTACGCCGTTCAGACGGTATTCGTAGTGAAGATGATTGGCTGTCGCCAGTCCCGTCGAGCCGACGAAACCGATCGTCTGACCCTGCCGCACTCGTGCTCCATTCCCGGCGCCTCTTGCGAACGACGACATGTGCGCGTAGAGCGTGGTGATGTTGCCGCCGTGCTGCAGGATGATGGTGTTGCCATAGCCGTTTTTGACGCCGCGGAAGATAACCCGTCCATCGCCCGCCGCCATGATTGGTGTGCCGCGCGGCGCGGCGTAGTCGACACCGCGATGTGCGCGGATCGTATTCAGGATGGGGTGCCGGCGATTCGGGTTGAAGTTCGAGCTGATCCGCGTGAAATTGACGGGCGCGCGCATGAAGGCCTTGCGGACGCTGTCACCCTCGGGTGTGAAGTAATCGGAACGACCATCCTCGTTGATGAATCGAATCGCCGTGAACGTGTCGCCATCGTTGTTGAATTCTGCAACCACGATTTCGCCGTCCGCGACGAACTCACCGTTCTGCCAAATCTCTTCGTATTGGACGTAGTAATTGTCGCCCTCGCGAATATCGAGAACGAAGTCGATATCCCACGCGAAGATGCCCGCCATATTCATAATGACCCGGTCGGAAAGGCCGGCATCTACCGCGCTTTCAAACAGAGACGACGTGATTACGCCGTAGGCCATTCGCGTGCGTACTTCGATGGGTCGCTCGACGATCTCGGCCTCGAACCCATCCGCGCCGCGCGTCACGCTGAGTCCGTTGGTCAGATCGAGCACCGAATACAGGCTGACGATACTGCCGTGATCGTGCACGATCTCGAACTCGTCACCGGGTTGCATCCGGCGGAAGAGCCGTCGCGGCTCCTCGAGGTCGGCGATCGCGGCCAGGTGCCCGAGGTTGAGGTTGTGCTGACGGAATACACCGTCCATCGTGTCGCCGCGTCCGATCGTTACGGCGATGATCTCGAACTCCGGGACGACTTCGAGTACCGGCCTTTGATACTCCAGGCGCTCGATAGGCGCCGCTGCCGTGCCGCTCGCAACCAGCGAAGGATCCTCACCGGTAGGCTGCGGCGCCGGTCCGGTACTCATCGTCGAGATCAACAAGAGCCCGAGCAGCGGAACCCCGAGGCCCACTGCAAACCACTGTAGCGCTTTGGATTTTTTCGGTTTGGTCTCGCCAGACGGCTTGTAGTCGTGAAGCAGAGGACTAGGTCTGCGGTGCACGTCCGAATCTCCCTTTGGCGTCCAGCGCGTACTCTAGCGCGGAGTCCCTTGCAGGTCAAAAAAAACTGTTATAACTCAGTCCTTTAAGATAGTTTCGTTCATATTCATTAGAATGCTAAAGTTCGCCCCCGATCTAGCATGGCCCGGACTGAATGACAGATACGCTGCAACAATTGGCTGAACTGCTGCGCGGCACCGACGAAGTGCTGCCCGAGGACGGCCTCGCCGACAAGCTCAAGGAAGGGCGGCCGCTCGTCGTCAAAGCAGGCTTCGACCCGACCGCGCCCGACCTGCACATCGGCCATACCGTTCTTATCAATAAGATGCGCCAGTTCCAGGAGTTCGGTCACGAGGTCGTGTTCCTGATCGGTGACTTCACCGGGATGATTGGCGATCCGTCTGGCCGCAACAGCATGCGCCCGCCGCTGTCCCCCGAGGACATCAAGGCCAACGCAGAGACCTACGAGTCCCAGATTTTCAAGATCCTGGACGAAGAGCGGACGCGCGTGGAGTTCAACTCGAGCTGGATGGGCGACATGGACGCCGCGGGACTGATCCGACTCGCCGCGCATCACACCGTCGCCCGCATGCTCGAGCGGGATGATTTCAGCAAGCGTTACAAAGGTGGACAGCCGATCTCGATCCACGAGTTCCTGTATCCGCTCGTCCAGGGTTACGACTCGGTCGCGTTGAAAGCCGACGTCGAGCTCGGCGGCACAGACCAGAAGTTCAATCTGCTCGTCGGCCGGCAGTTGCAGCAGGACTTCGGGCAACCGCCCCAGTTGGTCATGACGACACCGCTGCTCGAGGGCCTGGACGGTGTGAAGAAGATGTCCAAGTCGGAGAACAACTACGTGGGCATCACGGATCCGCCGGGCGAGATGTTCGGCAAGCTCATGTCGATATCGGACGACATGATGTGGCGCTACTTCGAGCTCTTGAGCTTCCGCAGCCTCGATGACATCGCCGGCCTGAAGAAGAAGGTGGACGAGGGGATGAATCCGCGGGACGCCAAGTTCGAACTGGCTCGCGAGATCGTAGCGCGCTTCCACGACGAGAAGGCGGGCGAGAAAGCGCAGGCAGATTTCGTCGCCAGGCACCGAGAGGGTGCGATCCCCGATGAAATGCCGGAGTTCACCATCGAGTCCGATGAGGGCAGCCTCGGCATCGCCTACTTGCTCCAGGGCGCGGGTCTCGTGACCAGCACCGGTGAGGCGTTCCGCATGATCAAGCAGGGTGCCGTGCGGATCGACGGCGAGCGTGTCGAGGACCGCTCTCTGACCATCGATGCCGGTACGACCAACGTCTATCAGGTAGGGAAACGAAAGTTCGCTCGGGTTAATCTGACCTGAGCCGTGGAATCTGCGATGAGGATCGCGGTCCAAACCCACTCCGAAAGGAGGTGCGCGTGGAAGTGAGTATCAAGAGTTTGCTGGCGCTGATGCTGCTCGGCATCGCGCCCCTTGCGATGGCGCAGGATGACGACTATGCCGAGCGCGAGGCCGCTGAGGCGCGAATGGCCCAGGCGTTTCGCAGCGGCATGGAGCTGATCGTACAGGATCTGAACAGGGACTCTTTCGGTCTATTCGTCTCCGCGATAGATGTCGATGACATGGTCAACCGCATCTTCGGCCTGCGATTGATCGACCAGCGGATCCAGCGCGATTTTCGCGAGGACATGGAGGACTTCGACAACTTCCGGTCCTTTGTCGAATCGACCCACCAGGCCGAAGCAGAAGACGGCATCAAAGCTACTCTGCTACTGGTCGAGTCGCGCGGCGACCGCGGCCGCGCCGTGGTCCGTTTCGAGATGTCCCACTTCCGGGTCAACTATATGGAGTACGACCTGGGGCTGGACGAGTACGGCAATATTCGAATCAACGACTGGACCGACTACCTCTGGGGCCACACCTTCTCCGAACGCATGGGATTGTCCATGGTTCAGGCGCATCCGAACGATAGCGCCGTGCGTAAGCTCATCGACATACAGGTCGGTTCGCCCGACGTGTTTCAGGTGACGGAGATCCTCAAAGCGGCGCGCGACTATAATTTCGAGCGCTTCTTCCAGATCTATGAAGGTATGGACCCGAGACTACAGCGGCAGCGCGTGGTGATACTCATCGGACTGGATACGGCTCGCGTCGCCCGCAGGCGGCGCCATCAGCGAACGATGCTCGAAGCGATGGCCGAGCATTTCCCGGAAGAACCGCTCTATTCCCTGTCGCTTCTCGACTACTACTTCCCGACAGAGCAGTACGAGCTCGCCTATGAAGCATTGCTCAGGCTGAAGAACGATCTGCGAATCGATGACGGAGTAACGCAGGCGAGGCTGTCGTCCGCGACACTGGTCATGGGCCAGCCGGAAGATGCAAATGCACACGCCGAACGAGCCGTCGAAATAGAGCCGGATCTCGAGATCGGCTGGTGGGCACTGTTGAGATCGCGAGCTGCCCTGCAGAATCATGCCGGTGCCGTCGAAGTCGTGGACACGCTGCAATCCGAGTACGGGCATACGCTCGACCGCGAGACGCTCATCAGGGATCCCTTATTCCGAACCTTCGTGCGTTCGGCCGAGTATCAGGCGTGGGCCGCCGAGAATGTCGCAACGGACGCCGGCTGACGTCACCGTCGAGATCCTCGACTTCGAACCGTCTCTGGCGCGGTACTTTCGCGACCTGAACGTCGAGTGGCTCGAGAAGTACTTTCGAGTCGAGCCCCTCGATCACGAAGTCCTTAATCATCCGGTGCGTCACGTCATCGAACCCGGCGGAGCGATTCTGTTCGCCCGCTTGGGCGATGAGGTCGTCGGTACCGCCGCGCTGAAATACCACGGTGATGCGGTCTACGAACTGACCAAAATGGCGGTGACCGAGAGCCGACAGGGTCTCGGGATCGGGCGCCGCCTGCTCGAAGCGAGTATCGAGCGATTTCGGGAACTCGGCGGCCGACGGCTATATCTCGAGTCGCAGTCCGGTCTCGGCACGGCAGTCGGGCTCTACGAACGCTCGGGTTTTGAGCACGCGGACCCGCCCAGCCCGCCGGCCTACGAACGCGCCGATGTGTACATGGTGTACCGAGGCATCTAAGGCCCTGCCCGAATGCTATAAGCCGCGCTGCTCCTCGCTGGCGCAATCGACGCTCAGACCCATGACGGCCACGCGTCGAATTGGCTTTCCGCTTGTTCACTGCATCGACGGCTTCCCGGTTACGTAAATCCCAGAATTGACGTCTGCCGTCTAGTCGCGAGAATTGAACCATAGGCGAACGCATACTTGGTTGGCTTCAGGCGCGCGACCTCGCCACCGTCCCTTTTAGCGAGAAGCCAGGGGCATGACATGAAGAGAGTATTGGTTGCGGGTGCCACGGGTTATCTTGGTCGATTCGTGGTCAGAGCCTTCAAGGCCAGGGGTTACCGGGTCCGGGCGCTCGGTCGTAGTCCCGAGAAGCTCGGCTCGATCAAAGAGTTCGCCGACGAGTTGGCCATAGGCGAGGTTACGGATCCCGATTCGCTCAAAGGCGTGTGCGACGGCATCGACATCGTGTTCTCGTCGGTAGGCATTACTCGGCAGAAAGACGGACTCACGTATCGGGACGTCGACTATCAGGGTAATAAAAACCTGCTCACAGCGGCTGAAGCCGCGGGTGTGTCGAAGTTCGTGTATGTGCACGTCCTGAACGCCGAGGAGATGCAGCACGTTGCGCTGGTTCAGGCGAAACAGGCATTCGTCGAAGATCTCGAGCGCGCCGACATGGACTCCACGGTTGTCTGCCCGACGGGGTTCTTCTCCGACATGGAGGAGTTTCTCGAGATGGCCAGGTCCGGTCGCGTCTACCTCTTCGGCGACGGCTCGAACCGCATCAATCCGATCCACGGGGCCGATTTGGCCGAAGTTTGCGTTGATGCTGCAGAGAGCAGCAAACGGCAAGTAAACGTTGGCGGCTCGGAAGTTTTCACCTACCGCGAAATCGCCGAACTGGCCTTCGATGTCCTCGAAGAGCCCCGCAAGATAACGCGCACTCCGAGAAGCCTGGTCAACATATTCGTCGGCGCGCTGCGCTGGTTGGCGCCTGCCAGGGTATACGGGCCCCTACAGTTTCTCGCAGCCGTTATGACAATGGACGTGGTTGGCGAGCCGCGCGGTGAGCGACGACTGGTGAATCACTTTCGCAGTTGCTCAATGGTCGCCGAAGACAAGCACGCAGATGAGATCGGGCAGTCGCCGAGGCCAACGTGACGGACACTATCAATCAGAACCGCAAAAGGACCGTCGGGTACGTCATGGCCGGCGCAGGGTGTCTGATGATTCTGGCAAATGCGCTCGATTTTGCGCTTGGGTGGGAGGCAAATCTCATACCGTTGTTCATCATTGGTATTGCACTGGCATCTGTCGGAATGAGTTTGTTTAAGAATGGGTAGGCCAAGCGCATGCTTCGGGCCGGAAGCGGCTGTCGCGCTAGAATGCAGGCTTCAACTGCAAGCATGACGTTCCGAAATCAGGAATCGACTGCTTCGGTTTTTCTCGCCTGGAGAACACGCAAGCATGCTCCTGAAACTCTTTCTTCTCGGACACCTGATGCTGACTATGAGTACCCCCGATTCCGCGGCTGGTTCTCCACCGTGGGTCCTCCTCAGTGGGTAGGTGGACGGTCGCCCAATTGTCATAAAGGTAATGGAAGACCTTCCTCCGGAGGGTGTGCGCGAAAGGTTCGGGTGGCTGACGGTCGTTTCCTGGAGATACGACGGGGCGAAAAACAATGGCATGCCTACAACGGATGTCCACGAGCAGATGGTCCTGCTCGAAGATTCCATAGACAGCCTTCAGGAAGCCGGGCTATGTGTGCAGGTCTACACCAAGACGGGTAACGGACTAAAGGAACTTGTCTACTATATTGGCGATCGCGAGGAGTTCATGCGGGCCTTCAACGAGGCGCTGGCCGACCAACCCATATACCCGCTGGAAATTGAGTTCTTCGAAGATCCAGAGTGGAGCGATCTGCAGACCGTTCATAGTGTGTATCTGCCCAAAGAGTAGGCAGTCGATGCGACCGCCTGCATACGCTGTTCGGGGAACGCGAGAAATCTGAACCGGAGCGACCGCTCCAGGGCCATATACAGAGCCTGGCTCGCGGGTTCGACCCTAACAGGGGTGGTTGGAGCAGGAGGCAGCCGGCTGGAACCTGCGCAAAATCGTCCCAGGCCGCCATGCCGGGGTCCGGAATGGCGGTTTGCTGCAGCGCCGCAGCCGAGCAGCCCGAAAATCCGGAAATACGGCTATTCCCCGGGAAAAACGGGGCTTTTTTCTCCGCAACGAGGCCCTATTTCTCCCTGTGAAGAGGGCGAGAATCGGGCCATCACAATTCTTCAAAGAAAGTGTTGACGCGTCCCGATTCGTCGCTATAATGCGCGGCTCGCTGGGGGTACGGTGTCCCTCGGCAAGACCTCCAAAGTAAACAGCAGTGGCCGTAGGGCTGGTCAGCAGTCCCGCTCGGCCTGTATACTTGATGGTCTGCCCCAAATTTACGTGCCGGCTTCTTTGGCGGCGGTTTTGGGGTCGCTCTTTAACAATCTGTTCAGATAATTTGTGTGGGTGCTTGCGCTGACATTTGCGAAGGCAAATAAAGCCGGACTGGTTGGCGCGCTTCTGGGCTTGTCGCTAACGGGTGCGGCGGCAGAAACCGGATCGCCGTTTTGATCTACCAACTGGCCTACAACCTGCATCAACTCGGTCGTCTTAAGTGGGTGATGCAACAATCTCTGGTGCGAACATTGGCCAAGAAGCTCAAAATTAGCAAAGCACAAGTGTACAGACGATTCAAGGCTACCCATCAGAACGAATACGGCACCTACAAAGTGCTGGCTGTGATGGTAGAAAGAGAATCGGGACAAAAGCCGCTAGTGGCTCGCTTTGGCGGTATCCCCCTGCGCCGCAACAGATGGGTTGCTATTAACGACGCACCCACAAAACCCATCTGGAGCAAACGCAGTGAAGTGGTACAACGCTTATTGGCCCAAAAATGTGAATTGTGTGGGGCAACGAACAATATTGAGGTACACCATATTCGCAAACTTGCTGACCTTAAACGGTATGGACAAGCTGACCCGCCACAGTGGGTACAGCAAATGGCAGCTCGTCGGCGCAAGTCCTTGATAGTCTGCCGTCCATGTCATCATACTATCCAATACGGTCGTTACGATGGACCAAAACTCTCGAATTAGGTTACTGGAGAGCGACGTGATACGGAAATCGGTCACGCGTCGTTCGGGGAGGGGCGGTTGAAAAAGGACTATTGCTGAGGCAATAGCACCTCGTTGGCCGCCTACTCTACCTCACGTCCGGTTCTGAATCAGCGGTGGGAGCCGT
>CALZMR010000133.1 GCA_945788575.1 uncultured Woeseiaceae bacterium
GACGGCGGGCACGCGTCGACGTTGAAATTCGACAGTGACTTCGATCTGAAGAACCGTGCCTGGAACTGCATAGGCAGACTTAACGGTTGCCAACGCCAGATTGTCTTTGAGAATTGCGGACCACGCACCACTGGTGCCCTGACCGACTTGCAGGCCTTCCTTGCTGTAGACAGGAACCGGGTCGCGCCATGCGCCGCCCGGCAGCTGGGGCGGTAACCCGAACTCGTCGAACAGGCGCTCGAATGCAGGCCAGTCATAGACAAGCCCGACAGTCGCCCAAATCGATCCGTTAGCTTTTTCGGCCTTGAGGGCGTCCTGACCGATGAACGGGTCTCGGTCCAGGTCAACAGTCCAGCCGAGACCGATTTCATACGGTGTCGACTTGCGGGATTCGACGAGGCAGGCGTTGGCGCTGAAGTAGTCGACACCATTCATGATGTAGCCTGCTTCAATACGCGTGACGTCCATTGCATCCAGGCCGACGGGCTGAATTCTGTAGTCCTTGCCACCGGCCATGATGGCGTCGTAGACGGCCAGACCCTGTTCGCGCCCGACCCAGACCTCGTATCCGAGATCGCCCGTATAGCCCGTACGCGAAATTATGACATCGACGCCGTCGAGGTTCGCTTGCGTCAACCCGAAGTAACTGAGCTGATCGAGGTCTGCATCGCAAACGGTTCTCAGAATCTCGCGGGAGTTCGGACCCTGGAGCGAGAGCGTCCCGAGTTTATCGGTGCTGTCCTCGATAGTGACGTCGAAGCATCGCGATTGGCGCATAAGCCACGCAAGCGTTGGCTCGGCTGCGGTGACGAGGAAATAGGAATCGTCCAGTCGGGATACGGTTCCGTCATCCAGGACCTTGCCCTGGTCATCACACCAACACAGGTAAGTACAACGACCGACCTGAAGTTTGCTGATGTCCTTGACCATGACACGTGAAAGAAAAGCGGCCGCGTCTTTGCCGTAAACCTCATATTTAAAGAGAGGACTGACGTCGATCAGGCCGGCGGCGTTTCTTAGCGCGTAGTATTCGCGCTCATGACACGTATCGTATGAACAAACCGTATGGTAGCCCGCCCAGTCCTTATAGAAGAGGCTGGTGCAAAGCTCCGACGTACGGGGATGAAACGGCGTCCCGACAGGCATGTGCTGCTCCTACTGGAGGGACGATAATCAAACTTGAGCTGGGTAACAATGCGGCAAATACGTATCGAATCGGCGACGCCCCCCCTCGATTCTGCGGACCCTGCATGGATAATCAGCACCTAAATCCTACAATGCTGGAATGCGAGCCGCCCCCGGCATGAGAACAGCAACATGACCAGGATCTTGTGCCGGAAAATGGTTTCGTCTTTCCTCATCGCTGCACTCTTTTTGTTGCCGGCGCTGGAAGATGCGCAAGGTGACGCTACCGTTAGTCAGGCGGGCATTGCGCGACTGTTTGCAGACGTCGCGCTGCTGGAAGTCACGATCCGGGCACCGTTGACCACGTTGATGGAAGCCCGCCCGAAAGACGAATATCTCGAAGGAACGTTCAGCTTTACCGCGGACGACGGGGCGGAGCAGATACTCGATCTGAAGATCCGCACCCGAGGTAAGTATCGACACCAGAAGAAGCACTGCGCCTTCGCGCCGATCCGGCTGAACCTTCGCAAGAAACAGGTCGTTGATACGATATTCGCCGGGCAGGACAAACTTAAGCTTGTCACACACTGCAATAGCAGCAAGCCGCATTACGAACAACTCGTGTTACGGGAATATCTTGCCTACCGGATTCTCCAGGTATTGACGGACAAGAGCTTCGGCGTACGACTGCTAAGAATCAACTACGTCGATACCGAGGGTGGCGAGCCGATGACGAAGCTCGGATTTGTCATCGAAGATGACGACGATGTCGCCAGGCGCCACGGCATGCAGACCGTCCAGCGCAAGCACCTGTCGGACGATGACCTCGATCACAGGCAACAGATTCTAATTGACGTCTTCCAGTACTTGATCGGCAACACCGAATACTCGCTGTTCAATCCCGAGCCCAACGAGCATTGCTGCCACAACGGTCACTTGTTTTCTGGCGAATCCGGAACCTATCTCGTCCCGTATGACTTCGATCTGTCAGGTCTTGTAAACGCGCGATACGCGGAACCCGACCCATCCCTCGGCATCAACCGGGTGACTCGCCGCCTGTATCGCGGCTACTGCGTGTCGCCTGCTGCTCTCGCTGTCGCGCTGGGGCGTATCGTCAGCCTTCGGGAGGAGATCCTTGCCGTGCCGACGGAAATTCCCGGGCTGTCCGCGGACGAAACGGGCGACGCGATCCGATTCCTGGAACGTTTTTTCGAACGTGCAGAGGACCGGGACGGACTCCTGTCCCGATTCGAAGCGCGCTGTCTTTGAGCCTGGAAGCCCGGGGCCGCCAACGGCGCGAGGGGCTCGCGGCAAAACCTCACGTAATCATCAGGTGAGCGCTTAGACAGTCTTCCCGCCCTCACGCATAATGCACGACGTTGGCTGGGAGCAGGAGGCGCCGGATGCGAATCTGGGGTAATGCACGGGATCTTGCAGCGAAGACGCCCGATTCTCGAAATCGCTATGTCGATTTCCTTCGCGCCGCGTCGATACTCGTCGTCGTCATCGGTCATTGGCTGATCGCGACTGTCTACTATCAGGACGGCTCGATACAGCCCGGGCACCTGCTCGAGATCACGAACGGCCTGCACTGGATGACCTGGCTGTTTCAGGTCATGCCGATCTTCTTCATCGTCGGCGGTTTCTCGAATTCGATTACCCTGGATAGCGCTCACAAGAAGGGACTCGACTACGCAACGTGGCTCGCCGCGCGGCTCAATCGCCTCGTCGCGCCACTCTTGTTCCTCTTGATCGGCTGGGGCGCGATTGCGCTGGCGCAGTATCTTCTGGGCGTGTCCGCAGAGGTCATCCAGTACACGTCCAGGTCATCGCTTATCCCGACGTGGTTTCTCGCCATCTACATCATGGTTGTCTTGCTGGCGCCGGTGACGCACGCGATGTGGCGGCGCTGGGGCTTCGCCTCTTTCTGGCTGTTTGTGGCTCTCGCCGCGATCACCGACTGGCTCTTCTTTGCCGGGTTCGAATGGGCAGGTTGGAGCAACTATTTCTGGGTATGGCTTGGTGTTCACCAACTCGGCTACGCGTGGCGCGAAGACCGTCTTGGCGGTGCGACGATGCTTCTCGGGTACGCTGCCGTGGCCTTTGCCGTGCTCTATGCTCTGACGCATCTCGGACCGTATCCGATGGCGATGGTCGGCTCTCCGGGAGAGGACGTCAGCAACTCACTGCCGCCTAAGATCACGCTTCTGGTCCTTGGCGTCATTCAACTCGGGCTGCTGCTGTCACTGGAGCGCCCGATGCGCAAGGCGCTCGACGGGCTCCGCTTGTGGACCGCTACCGTTTTGATCAACAGCATGATCATGACCGTCTACCTCTGGCATATCACCCTGATGATCGCGGTCACAGCCGCACTGTTCTACGCGGGCGGGTTCTTCCTCGGGATAGAGCCCGGGAGTTCCGACTGGTGGTGGTCACGGATCCCCTGGGTTCTCGTGCTGCTAGCGTTGCTGATGCCCGTCGCATTCCTGCTCGCGGCGTTCGAGCGTCGTCCGTTCGACCAGACTGCTTCCATGCCGCATGCCGCACGCCAGGTTCTTGGGGCGATCATGATTTCGCTTGGCATAGCCATCATTGCCATGTACGGCTTTGCAGGCACCCCGGTTGCGGGCATGGACATAGGCGCATTCGCGTTCGTCATCGTCGGTGCGGCCATCAGTGGCCTGCTCTTCCAGAGGCGGGTGGCGACCTAGGCGCTCGGATCCGCGGTCTGAGGCTACAGGTTCGCAAAACTGCGGTAATAATCGCTTCCGTCTGCGATCCGTTCTGTTATAGTCCGCCCGTCCTGGCGCACATCGGTCTGCGCCTAGCACTCCACCCGCAATCCTGCGGAACACGGAGTCACCCCGGATACTTGCCTGGATCGAAACCTTAGCGGCTTAAGGCCGCCAATGTGTCAGGCCGTATCGGAGCACACATTCAGTGTTATTTAACCAACTTGGCCTTTCGGCCGAATTGTTGCGCGCGGTCGAAAAACAGGGTTACGAACAAGCAACCCCGATCCAGCAACAAGCTATTCCTCTCATTCTCGAAGGCCGCGACGTTCTCGCGGGGGCCCAGACGGGCACCGGCAAGACGGCGGGCTTCACACTGCCCTTACTGCAGCGCCTGCACACAGGCACGGTCAATCGGCGACGCGTTCGCGCGCTCGTCCTGACGCCGACACGCGAACTCGCCGCTCAGGTAGCGGAGAGCGTTCGCACGTACGGTCAGTTCCTGCCTTATCGGGCTGTCGTCGTCTACGGCGGTGTCAGCATCAACACGCAGATTGCGAAACTAAAGAAGGGCGCCGACGTAGTCGTCGCGACCCCCGGACGTCTGCTCGATCATCTGCAGCCGGGCACCATCGATTTGCGCGCGATTGAGTTCCTCGTCCTCGACGAAGCGGACCGGATGCTCGACATGGGCTTCATCCGCGACATCCGCAAGATAATGAAGGCGCTGCCCGCTGAGCGTCAGAACCTCCTGTTCTCGGCAACGTTCTCGCCCGAGATCCGGCGACTGGCCGCGGATCTTCTGGATTCGCCGACTGAGATTCGTATCGCTGCCAACGGCAAGCCGGCCGAGGGTATCAACCAACTCGTGTACCCGGTCGACCGGGAACGCAAGCGGGAACTTTTGTCGCACCGAATCGGCGTCGAGAACTGGCGTCAGGTGCTGGTGTTCACTCGGACCAAGCACGGCGCGAATCGACTCGCGAAGCAGTTGGAGGCCGACGGTATTAGTTCGGCGGCTATCCACGGCAACAAGTCACAGGGTGCTCGGATTCGTGCCCTCGACGATTTCAAAACCGGAAAGGTCCGGGTGCTTGTCGCCACGGATGTCGCGGCGCGCGGACTCGACATCGATCGGCTGCCACATGTCGTCAACTTCGAGCTGCCTCATGTGCCTGAGGACTACGTCCACCGGATCGGCCGGACGGCCCGTGCAGGCAACGAAGGACACGCCGTCTCGCTGGTCTGCATCGACGAGCACAGATTGCTGGCCGACATCGAGAAGCTACTTGGCACCCGTATCGAAAAGGAAGTAATCCCGGGCTACGCGCCGGATCCACGCGTGAAGGCGGAGCCGATAACGCGGGGACGCTCGCAGCGTCCTCCCAGAGGTGGCGGAAAGCCGGGCCGTCCAAAGCGACATTCGGGCGGCCAGCGGAAACGCAACACGGCGCGAAGGCGTACGTCCTAAATCCCGGAGCATTCAAGACCACGGCGCGCGGAGTCCGCGTGCCGTGATCAATCCAGCTTCGGTAATTCCCGGGCGAGGAAATCGAATACGGTCCGCACAACGTCCCGCGGCGGGTTAGCGTCCCCTATCGGATTCTCAGCGAAGGCTGCGCGTAGTTTAAGCGCCGCCGCTTTGCGGCGCGATGTCGAGCGCGGCGTCCCCGAGTTCTTCCTCGAGTTGCTTCGTTTCGGCCAGTCGGCCTTTCGATAGCGGCGCCAACAGCAGGTAGAGCACTGGCGTAAGATACAGCGTGAATACAGCGGCAAGGATAAGGCCGCCGAAGATCACCCAGCCGATCGACGAGCGTGCTTCGGCCCCGGCTCCGCTCGCGAGGATCAGCGGCAGGCTGCCGAGTACGGTCGAGACCAGCGTCATCATGATCGGGCGCAGGCGGCGCGCTGCGCCGTCCGCGACGGCTTGCCGCACGGCGGCGCCCCGGTCACGAAGCTGATCGGCGAATTCGACGAGCAGCACGCTGTTCTTGGCTATCAGCCCGATGAGCAGCAACAAACCGATCTGCGAATAGACATTGAGCGAGGTACCGGTGAGCAGCAGCGCGAAGACGGCTGCCGCGAGTCCGAAGGGCACGATCAGCGTCACCACGGTTGCGCTCATGAAGCCCTCGAACTGCGCGCAGAGCACGAGGAATATGACGATCAACGCAATCGCAAAGGTGACGGCAACCTCGTAGGAGGTCTCCTCGAGCGCTCCGGCCTCGCCGAGGAACAGCAGGGATACGTTCTCGGGCAGGGTTGTCGACGCGAGTGCGCGCAAATCATCGACAGCCGATTGCAGCGGATAGCTGTCGGGACGCTGTATGTCTATTTCGATCGCACGACGCTGAGCTTCGCGGTTCAGTTCGGTGGCAACACCTTCTTCTGAGAGGGTCACGATGCTCGACAGCGGCACCAGCGCGCCGTCCCGCGCCCGCACATACAGATTGACGAGGTCCGACGGATCGTTGATGTCGCCGCTGGCGGATTCCAGCAGGATCGGTACTGCTTCATCTTCCACGTTGAGGTCGACGAGTTCGTCTCCGTCGATCATCGCGCGCAACGTCGCGGAGAGCGACGCCAGGTCGACGCCGAGATCGGCTGCGCTGCGGCGGTCGATATCGACCGAGAGCTGCGGCTGAGTCGGGTCGAACGAGATTCGCGGGCGAGTGAGTTCGGGTAGTTCCGCCTCGATAGCGGCGCTGAACGCCTTGGCCGCGTCGAAGATCTCGTCGTAGTCGTTTCCAAGCAAGGCAACGCTGATACCACTGCTTCGGCCGCGCAGGTTGAGGCTGTTCGAACCCCAGACGAATACTCGCGCGCCGGGAATCTCGTTCAGCGGGCCCATCAGCGACGCCGCTATTTCCTGTTGGCTGCGCTCGCGATCATCCCAATCCGCAAGCCGCATGGAAATGAATGTCCGGTTCGGATCCCAGAGTCCGATCTGCGTGTAGAGCGCCTGCGCTTCTCCGCTCTCGACGAGCGGAGCGAGAACCGATTCGACGCTCTCGGTCTGGCGTTCCATGTAGTTAATGCCGACGCCGTCGGGGCCGGTCGCCAATACCCGAAGCACGCCGCGGTCTTCCGGCGGAATAAGCTCGCGATCGAGAGTCTGGTAAGCAAATGCGGCGCTGGCGGCGAACGCGAGCGCGATTCCGACGGTGGTCCACGGGCGGTCGAGTACTGCGCCGAGAGAGGTCTCGTAGGCTCTCGCAGCTCGGGAGCCGAAGCGGGCGATGCCGGACGGCACGTCCGACTGCCGCCGGTCCCGGATCAGCCGCGCGGCCGCCGCGGGAACGATCGACAAGGCCACGAAGCTCGAAATGATGACGGCGCTCGCGAGCACGATGCCGAATTCCCGGAACAGGCGTCCAGCGGTGCTCGGGAGGAAGGAAATCGGGACGAAGACCGAAATCAATACTACGGTCGTGGCGACGACCGCGAAGAACACCTGCCGTGTGCCGACAACCGCTGCCGCACGGGCGCGCAAACCTTCGATGCGCTGCCGCTGGATGTTCTCCAGAACGACGATGGCGTCGTCGACGACAAGGCCGGTCGCGAGCACGAGCGCGAGCAGCGTCAGAATATTGATCGAGAACCCGAACAGCCAGATTGCGCCGATCGTGCCGACGAGCGCGATCGGAATCGTGAAGCTCGGGATCAGCGTCGCGCGCAGACTGCCGGTGAACATCCAGATCGTTGCCACGACGATAGTCACCGACAGGGCCATTGTTATCAGCACTTCGGTGACCGAGCTGCGAATGAACATGGCTTCGTCGTCGGTGAC
>CALZMR010000134.1 GCA_945788575.1 uncultured Woeseiaceae bacterium
GAGTGCCATCGTCGACGTCGAGGGTGTCGATGACATAGTCGTAAGGATTCGTCCGCCAGTGGGCTTCGTCGCCGTCACGGTAGATCGTTGCGGTATAGCGTCTGCCGGAATCGAGGAAGTCGAAGGACAAACCCACCGTGCGCGCAACTTCATTGGTCACGGCACCGACGAACCAGTCGTCACCGCCGCGCTGCTGGCGCGCGAAGACGACGAATTCGCCGACCTCGCCAGCCATCGCGATACTTTCCTCCCAGTCGGTCGGCACGTCGACGATGAACTGGAAAGCGTCCGGATACAGTGAGTAATTCTCCGGCAGGTCCGCAGCCATCTGGATCGGGCTGTAGAGCGTCACGTAGAGCGCGAGCTGCTTCATAAGCGTGGATTGCACGCGCTGCGGCGAGTCGGGGCCCTGGAATGTCAGGTCGAAGATGCCGGGCGTGAAGTCCATCGGCCCGCCGAGCAGTCTGGTGTACGGCAATGTCGCCGTGTGCGACGGCGGATTCGGCGGCTGCCACCAGGCATTGAACTCCTGTCCTCGGGCGCCCTCTCGAGATACCCAGTTCGGATACGTGCGCCGCAGCCCAGTAGCCTTGATCGGCTCGTGCGTGTTGATGCTGATTTGCCGCTCGGCGGCTTCGATGATCACGCGAAGATAGTGATTGACGGCGAACTGACCGTCGTGCCACTCGAAGTGGGTAATGCCATTCTCGTCAACGCGCTCGAGCTGACCGCCGTCGGCCACGTAGCCGGTCTTGACCTGACGCACGCCCATCGACTGGTAGAAGTCGAATGCGTCGTCGAGCTGCTGCTCGTAATTTGTGATGTGGCCGGAGGTCTCATGGTGGCCGACCAACCGTACGTTTCTTTCCAGTGCGTACGCCGCCACGTCCTCGATAGCGAAGTCGGGATACGCCTCCGTGAAGCTGAAACCGGCACCGCTGGCAAACCAGTCACCGTCCCAGCCGATATTCCAGCCCTCGACCAACACGCCGGAGAAACCGTACTCGGCCGCGAAATCGATGTAGCGCATCGCTTCGTCGGTGGTCGCGCCGTGCGTCGGCCCCGAACCCCAGGTCGCCTCGCCGAGATGCATGGCCCACCAGATGCCGACGTACTTGCCGGGCTCGATCCACGAGACGTCGCCCAAAGCGTTCGGCTCGTTGAGATTGAGTATCAGGTTCGAATTCAGAAGGCCGACCGCGTCAGCCGATATCTGAATCGTCCGCCACGGCGTCGAGAAACCCGCGGATTTGTACGCGCGAACGCCGTGCGACCACGGCGTCAGATTGGTTTGGAATACACCGGCGCGCCGTTGATCGAGGACATATGCCGGGTAATCGACGAGCGCCGCTTCATGAAAACTCAGATGCGTGCCGCTGTCTAGACGAACCGTCATCGGTGTGTGCGCCAACACGACGTCTTCCGCCGGCGTCTCGCGATAAATGAATTCGTAGCGATTCCACCCGCGGCCCGGTATCCACCATGCCGTCGCCGCCGGGTCGATCGCAAACTCGGTCAGTTCATCGACGATCTGGAGGTCTTCGTAGCCGGGCTGTTCGGACACCGTATAGCGAAAACCGATCCCGTCATTAAACACGCGGACCTCAACGTCGAATTCGCGGCGCGGAGCATTCCGAGCCGCCGCGGGGTCCGCAATGCTGAAGGTGCACGCGTTGTGTTGATCGCGCACACGGCGCCGTTCACCCCAGGGCTGCTCCCAGACCTCGTCCTGGCGTGCCGTCGACGTAGCGACGATCCGCAGCGCCTCGTCCATTCCGGGGTTCTGCCGGTATCGCAGACCCAGCCGGGACGGCGCGACAACTTCTTCGCCGGCGAAGGTGACGGAGTATCCCGGTACGCCCGCCGCGTCGGTCCTTATCCGGTATTGAATCCGCCTGTCGGGCGAAAAACAGGCGCCTTCGCTCTCCAATTCGGTGCCGGCAGCAGGTGCCGCGGCGAGAATTGTGAGCAGTAGCAGAACGAGCGAGGTTTGTTGTTTTGTGTCTTGCTCCCCCATCCGATCGATTGTAGCAACTCGCTGATTTCATAAGGGCTTCTGCAAACGTATTCATCCCCGCGTGCCCGGTCGAATGTCTAAACTGCATACGCAAAAATGGGGGACAAATATGAGACTCCGAGTTCAGGTACTTGCCGTGCTTCTTACCCTGCTGCCGTCGTTGGCGGCAGCCGGCATCGACCACATCGAACCGCCTTTCTGGTGGCAGGGCTTCGAACATCGCGAGCTGCAGATCATGGTTCACGGCGAAGGCATCGCCGACTATGAGCCCGCGGTCTCCCACGAGGGTGTATCCGTCACTCGCGTCGAACGCGGTGACAGCGAGAACTATCTGTTCGTCTATCTGACGATCGATCCCCATGCGGCGACCGGCGTTTTCGAGCTGTCGTTCAGCAACGACGGCGATACGGTTTCACGCCCGTACGAACTGCGGGAGCGAATTCCGGATCACGTCGGCACGTTCAGCAACGCCGATGTGATGTACCTGATAACGCCGGACCGATTCGCGAACGGCGATCCCTCGAACGACGCCGTCGAAGGCTACGCGGATGCGCCCGATAGGAGCGAGCCATACGGACGCCACGGCGGCGACCTGGCCGGCGTGCAACAGCATCTCGACTACATCGCCGACATGGGCTTCACGCAGATCTGGCTGAACCCCGTGCTCGAGAACGCCATGGAGGATGCCTCCTACCACGGCTACGCGACGACCAACTACTACCTGATCGACCCGCGCTACGGCAGCAACGAGGATTACCTCGCGTTCGTCGAAGCGGCGAAAGAGCAAGGCGTCGGCGTGATCATGGACATGATCGCCAACCACATGGGCAGCGGCCACTGGTGGATGGACGATCTGCCGGCTGCTGACTGGCTGAATTCGCCATTCGACGATCCTGACGACATCCGGTTCTCGACCCATGCCCGCACGACGAATCAGGATCCGTATGCCTCCGAATACGACAAGGCCGGTCACGCCGACGGCTGGTTCGCGACCGCAATGCCGGACCTCAATCAGCGCAATCCGCTGCTGGCCGATTACATCATTCAGAACTCCATCTGGTGGGTCGAATATGCGGGGCTCTCCGGCATCCGTCAGGACACGCAGCCGTACCCCGACAAGCACTTCATGACGGAATGGTCGCGAAGGATCATGCAGGAGTATCCCGACTTCAATATCGTGGGCGAAGAATGGAGCCCGAGCCCGGCCATCACGTCCTACTGGCAGGCCGGCAAAGAGAATCATGACGGCTATGTCTCTTATATGCCGAGCGTCATGGACTTCCCGGTACAGATCGTGCTCTCGGAGGCGTTGGCCGGCGACGAACCGCCCTGGGGCAGCGTATGGAGACCTGTGTACGAGATGATCGGCCACGATTTCCTGTACGCCGACCCGTTCAATCTGGTGATCTTCCCTGACAACCACGACATGAGCCGGATCTTCACGCAGGTGAACGAGGACGAGGACCTCTACCGTATGGCCATAGTCTTCTACCTGACGATGCGCGGCATCCCGCAGATCTACTACGGCACCGAGATCCTGATGGGCAATCCCGGCACGACCAGCCACGGAGTGATCCGCAGCGACTTCCCCGGCGGTTGGGACGGCGACGACATTAATGCCTTCACGGGTGAGGGTCTGACGGACTCGGCGCGCGAAGCGCAGGACTTCATGCGGACGCTGCTCAACTGGCGGAAGGACGCCGACGTCATCCACACGGGCAACCTGATGCAGTACGCGCCGTTCGGCAGCGTCTACTCGTACTTCCGCTACGATGAGGACGACACCGTCATGGTTATCTTCAATCGCGGCGACGAGTCGGCGGACGTCGATACATCCCGATTCTCAGAGCGGCTGAACGGATTCACCCACGGCACCGACGTGCTGACCGGCAAGCGCTACAGGGTCACGAACGGACTGGTGCTGGGGCCGCGTTCCGTGCTGGTTCTCGAACTCGAATAGGATCTTGCCGATGATTTTCGTTTGCACGCGGCGAGTTGCTCTCGTCGCCCTCTCCTGCCTCTTCGCCCTTCCGGCGAGCGCCGACTTTGGCGAATACGAAGGCCACGCATGGGAAGGACAGAGTCTGATCGTCATGACGACCGAGGGCGAACTCAGAATCACGGCCCTCAATGAGGGCGCGCTCGAGGTCTTCTACAACCACCCGGATGTCCGTCAGCTGCCGTCGTTCGCGATCGACGGCGAGCCGACGCCGGTATCGACCGTGGTCAGCGAGTCGGAAACTTCGCTCTCATTCTCAACCAACGGACTCGAGGCGATCATCAGCAAGTCACCCGTCTCTGTGCGATTCAACCGCGGCGGCGAGGAACTGTTCGCCGAAGAGTACGGCTATTTCGCCTACGATACCGTGCGCGGCTTCCGCTTCGCGCTCGACGACGGCGAGAAGATCATGGGCGGCGGACAGCGGGTGCTCGGCATGGACCGTCGCGGCCAGCGCATGCCGCTCTACAACCGCGCGCATTACGGTTACACGACCGAATCGAGTCAGATGTACTACTCGCTGCCCGCGATCATGTCGAGCGACCGCTACGTCATCGCGTTCGACAATACCGCGAGCGGCTGGCTCGACATCGGCAGCACCGAGGCGAACGTTCTGCAGTTCGAGGCCGTCGGCGGGCGGACGTCCTATATCGTCGCCACCGGCGACAGCTATCCCGAAGTCATCGAACACTTCACCGACGCCACGGGCCGCCAGCCCTTGCCGCCGCGCTGGGCGTTCGGCAACTTCGCATCCCGCTTCGGCTACCGGACCGAGGCCGAGACCCGCGACGTCGTTCGGCGATTTCAGCGCGAGGACATACCGCTCGATGCGGTAATCCTCGATCTGTACTGGTTCGGTCCGGACATCAAAGGCCACATGGGTCGCCTCGACTGGGATCGCGAAGCTTTCCCGGCGCCCGAGGACATGATTGCCGACTTCGCGGAGGACGGCGTGAAGACGATCGCCATCACGGAGCCCTTCATTCTGACGACCTCGGACCGCTGGCAGGATGCGGTCGACAACGAGGCGCTCGCACGCAATGCAACGGGCGGCCCGAAGACCTTCAACTTCTATTTCGGCAACTCGGGCCTGGTCGACGTCTTCGACGAGAATGCGCGCGATTGGTTCTGGGAGCCCTACGAGATGCTGTTCGAGCAGGGAACGGCCGGCACATGGGGCGATCTCGGCGAACCGGAGTTGCATCCGGGCGACGCGCTCCACTGGCTGAGCGGCGCAGACATCGTCGCCACCGGGGATGAAGTGCACAACGCCTACGGCCACGAGTGGGCCGGCATGGTCTACGAGAATCAGGTCGCGAACTACCCGGACATTCGGCCGGTGATCATGATGCGCTCCGGCTTCATCGGCACCCAGCGCTACGGGATCATCCCGTGGACGGGCGACGTCAGCCGCTCGTGGGGTGGATTCAAACCGCAGGTGGAACTTGCTCTGCAGATGAGCCTGTTCGGACTCGCCTATACGCACTCCGACCTCGGCGGATTCGCCGGCGGCGAGGAGTTCGACAAGGAGCTCTACATCCGCTGGCTGCAGTACGGCGTATTCCAGCCAGTCTATCGTCCGCACGCACAGGAACACATCCCGCCAGAACCCGTCTTCCAGGACCCCGAAACGCGGCGCATCATCCGCGACTTCATCCGCCTTCGCTATCGTTTGCTCCCGTACATCTACACGCTCGCCTGGGAGAACAGCACAACCGGCATGCCGCTGATGCGTCCACTGTTCTTCGAGGATGAGAGCAACCCGGCGCTGATCGACGAGAAGCACGCGTATCTCTGGGGCGACGCGTTGCTGGTGTCGCCGCTCACCGATCCGGGTATCGAGAATCACGACGTGCCCTTGCCGGCAGGCGTCTGGTTCGATTTCTGGGACGACACGCGCTACGAGGGCGGTCAAACGGCGAGCATTCCCGTCACGCTGGAAACAACACCGGTACTCGTCCGCGCGGGCTCCTTCTTGCCCATGACCGATGTCGTCAACACGACCGCGAACTACACGAGCGAGTCGCTGACCCTGCACTACTACGCGGACACGTCCGTGCGCTCATCGACGGGGCGCATGTACGAGGACGACGGCGAGAGCCGCACGAGCCTCGAGGACGGCGACTTCGAATTGCTGCAGTTCTCATCCCTGCACAGCGAAGAAAGTTTGTCCGTCAATCTGTCGCGATCGGCGGGAGAATACGAGGGCATGCCGGAACGGCGCGAGGTCACACTGATCGTCCACAACTGCGTGCAGCCTCCCGAAGCGATCACTGTGAACGGTCACGAGATTCCCATGAGTCGACGAATGCCGCGCGATGGTGCAGGCGCAACGGCTGACGCGGATGCAGCGACGCTGACGGCCCGCTTCAGCTGGCATCAGCCCGGCGTCGAATTGGAGATCCCGGGAGGTTGCCAATGAACATGCGAGCCGTTGCTACTCTGGCGATGCTGCTGAGTCTGGGAGCCTGTTCGTCTTCGACGGACGAGGGCAACGAAGATATCGCCGCGGCGGCGGAGGTCGAGAGTGTAAAGCCCGTCGTCTATCAGGTGTTCACACGTCTGTTCGGTAACCAGAACACGACCAACGAACCGTGGGGCACGATCGAACAGAACGGCGTCGGCAAATTCGACGACTTCACCGACGAAGCGCTGCAGGGAATCCGCGAACTCGGCGTCACCCACATCTGGTACACGGGCGTGCCGCATCACGCCGTGATTCGCGACTACACGGAATACGGCATCAGCGAAGACGATCCGGACGTCGTGAAAGGGCGCGCCGGCTCGCCCTACGCCGTCCGTGACTACTACTCGGTCAATCCCGACCTGGCCGTCGACCCCGCCAATCGTCTGGCGGAATTCGAGGCGCTGATCGAACGCACGCACGCGAACGGCATGCTGGTCATCATCGACATCGTGCCGAACCACGTTGCGCGCGGTTACGAGTCGCTGGCGCGCCCCGAAGGCGTCGAGGACTTCGGCGCATCCGACGACACCTCCGTCGAGTGGGCGCGCGACAATAATTTCTACTACGTCGTCGGTCAGGACTTCGCGGTACCGGAGTCGCCGGAAGGCTATGCGCCGCTGGGCGGTGACCCGCATCCACTCGCCGACGGCCAGTACGACGAGTCGCCTGCGAGATGGACCGGCAACGGCGCACGCGAAGCCCAGCCGCATTTCAACGACTGGTTCGAGACCGTCAAGGTCAACTACGGCGTCAGACCCGACGGCAGCTACGCGTTCGACCGCCTGCCGGACGATGCCCGCGAATGGACAATCGAACAGCACGCCGAGTTTTGGGAAGGACGCGATGTACCCGACAGCTGGGAGAAATTTCGCGACATTGTCAGCTACTGGCTGGACAGAGGCGTCGACGGCTTTCGCTACGACATGGCCGAGATGGTGCCGGTGGAGTTCTGGAGCTACCTGAACTCCGGTATCAAGGCGCGGAACGCAGACGCGTTCCTGCTGGCGGAGGTCTACAACCCCGATCTCTACCGTGACTACCTCGTACTCGGCCGCATGGACTATCTGTACGACAAGGTCGGTTTCT
>CALZMR010000135.1 GCA_945788575.1 uncultured Woeseiaceae bacterium
GAAGAAACCGCTGGAAGTGCGCCAGGGTAAGGGTAAGGGCAACGTCGTGTACTGGGTCTGTCATATTCAGCCGGGTCGCGTGCTCTATGAGATGTAAGGCGTTTCGGAAGAGATCTCGCGCGAGGCATTTAGCCTTGCTGCAGCCAAGCTGCCGTTCCCGACCGAATTCGTTTCGCGGCAGGTGATGTGATGAACGCTGAGGAACTCCGCAAGAAATCCGTTGATGAGCTCAACGAAGAACTCGTAGCGCTGCGTCGCGAGCAGTTCAACCTGCGCATGCAGCAGGCAACGGGCGAATTGAACAACCACACCGAGCACGGCCGTGTCCGGAAGAACATCGCGCGCGTCAAGACCGTGTTGAACGAACTTGCTCGCGCAGCGGACGCACAGGAAGGTTAAGCAGAATGACGGAAGAGAGTAAAAGTCGTCGAGTAATCGGCCGCGTCGTCAGCGACAAAATGGACAAGACGGTGTCCGTCGCGATCGAGCGCATGATCAAGCATCCGGTTTACGGCAAGTACATTCGCCGCACGTCGAAGGTGCTGGCACATGATGCCGAGAACACATGCAAAGCCGGCGATCGCGTAGCGATTTCCGAGGTTCGTCCGATCTCGAAGAATAAGTCGTGGGCCATTGTCGACGTCATCGAGCGGGCGGCAGACCGCTAATTAAGGATTGCAGCAATGATTCAGATGCAGACAGTTCTCGATGCGGCAGACAACTCCGGTGCGCGCCGCGTGCAGTGCATCAAGGTACTCGGCGGTTCGAAGCGTCGGTATGCCGGTGTCGGCGACATCATCAAGGTCAGCGTCAAGGATGCGATACCGCGCGGCAAAGTGAAGAAGGGCGAGGTCTACAACGCCGTCGTCGTTCGCACGCGCAAAGGTGTACGTCGCAACGACGGTTCGCTGATCCGTTTCGACGGTAATGCGGCGGTGCTGCTCAACGCACGCCTCGAGCCGATCGGTACCCGCATCTTCGGCCCGGTCACGCGCGAGCTTCGCACGAACCGCTTTATGAAGATTATCTCGCTCGCACCTGAGGTGCTGTAGCGAGACCTTGATAGGAACCCGTCATACGGGCGAATGAGAGTTATGAACAAGATCAGAAAAGGCGACGAAGTCATCGTCAAGACCGGTAAGGACAAGGGCCGGCGTGGCACCGTCATCGAGATTCAGAGCGATGGGCGCATCATCGTCGAGGGCATCAACCTGGCGAAGAAGCACGTCAAGCCTAACCCTAATGTGGGTGAGCCTGGCGGCATTCAGGATAAGGCGATGCCGATCGAGCACTCGAACGTGATGGTGTTCAATCCGAAGACCAAGAAGGGTGAGCGAATTCACTTTCAGGTTGAGGAAGACGGCAACAAGGTACGCGTCTTTCAGAACGGCGACGTCGTAGATATATAGATAGAGGCAATTTTTGGTAATGCTCTCGCCGCGAGGCGCGAGAGATTACCTTGACTGATCGAAATCGTTATCGGCCCCGCTTAAGCGGTCCGATAACCAGGAAACGAAGAGACAACACAGATGTCACGTCTACAGGAAAAATACGCTACGGAACTCCGTGGCCAGATCCAGGAGAAGCTCGGGTTCAAGAACCCGATGCAGGTTCCGAAGATCACGAAGATCACGCTCAACATGGGTGTGGGCGAGACCGTGGCCGATAAAAAGGTCCTGGAGAACGCTCGTGCCGACATGGAGAAGATCTCGGGTCAGCGTCCGGTGACGCGCTTGGCCCGCAAGTCCGTTGCGAGCTTCAAGATCCGCGACGGCTGGCCGGTCGGGTGCAAGGTGACGCTTCGGCGCGAGCGCATGTACGAGTTTCTCGACAGGCTCGTGAATATTGCGATTCCTCGCATCCGCGACTTCCGAGGCCTTAGCCCGAAGTCGTTCGATCGCCAGGGTAACTACAGCATGGGTGTCACCGAGCAGATTATCTTCCCGGAGATCAACTACGACGAGATCGATGCACTGCGTGGCATGGATATCACCATTACCACGACTGCACGCAACCCCGAGGAAGGCCGGGCGCTGCTGGAAGCGTTCAACTTCCCGTTCAAGAAATAACGAGATGCCCGCGCGGCGGGCGACGAGAAATAACGAGATGCCCGCGCGGCGGGCGACGAGATTCAGGAAACACTATGGCTAAGAAGTCGATGATCCAGCGCGAATTGAAGCGCGAAAAGCTCGTAGCGAAGTACGCCAAGAAGCGTGCGGAGCTCAAGGCGGTCATTCGCAACATCAATAGCAGTGACGATGAGCGGCAGGAAGCGCAGGCTAAGCTGAACGCGATGCCGCGTGATGCGAGTCCGACGCGGCAGCGGAATCGTTGCTCGATCACCGGACGCCCGCATGGCGTTTACCGGAAGTTCGGCCTTGGCCGTAACAAGCTCCGCGAGTCCGCCATGAAGGGCGAGATTCCGGGGCTCACGAAGGCCAGTTGGTAAGGGGGCCTCGAAATGAGTATGACCGATCCTATTTCAGACATGCTGACGCGCATCCGTAACGGCCAGAAGGCCCGCAAGGTAAGCGTTTCGATGCCGGCCTCGAAGGCGAAGGAGGCCGTCGCGGTCGTCCTGAAGGACGAGGGCTATGTAACGGACTACTCGACCGACGGAGAAGGCGCTTCGAAGTCTTTGACGATCGAGCTCAAGTATTTCGAGGGCGTTCCCGTGATCGAGAAGATCCAGCGGGCGAGTCGTCCTGGCCTGCGGATTTACCGCGGCAAGGAAGACCTGCCGAAAGTACTCGGCGGACTCGGTGTCGCGATCGTTTCGACGTCGGCTGGCGTCATGAGCGACCGGCAGGCGCGCGAGAAAGGTATTGGCGGTGAGGTTCTTTGCGTCGTTTCCTAACGCCGCAGGCCTAACCGAACAGAGATCAGGACTATGTCAAGAATTGCTAAAGCACCGGTCGAACTGCCGTCCGGCGTCGAGTTCAAACAAGAGGGTAGCCTCGTCACGCTCAAGGGCGCGAAGGGCACGCTCGAACTCGAGCTGAACAACGAAGTGGAACTGACGCAGGCGGAGAACACGCTGAACGTCGCTCCGCGGTCGGGATCGCGTTTCTCGACGGCGATCGCCGGCACGATGCGCGCGCTCCTCGCCAACATGGCGAAGGGCGTATCCGAAGGCTTCGAGATCAAGCTGGAACTCGTCGGCGTCGGCTACCGCGCACAGGCGCAGGGCAGCAAGCTCAATCTGACGCTGGGCTTTTCGCACCCGGTCGTTCACGTCGTGCCCGAGGGCATTACGGTCGAAACCCCGAGTCAGACGGAGATCGTCGTCAGGGGCGCCGACAAGCAGAAGGTTGGCCAGGTTGCTGCCGAGATTCGCGGCTATCGTCCGCCGGAGCCCTACAAGGGCAAGGGTGTTCGCTACTCGGGCGAGCGTGTCGTGATGAAGGAAGCGAAGAAGAAGTAGGCGGCCGGACAGGTTAGGACATACAAGATGAAACTGGATAAGAAACTGAATCGACTGCGCCGCGCCCGCAAGGGACGCGCGAAGATCCGCGAGCTCGAGGTGAGCCGCCTGAGCGTGCATCGCACGCCGCAGCACATCTATGCGCAGATCATCGGCGCCGACGGCGGCACGGTACTCGTTTCGGCATCGACGCTCGAGACCGAGGTCCGCAAGGGCATCAAGAACGGCGGCAACGTCGAGGCGGCGAGCATCGTGGGTGCTCGGATCGCAGAGAAGGCCAAGGCGGCCGGAATCGATACGGTCGCGTTCGACCGTTCCGGTTTCCGGTATCACGGGCGCGTGAAGGCGCTGGCTGAAGCGGCGCGCGAAGCGGGCCTGAAGTTTTAATTAGGGATTACTAGTAACGGCTCGCGCAGCCGTTTGGACCAGACTATGGCGAGAAACGAACAAGGACAGCAAGGCGACGATCTGATCGAGAAGCTCGTGACGGTCAACCGCGTTGCCAAAGTGGTCAAGGGCGGCAGGCAGTTCGGCTTTACCGCACTCACTGTTGTGGGTGACGGTCATGGCCAGGTCGGCTTCGGATACGGCAAGGCACGTGAAGTGCCGGTCGCGATCCAAAAGGCGATGCAGAACGCCCGCAAGAACATGATCGCGATCAACCTCAACAATGAGACGTTGCAGTACGCGAAGAAGGGGCGTCACGGCGCTACCCACGTCTACATGCAGCCGGCCTCCGAAGGTACGGGCGTAATCGCCGGTGGTGCGATGCGCGCGGTATTCGAGTGTGCCGGTGTGCGCAACGTTCTTGCCAAGAGCTATGGCTCGCGCAACCCGATTAACGTCGTGCGCGCGACGATCAAAGGCCTGTCGGAGATTCATTCGCCGCAGGCGATCGCCGCGAAGCGTGGAAAGAAGGTCAAGGAGATCCTGGCCTAAGGCCTCGATCGTAAGGAACGGACTAAACGAGATGGCGAATCCCAAAGAACTCAAGGTGACGCTCGTAAAGAGCCGGCACGGTCGGCTCAAGAGCCACAAGGCCTGCGTAGCCGGCCTCGGTCTTCGCAAAATTAACCAGACCGTCACGGTCAAGGATACGCCGGAGAATCGCGGCATGATTAACCGCGTCTCCTACCTCGTGTCGGTAGAGGAGGCCTGACATGCGTCTCAACGAATTGTCGCCCGGTAAGGGCGCGAAGAAAGTCGGCAAGCGTCTGGGCCGCGGTCACTCCGCGGGCCAGGGTAAGACCAGCGGCCGTGGCCAGAAGGGCCAGCACGCGCGCTCTGGCGGCTATCACAAGGTCGGTTTCGAAGGCGGTCAGATGCCGCTGCAGCGTCGTTTGCCGAAGGTCGGTTTCAACTCGCGGATGGCAAAGTACACGGCCGAACTCCGGCTTCACGAGCTGGCGATCCCGGAAGCGGATGTCGTCGACATCGAAGTCCTGAAGGCTTCGCGTCTCGTGCCGGCACGAACGAACAAGGTCAAAGTGATCCTCTCGGGCAAGCTTGAAAAAGCCGTGAAGATCAAGGGTCTCGCCGTGACGAAAGGCGCGCGCGAGGCAATCGAGAAGGCTGGCGGCAGCATCGAAGCCTGATACGGACTGAACGGGAACTCACGTGGCGAAAAAGCCTCTTCAAAATCCGGCTGATACGGCGAAAGCGGCAGGCAAACTGGCCGAGCTGAAAGTTCGTCTGCTGTTTCTTGTTGGCGCACTCATCGTGTTCCGCATCGGTACCTTTATTCCGGTACCGGGCGTCGATCCGGTTGCGCTCAAGGATTTCTTCGATCAGCAGTCCGGAAATCTGCTGGGCCTGTTCAACATGTTCTCGGGCGGAGCGCTCTCGCGTTTCGGCATCTTCGCGCTCGGCATCATGCCGTACATCTCCTCCTCCATCATCATGCAGATGGCGAGCCATATCGTGCCGTCGTTGCAGCAGCTGCGTAAGGAAGGCGAGCAGGGCCGCCGTCAGATCGTCAAGTACACCCGTTGGGGTACCGTGGCGCTGGCGAGCTTCCAGTCGATTGCCGCGGCATCCTGGCTGCAGAGCCAGGGCAGCCTTGTGGTGAATCCGGGGCCCGGCTTCCTGATTACCGCTTGCATTACACTCGTTACGGGCACGATGTTCCTGATGTGGCTCGGCGAGCAGATCACCGAGCGCGGTATCGGCAACGGTATCTCGATGATCATTCTTGCGGGCATTGTTGCGGGCCTGCCCAGCGCGATCGCCGGCACGGCCGATCTCGTGAGTCGCGGCGAAATGTCGCCGGCCACGGCAATCCTGATGCTCATTGGCGGCATCGCGGCCATCGTCTTCGTCGTTTACATGGAGCGCGCGCAGCGTCGCATCACCGTGAACTACGCGAGACGACAGCAAGGCCGGAAGATGTTCGCGGCACAAAGCACGCACTTGCCGTTCAAGATCAACATGGCGGGCGTAATCCCGCCGATCTTCGCGTCATCGATCCTGATGTTCCCGGCGACGATCGCCCAGTTCTTCGGCCAGTCAGCGGACCCGAGTGGCTTCCAGCGCTTCCTGCAGACGATGGGTGCCAACCTTGGACCGGGTCAGCCAATCTACGTGTTGCTCTATGCCGCACTTATCATCTTCTTCTGCTTCTTCTATACGGCGCTGATGTACAACTCAAAGGACACAGCGGACAACTTGAAGAAGTCAGGCGCGTTCCTGCCCGGTATCCGGCCCGGAGCGCACACCGCCGATTATATCGACAAGGTTCTGACGCGACTGACGTTCTGGGGTGCGATCTACATCGCCGCCGTCTGCTTGCTGCCAGAGCTGGTCCGGATGTTCTATCCGAGCGTGCCGTTCAGTTTTGGTGGCACGTCACTGTTGATTCTCGTCGTCGTAACGATGGACTTCATGTCGCAGATGCAAGCGCACGCGATGAGCCATCAATACGAAGGCATGATGCAAAAGGCCAACCTCAGGAATTACGGTCGGGGAGGCCAGCTACGCTGATTCGCTCAGCGCAGAATGGAGAAAGCTCATGAAAGTAAGAGCATCAGTTAAGAAAATCTGCAGAAATTGCAAAATCATTCGTCGCAACCGCGTTGTGCGCGTGATCTGCACCGACGCGCGGCATAAGCAGCGCCAGGGTTAATTCAGAGGAATACGCTAGTGGCACGTATAGCAGGCATAAACATTCCGTTGACGAAGCACGTCGTGATTGCACTGACGTCGATCTACGGTATCGGTAACACACGCGCGCAGCAGATTTGTGCAGCGGCCGGAGTGGCGGCGGATACCAAGGTCAAGGATCTTGCGGAGCCCGAAGTGGCGAAGCTGCGCACGGCCGTTGCGAACTTCACCGTCGAGGGCGATCTGCGACGTGAGGTGTCAATGAACATCAAGCGTTTGATGGATCTGGGCAGCTATCGCGGTATTCGTCATCGTCGTGGTCTGCCGCTTCGCGGTCAGCGCACGCGCACGAATGCGCGCACCCGTAAAGGGCCGCGCCGTCCGATCAAGCGATAAGGGATTACGACGGTTACTGGTAACCAGGAATAAGCTCGCGCTTCGGGTCGCGAATTACCGCCACCGAAGCTGTCGAGGCAGCGCGAACGCCAAGTGAAGCAGCGTAGCGCGAGATGAAGAGATAAACGAGGAGCCATTAGTGGCAGAAGCTAAGAAACGGAAGGTCAAAAAGCATGTCGTGGACGCGATCGCCCACATCCATGCTTCCTTCAACAACACGATCATCACGATCACGGATCGTCAGGGTAACGCGTTGTCCTGGGCGACGGCCGGTGGCTGCGGTTTCCGCGGCTCACGTAAGTCGACGCCATTCGCCGCACAGGTTGCGAGCGACAAGGCTGGACGCGTTGCGCTGGACTTCGGCGTGAAGAATCTCGACGTCCGCGTCCGTGGGCCGGGCCCGGGCCGCGAATCCGCCGTACGTGCTCTGAACGCTCTTGGCTTTCGTATCCAAAGCATCGAGGACGTTACGCCCATCCCTCACAACGGCTGTCGACCGCCGAAAAAACGCCGCGTATAGAGGCATCTACAGATGGCAAGATATTTAGGACCCAAGTGCAAACTGTCCCGCCGCGAAGGCACGGATCTGTTTCT
>CALZMR010000136.1 GCA_945788575.1 uncultured Woeseiaceae bacterium
GAAGGCCCTGCCGAAGCAGGGCCTTTAGTGTTTGGCTCCCCGGGCCGGACTCGAACCAGCGACCAATTGATTAACAGTCAACCGCTCTACCAACTGAGCTACCGGGGAAGGGTATTGGTATGGGCCGAAAAACGGCCCTGTGCATCGCGATGCGGCCCGGATGATGGTCCAGCACCGGCGCGAAGTCAAGCGACCCCGGCCGGATTCAGGGGACGAGCTCGGCACCCGTGAACGTCAGTCCGCGGAGGGACGGTCTTTGGCCAGCACGTCGGGCAGAGAGAACCAGAACGTCGCGCCGTCGCCACCAACGCTCTCCACCCCGATATGCCCCTCATGGGCTTCCACGGCGAGCTTGCAGAAGGCCAGCCCGAGACCGGAGGAGTGATACTGGCCGTCTTTCCGGGCCTGCGCCGTTGCGAACTTCTCGAAGATCCGCTCCTTGAGTTCGTCGGGTACGCCGCTGCCCTGGTCTCTGACGGTAAAAAGCACATCGTCCGTTCCACGCTTGACCTCGATGGAGAGGGGCTCTTCCGGCGGTGTGTGAATGAGTCCGTTACTCACCAGATTTTCGATAACCCGGCGCACGAGATTCGCGTCACAGGTTGCCGATGCCGGTTGGTCGATCTCCAACCGAATCTCACGCTCGGGTGAAATGCCCTTGACCGCATCGATGGCGGTTGTGACAAGTTCCGCGAAGTCGCATTGCCGCCGGTCGATCGGCATGCGGCCGTCTTCCAGCTGATTGATGTCCAGCATCTGATCCACCATGTGCGCGAGTTCGCCACCTGTCGCGAGGATGTTGCTCAGCGTTTCCAGGCTGCGGTGATCGAGCTTGCCCGCGATGTCCTCGCGCAGGAACTGAAGGCTCGTATTGAGCGCGAACAGCGGTGACTTCAGGTCATGGACAATCATGTGCAGGAGATTGGCGCGAAGTTTTTCGAGTCTCTGCAGCTGCTCGAAGCTGTTTGCCAACTGGTCCTGAGTGCGGCGAAGGGTGAGGTGGGTAGCGACGCGCGCCAGCACTTCGTCCGCGTCGAACGGTTTGGTGACGTAGTCGACCGCTCCGCAATCGAATCCCTGGACTTTGCTGACCGCGTCGTCGAGGGCGCTTAGGAAAATGATCGGAAGCTTATCGAAACGAGGGTCGTCCTTGATCTTACGACAGACGTCGAAGCCGCTCAGGTCCGTCATGTGCACGTCAAGCAGTACGAGGTCCGGCTCCTCGGCCTCGATGCTCGCGAGTGCTTGTGTCCCGTTGGTCGCCGCGCGGATGTCGTAGCCGGCCTTCTTCAGGACCTTGCTGAGTACCCGAATATTCTCCGGGTTGTCGTCGACGATGAGGATTTCGTTTCTCATGTTCGCTGATAGCCTGTCACCCGACCAGGTCGAGTACTCGATCCATCTCGAAGTCGTTCACAAGCAGACTCAGGTGCTCCGCAACGTCTTTGTCGTGCGATGCGACCTCGGCAACGATGTCGGCGAGCTGAGTAATTTGTCCACGCGAAGCAGCTTCGCGAATCCGAAGTCGAAGGTTCCGCGGCAGCGTTCGGAAGCTCTCCGGATCGATACTAACCGGAGTGTTGGCCGATCTTTCTTCATCTACGTACTCGTACTCCACACCGGTGTGCAATCGTATCTCTTCCAGCAGCGCCCGCTCATCCATAGGCTTGCTTATGAAACCGCTCACGCCCAGCTTGAGGATCGAGTCACGCTCCTCGTCGAGCGCACTGGCACTGACGGCAATGATCGGTACGTCCTTGCCCCAATCGGTCATGCGAATGAGGCGACTGGCCTCTGCACCGTCCATTTCCGGCATTACGACATCCATCAGGATCACATGCGGGTGCCAGGACTCGGCAATCGCGATGGCCTCGAGCCCATTGGCGGCCTCTCTTGTCCGGAACCCGCGCGACTCAAGGAACAGGCGCGAGATGGCTCGATTGTCCTCGATGTCGTCGGCAATCAGTACCCGAATCTCTTTTTGCCCATTCTTCAGCGTGTTCACCATTCGCGGAGGCGCAATGAGATCACGGGCAAGGACTTCCGAAACGCCGAAGCCGAACGAAAACTCGAATGTCGAGCCGGCGTCGCGGCGACTATCGACCGTGATGTCACCATCCATGAGTCGCGCGAGCTCGCGGCTGATGCTCAGGCCCAGTCCGGTCCCGTGAGTAAGCCGCGCGCCGGTACTGGTCTGCTGGAACGGTTCGAAGATTGTCGCGAGGTCGCTCTCCTCGATACCGCAACCGGTGTCGGAGACTCGCAATACGATCCGTTGCTCATCGACGGCGGCATGGAGTGAGATTCGACCGGAGTCGGTAAATTTGACCGCATTTCCGACGAGGTTGATCACGATCTGGCGAACGCGCTTTTCATCCGCAATGATGACGTCGGGCAGATCGCGCTCCAGGTCGAGATGGAACGACACGTGCTTTTTCGTCAGCTCGGACTGGAACATATCCACGCATTCTTCTAGCGCGTGACGGAGCGCGAAAGGTTCGGACAGAATATCGATGCGTCCGGCCTCGATCTTGGACATGTCGAGTACTTCGTCGATCAGCTCGAGGAGGTGTGTTCCGCTACGTCGAATCGACCGAATGTTCTGACGCTGCTCCTCGCCGAGCGATGTGTCCCGCTGCAAGACCTGCGCGTAGCCGAGGATGGCGTTCATGGGCGTGCGAATCTCGTGGGACATTGTCGCGAGGAACACGCTCTTCGCGCGATTGGCCGACTCCGCCAGGTCTCTCGCGCCCCGTAATTCGACTTGCAGGCTCTTGAGTTCGTGAATATCCATGACGGCGCCGAAGCCAAGCAGACGATTTCCGTCCTCGTCTCGTCTCGTCGTCACGGCGTAGTTGCGCACCCAGTGGTAGCTGCCGTCATGGATTCGATGCCGATATTCGACGTCGAGCGTCTCCGCAGCTCCCGAGGCCCAGTCTTCCCACGTTTGCTCGAACCGGAGTCTGTCATCCGGGTGAACCATGGACGTGATGCGCTGCCGCCAGTCTTCGGGCGTCCGCCATTTGGAGCCGGTTGGCTGTATCAGCGAGCCGGGCTCCAACTTCAGCGCCCGCTCTATGGATTCGTTTACAAAGATCTGCTGCTCAGAGAAATCGTATTTCCAAAGGCCGAGTTTCGCTGATGTGAACATCAGATCCATCTGATCGTCGACGTCTTCGAGTTCTCGCAGTGCCCGCACCAGTTCGGCCTCGATGGCTCGCTTGTCAGAGATGTCGACGAACACGCCGTCAATATACTCAGTGTTGCCGGCGTCCCCAAGCACGAGCTGGCCTTGCTCGAAGAGCCATCGAGACTCGCCATCCTTGGTAACGATGGGATACTCGACCTTAAAGAAGCCGCCGCTCTCGATCGCACTGTCCACCGCTTGCCTGACCAGCGGCAGATAGTCGTCGGGAATCAATTTCGCGAAGGGAATCGGATCCGGACTTGTCAGCTCCGCCGCGGTGTAACCGGTAACAGCGTACACCTGATCGCTCATGTACTGAATCCTGCGATCGTCGACCCGCATTCGAAAGACGACGCCCGGCATATTGTTGACCAGGGCCTGGAAGCGGCGGCGATGGCTCGCTGCCAATTCGGCTTCCCGACGGCGAACCGCGTCGCGGGAGGCGATAATAATCAGGACGATTGCGAGCAGCGTCAGGGCCCAGAGGGCCAGGCCCATGCGACGCACGTTGGTAAAGGCCTCGGCAATCTCGAACTCTCCGGCAATACCAATCTGAAGCTCTTCGTCCCAGATCCACGCTCCGATGACGTCGACCCCGCGATAGTTGCGATAGCCACTTACGCTAATGCCTGAGCGGCCCGCAAGCGCTTCTTCGGCCATCAACGTCAATGGGCGCTCGCCATCCGGTATTGTCGATGGTCCATCGGTCAGAACGTCGACGCCAGGATCCGTCAGCCGAATGTTCATGATGCTGGACTGGTCAGGCTCGAGCAGGCCCGCCTCGCGTAATTCATCCTCGAAACGACTCTGGCTAACCATGAAGGCGTGATGGTTGAAGCCGAAGATCTCGCCGGTGGCACCCAAACGGGCGTGCGCGAAGATCTCCGAGAACCCCCCTCCGGCATCGATAAGCAGAATCAAAACACCGACGATCGTGCCGTCCTCACCAACCACCCTGGAGCCTGCGAACATCGTCGCGTGTTCATGTAGCGTCGTTTCTTCGTGCGGGAAGAAGGCAGCAGATCGATGCTGGGGTAGCCTAAGTACGGTTGTCCCGTTGAGCACTTCGTCGAGAAAAGCCTCATCGGTATACCGATATACGAGTTGGCCAATCCTTATTTCATCGTCAGACGCGAGAATCGTGCCGTCTCTGGCAACCAGTAAGAAGCCGTCAAAATCGATCACCGGCAAGGCCAGATTCATCAGTTCACGGAGCTCCGATTGCGCTTCGACACGCAGCAAGTCAGCCCGAGATCGTTCGGCGTCGGCGAGCGCCGTGGCGTAGCTGGTGATTAATGGTCCGCCCGCAATCACATGCACGCTTGTTCTTTTGTGTTCCGCCCACGACGTAACGGCCTGATGCGTGCCGTCGAGTGCGAATTCAAACAACTCGACGCTGCGACGCTTCGAGGAGCCGTCCAGGTAGATCGAAGCGGCAGAGGCGACGGCGATGAGTGCAACGATCGACAGCGCGCCAACGAGCATTCGATTCTGCGCGCTTCGGCGGATCTGATCCCTGTCGACGATCATGCGAACATGGTAGTTGCGCGCATGGGTTCCGTCCAATACTTTCAGTCGCTTAGAGGTTTTCTCGCACGGATTTCTCTACGCATGAGAAAACTTGTCTCAGAGGGCTTTTCGGATGCGTCCCACCGCCGTCTCGAGTTCGTCTGTCGAGCAGGCGAACGACATCCTTACATGGCCCGGCGCACCAAAAGCGGCGCCTGGGACACAGGCGACATTCGCCGCATCGAGCAAGTGTTTCATCAGTTCCGTATCGTCAACCAATCCGAGTGCGGCGATTGCTTCGTCGACGCGGGGGAAGGCGTAGAAGCTGCCATCGCCGGCGCGGCACTCGAATCCCGGCAAATCGTTAAGCGCGGAAATCAGGTAGTCGTGTCGCTGGTGATAGGCATCGCACATTTCGGAGACGGCGCTCTGGTCGCCGTCTAAAGCAGCCTGAGCGGCAACCTGCGAGACGCTGCAGGCGTTCGACGTGCTCTGACTCTGAACCGTCTGCATCGCGCGAATCAGTTCCGAGGGTCCCCCCGCGTAACCGATTCGCCAACCGGTCATGGCATAGGCCTTCGAAACGCCGTTCACGGTCACACACCGGTCGCCGAGTGCCGGACAGGCACTCGCGAAACTCGTAAACGGCTCGGCTCCCCAGAATATGTGCTCGTAGATATCGTCGGAGACGACGACGACGTCGGGATAGCCGGCCAGGGTGTCGCCCAGCGCAGTGAGTTCCTGTCGGGTGTAACAGGCTCCTGTTGGGTTTGACGGACTGTTGATGAACAGCAGTCGCGTCTTCGATGTCAGCGCTGCTTGCAGCCGTTCCGGTGTCAGCTTGAAGCCGTCCTCGAACGTCGTCGGGACGATAACCGCCTCGGCGCCAGCGAGCCGAACCATGTCCGGATACGAAACCCAGTAGGGCGCGGGAACCACGGCTTCGTCGCCCGCGTCCAGCAGTGCGATGCAGAGGTTGAACAGCGACTGCTTCCCGCCAGAGGACACCAGAATCTGGTCCGGGTCGAAATCGAGGCCGTTGTCGCGCTGAAATTTGCGGCGAACTGCAGCCTTGAGTTCAGCGGTGCCGTCGATCGGCGTGTATCGGGTCGCGCCGGCTTCGATTGCTTCGCAGGCCGCTCGGCGGATGTGCTTCGGGGTATCAAAATCCGGTTCCCCGGCACCGAGACTAATAATGTCGCGGCCCTCGGCCTTGAGCCTCGCAGCAAGCGCGAGAACGGCCCCCGTCGCGGAGGGACGGACCCGGGTCATTCTGGCCGAAACTGATACACTCACTGGTTTTTCTCCGGTCGACGAATGCCCGATGGTACGTGAATCCGAAAGCCTGCCCAATGACACCGGCGCCGACGCCGACGATCGCGATCGCCTGCGACTCGTCTCGGGCTATGCGCCCGCGGGCGACCAGAGCAAGGCGATCGACGGTCTCGTCCAGGGCCTGAACGACGGACTTGCCCGCCAGGTTCTGCTGGGCGTGACGGGGTCCGGAAAGACGTTCACCATGGCAAGCGTGATCGAGCGCACCCAGCGTCCGGCGATCGTGCTCGCGCCCAATAAGACGCTCGCCGCACAGCTCTATGGCGAAATGCGCGAGTATTTTCCGCGCAATGCCGTTGAATATTTCGTCAGCTACTACGACTACTATCAGCCTGAGGCCTACGTCCCGAGTTCGGATACCTATATAGAAAAAGACGCCTCCATCAATCAGCACATCGAACAGATGCGCTTGTCGGCGACCAAGGCGCTGATCGAACGGCCGGACGCGATCATCGTGGCAACTGTCTCGGCGATCTATGGCCTCGGCGATCCCGAAGCCTATTTCAGCATGGTCCTGCATCTGGTTCGCGGCGATCGGATCGACCAGCGCACGATTCTGAGACGGCTCGCCGAGCTGCAGTACACCCGCAATGAACTCGAGCTGTCTCAGGGCACCTACAGGGTGCGCGGAGACGTCATCGATATCTTCCCGGCCGAGTCCGACCGTGACGCCGTTCGCGTCGAGCTCTTCGATGATGAGGTCGAGTCGCTGGCGTACTTCGATCCATTGACGGGGGAGGTCACCCAGCGCGTTCCGCGATTGACGATTTTCCCCAAGACCCACTACGTGACGCCTCGCGAACGGCTGCTGGAGGCCTGTGAATACATCAAGGTCGAGCTGAAAGAGCGGCTCGAGTACCTGAGAACGCATGAGAAGCTTCTCGAGGCGCAAAGGCTGGAACAGCGAACGCTCTTCGACCTCGAGATGATCAGGGAGCTTGGTTACTGTCAGGGAATCGAAAACTATTCGCGCTATCTCTCTGGCCGCGACGTGGGCGAGCCGCCGCCATGTCTGTTCGATTACGTTCCGCCTAACGCAATGCTGATCATCGACGAGAGTCACGTCACGGTGCCGCAGCTTGGCGGCATGTACAAAGGAGACCGTTCGCGGAAGGAAACACTGGTCGAATACGGATTCAGGTTGCCGTCGGCGCTCGACAACCGGCCCCTGCGCTTCGAGGAATTCGAGGGACTGTCGCCACAAACGGTATACGTCTCCGCAACGCCCGGCGATTACGAACACGGGCGCGCCGACAACATCGTCGAACAGCTCGTCCGGCCTACCGGGCTGATCGATCCCGAAGTCATCGTGAGGCCGGCGCAGACTCAGGTTGACGACGTCCTGTCAGAGATTCGCCGCCGCGTTGCCGTGGAAGAACGCGTGTTGATCACCACCCTCACCAAGCGCATGGCCGAGGATCTGACCGACTAT
>CALZMR010000137.1 GCA_945788575.1 uncultured Woeseiaceae bacterium
CGACTGACCGAAAAGCGTCGTCCGCGTATCGATGGTGCTGACGTCCGATAACTGCGACGGCAAGAGTTCGTAGTCGTCGAACGCGGACGTATTTCGCCGCAGCGTGACCTCGTCATCGGCGCCGCCGTCGATGTAGTTGAAGACCGGTGCCGGCAGTCGCTTGCTCGCCTGCTTTCTGAGATCAGCGATGTTGTGACAAGCAGACAGCTTCATACTGAAACACTATCACGGATTCTGGGTGGTCGAACCGGGTCGAAATACCGTGCAGTGCTGCTAGAATGCCGCGTCTCGTGATGGGTCTTCCAATCAATGACTGAATCGCTCGAAACGGGCGCGCGCGACAGGCGCGTCGCATATTGGTTGTTCGTCTGTTGCGGCCTCGTGTTCGCCATGGTCGTGCTCGGCGCGTTTACGCGGCTGACCGGATCCGGCCTGTCGATGGTCGAATGGCGGCCGATCATGGGCGCGCTGCCGCCGCTGAGCGACGATGAGTGGCAACGCATCTTCGAGACCTACCAACAGACACCCGAATTCCAGCTGGTGAATTCGGACATGGACGTTGGTGGATTCAAGAAGATCTTCTGGCTGGAGTACCTCCATCGGGCTCTCGGTCGATTGATCGGTCTCGCGTACTTCATCCCGCTCGTCGTGTTTGCCATACGCCGCGATATCAAGGTGCGACAGTTGCCGTGGTTTCTGTTCCTGCTCGTACTCGGTGGAGCACAGGCCTTTATCGGCAAGATCATGGTTGCTAGCGGCCAGGTCGATGCTCCCGCCGTCAGCCACTATCGCCTCGCCGCGCATCTCGCCGCCGCGTTCCTCGTCTATGCGTTGATGCTGTGGACCGCTATGGGCCTTGTGCGAGGCGGGCGCCCGGGCGGCCGGCACGCCTGGTTCGGGCGCGCTGCGGGAGTACTCGCCCTGGTCAGCCTCACAGTGCTGTCCGGCGCGTTCGTCGCAGGGCTCAAGGCGGGCCACATGTACAACACGTTCCCCATGATGGGAGACAGGTGGATTGCGTCTGGCGCAATGAGAATGGAGCCTGCGTGGCGGAATTTCCTTGATAATGCTGAGATGGTTCAATTCGATCATCGCGTGCTTGCGATAACGACACTGCTGGCCGTGCTGGCGCTGTGGTTCGGGCTGAAATCGAAGATTAGTTCACGCTATTCGCGTCTGGCGCTGAATGCCACGCTCGCTGCGGTCATCCTGCAAGTATCGCTCGGCATTCTGACATTGCTCTCCCATGTCGCCGTCCCGCTCGCAGCAGCCCACCAGGCTGTCGGATTGGTGCTCGTAACGACGGCTCTGCTTCTGGTCCACAGCCTGCGGGCCTCTGCATAAGGGCAAATACCCATTCCGGGGCTGCTCCGTTTCGGCGACGATTCCGGTCATGGACAGTGCGATACACCCAGGCGCGCCCCGATTCGACGCGGACCTGATCCGTCGTTATGGCGGACGCGGCCCACGCTACACGTCCTACCCGACGGCACTGCAATTTCATGACGATGTGACGGAAGTCGAGTATCGCGCCAATGCCCGTGCCAGCAATGCCACCGGCGCACCGCTGTCGATCTACATACATATCCCGTTCTGCCGAACGCTCTGCTACTACTGTGCATGCAATAAGATCGTTACGCGGAACGAGCATCGTGTCGCGCGCTACCTCGACAATCTCGATCGCGAGATCGAGATGCAGGGCGAGTTATTCGACGCGGAACGCCAGGTCATGCAGATGCACTTCGGCGGCGGCACGCCGACCTATCTGGATACACCGCGACTTGCCGAACTGATCGGGCGGCTGAGCGACGCGTTCGAATTCGGCCGCGCGAACCAGCGCGAGTTCTCTATCGAGGTCGACCCCAGGACGGTTGACAGCCGCCGCATCGCTGAAATTGCGGATCTGGGTTTCAATCGTCTGAGCCTGGGCATTCAGGACTTCAATCCCCAGGTTCAGAAGGCTGTGAATCGCATGCAGTCGGTCGCCGAGATCGACGATCTGTTGGTGGCAGCGCGCAACAACGGCTTCCGCTCCACATCATTCGACCTGATTTACGGACTGCCGCATCAGACGCGAGAAAGCTTCGAGGAAACTCTGCGGCAGGTCGTCCGGATGCGGCCGGACCGCCTCGCGGTCTACAACTACGCGCATCTCCCCGAACGCTTCAAAGGTCAGCGGATGATCGCCGCGGAGACCATTCCGTCGGCCGATCAGAAGCTCGATATCCTGCACCTAACGATCGACCACCTAACGGATGCCGGTTACGAGTATGTGGGGATGGATCACTTTGCGCTGCCCGAGGACGACCTCGTACAGGCTCAGCGTGACGGCTCCCTGCAGCGGAATTTCCAGGGATATTCGACGTACGGCGACTGCGATCTTATCGGTCTGGGAGTCAGTGCTATTGGCAGTATCGGCTCGATGCTCGCGCAGAATTCACCGTCAACGGCACACTACCAGGCCATGATCGAGGACGGCCGGCTGCCGATCGTTCGCGGCATCGAAATAGATGATGACGACCGGATTCGTGCCGACGTCATTCAGGCTTTGATGTGCTTCGACAAACTCGACACCGAGCGCTTCGGCGGCGAACATGCCATCGATTTCCACGACTATTTTGCCGCCGAAATCGAACGGCTCGCCCCGCTCGCGGACGATGGATTGGTCAGCTTGAACGAAGGCACGATACGGGTTACGTCGCGCGGCCGGCTGCTGCTCCGAAGCATCGCGATGGTATTCGACCGGCACCTGAACCAGACGCCGATGCGCTACTCGAAATTAATCTAGCGAAGCCCTGAAGTAGTCAGGGTTTCCGAAAACCGGCTCAGACAGCCGTCAGCCAGCCGTGCACGTCCTCGGAGCGACCGTACTGAATCGATTGCAGCGCGTCGCGCAGCTTCGCGACGTTATCGCCCTCGCGCACGGATAACTCTTTGCCGTGATAGACGAGCGTGCCGACCGGAGTCAGGCACGCGGCCGTGCCAGACAGCGCCGCCTCGTAATCGCCGACCCAGCCGAGCAATTCCTCAACGGTGAAGTCTCGCTCGTTGACTCGGTAACCCAGGCCTTCGGCCAGCGTCAGTATCGATGCGCGCGTCATGCCGTGAAGGAATGAGGTGTCCAGCGGTTTGGTGATGACCTCGGAATCCGATATCAGCATGAAATTCGCGGCACCGGTCTCCTGCACATCTCCGTTCGGACAGAACAACACCTGATCGACGCCGAATTCTTCTTTTGCGTCCAGCGTAGGCCCAAGCGCCGCCGCATAGTTGCCGCCCGTCTTGGTACTGCCAAGGGTCTCCGTGGAACGCGAGCGCTGGTCCTCGACGAGCAGTTTCAACGGCCGCACTCCGCCCGCAAAATAGTCGCCCACGGGTGAGGCCAGCACGTATAGCAGCGCCTCGGTCGAAGGCGATGCCGCCGCGCCGATGTTCGGGAGGGTACCGATCAGAGTCGGCCGCAAATACAGAGAGCTCGGTGGCTCCGGAATGCTGCCTTGCTCCCGGTCCACGAGATCGACGACCATACCGGCGAGCATGTCGGCGTCGGGCACCGGCAGTCTGAGCGACGCCGCACTGCGGCGCATGCGCTCGACGTGATCGCGCAGGCGAAATAGATGCGGATTGCCGTCTGGCCAACGATACGCTTTGAACCCCTCGAAACAGGTGCTCGCGTAGTGGAAAACGTGCGATGCCGGGTGTAGCGAAAGCGGCTCGAGCGGCCCCATCACCGGCTCGCCCCATGCATCATCCTTGAACTCCGCGATCACGAAGTTGTCGCAGAATTCGGTGCCAAACTTACTCATCGATGTCGTGGTGGTCCTGAGAGGCCCGTAACTGTGCCATTAACCCGGAGCCGTGGCCACCCCCGCGTATCGAGGGTCAGCGAACATGCCCGCTGGGCGCTCTAAGGCGGTTCCTATGCGCAGCGCGAGACAGTAGACTCGAATTCCTCTACTCCGGAGAAGCCCAATGAGAAAAATCGGTCTGGCCAGCCTGCTTCTATGCGCATCGGCAGCCTTTGCGCAGGAAGGAACTGTCACTTACCGGTCGATGGAAGTTTCGCCCGGCATCCACATGACGATCGGCGTCAATAGCGCTGGTGGCTTCGCCAGCGGCAACCTCGGATCTATTGTTACCGAGGACTATGTCGTCATGATCGACGACGGCCAGCAAGGCACGGCGCCGGCCATGGTTTCACACGTTAGTGAGACGGTTGGGCGTCCGGTCGACTTCGTACTCAATACGCATTACCACGGGGACCACACGGGGGCTAATGCCGCATTTGCCGAGGCGGGTGCCGTCGTCATCTCGCATCACAAGCTGCGGGAGCGCCTGCTCGACAACACTGAGTCGGCCGGCGGATCTGGCGGTATTCCGGTTCTGACGTTCGGCGATGGCGTTGTCCTGCATTTGAACGACATCACGGCGAAGATCATTCATGTGCCAAACGCCCATACGGACGGTGACTCGTTCGTGGTCGTAGCGGACGCCAATGTCATCTTTGCGGGCGACCTGCAATTTGCCGGCATGTTCCCCTTCATCGATCTGAATGGCGGCGGGACCGTACAGGGCTACATCGAAGCGCAACGAAAGATTGCCTCTATGGCGGACGAAAACACGTCCATCCTTCCGGGTCACGGCGATCAATCATCCAACCTCGCTGAACTGCGAGCGGATACCGCAATGCTCGTCGACGGCTATGCCAAGGTGAGAGCGCTCGTCGATCAGGGGCTGAGTGAAGATGAGGTCGTCGCCGCAAATCCACTGGCAGCGTACGCGGCCGATTACGATTGGTATTTCATCAACGCGGAACGCATGACTCGCACGTTCTATGCGGACCTGACAGTGGGGAACTAACATGGATACTTCGAAGACAGAAACATTCGTCAACGATCTCTGGGACTCATCGATCATTCCCGAACTCGAGGAGTACATCCGCCTGCCGAACAAGTCGCCGATCTTCGACCCCGATTGGGAAGCCAACGGGCACATGGAGAAGGCGGTGCGGATGCTGGAGGCCTGGTGCAGGCAGCAGCCGATCGACGGCATGACCATCGAGGTCGTCAAGATCGAGGGCCGCACGCCGGTGCTGTTCATCGACATCCCGGGCGACTCCGACGACGTCGTGCTGCTCTACGGCCACTACGACAAGCAGCCGGAGTTCTCCGGCTGGGACGAGGACCTGCATCCCTGGGAGCCCAAGATCAAGGACGGCAAGCTCTACGGCCGCGGCGGTGCCGATGACGGCTACGCGACTTACGGCTCGCTCACAGCGATCCGCGCATTGAGGGAACAGGGCGTCCCGCACGCACATTGCGTGGTCATTATCGAGGGTTGCGAGGAATCCGGAAGTTTCGACCTGCCCTACTACATCGAGCTACTGGAAGACCGAATCGGCTCGCCGGATCTTGTCGTCTGCCTCGACGCCGAGTGCGGCAATTACGATCAACTCTGGTGCACGACGTCGCTGCGCGGCAACCTGACAGGCACGCTCCGCGTCGACGTACTGACCGAGGGCGTCCACTCAGGCAGTGCGACGGGTGTCGTCCCGTCGGCATTCCGCGTCCTGCGCCAGCTTTTGTCGCGGATCGAGGACGAGCAGACCGGGCAGATCACACTCGACGGCCTGCATGTCGATATCCCGGAGCAGCGCATCGGCCAGGCCGAGCGCGCAGCCGAGACTCTCGGAGCTTCGGTGTACGAGAAGTACCCGTGGGCGGTCGACGATCCCAGCCCGAGCGAAACGCATTTCGAGCTGCTGCTGAACAATACGTGGCGGCCGACGCTGACCATCACCGGCTCCGAAGGCGTCCCCGAACTGGTCAACGCTGGCAACGTGCAGCTGCCATTTGTCACGCTCAAGCTGTCATTCCGGCTTCCGCCGACCTGCGATGCAGACGAGGCCGCCGCTGTCGTCAAGTCAGCGCTCGAAGCCGACACGCCGCCGCTGTGCAAAGTGTCCTTCAACGTAGACTCGACAATGGCGGGCTGGAACGCGCCGCCGGTCGCCGAATGGCTCGAAGCATCCATGCATAAGGCGTCCGAGGCGTTCTTCGATAAGCCGTCGATGTACATGGGCACGGGAGGCACCATCCCGTTCATGGGCATGCTGGGCGAGATGTTCCCGCAAGCACAGTTCCTGATAACGGGCTTACTCGGGCCGAAGTCGAATGCGCACGGGCCGAACGAGTTCCTGCACATCGAGACCGGCAAGCGCCTGACAAGCTGCGTGGCGCAGGTCCTCGAGGATCACTTCGTCTATCGGACCTCCGGACGGAAAGCGGCCTGAGGCTGCAATCGGCTGCCGAGGTCACTCGGCAGCCGTTCTTGCCTGTTACAAGAGTCGCGTACCCAGCGGCACTTCAGAGTCGGGAACGCACAGCGCGACGTGCCCGTCGTGGTTGTAGAAACCGGTCACCAGACACTCGGACATCAGCGGACCGATCTGCTTCTTCGGGAAGTTCACGACCGCGACGACAAGCTTGTCCTGGAGATCGTCGAGTGAATACAGATCGGTGATCTGAGCGCTCGACTTCCTGACACCGAGCTCGGGTCCGAAGTCGACCTCCAGGACATAGGCAGGCTTCTGCGCTTCGGGGAATTCCCGCGCTGAGACAATACGCCCAACGCGAAGCTCGACCTTCTGAAAGTCGTCCCAGCCAATCTCCAATCTACTGCCTCATCTATATTGCTGATCCGAAAGGACTGTCATATCTCCAGCGGAGTCTCAGGAATGACGAGCCGCTCGGGGTCGAACGTGATTCCGCTAGAGATCAGGAGCGCCCGACATGCCTCCCACGAGGGGCGCGTCAACACCGTGTAGTAAGTGTCAAACTCGTTTCCGTCCTCTTGCGGCACACGGCCCACGTATTTGAAACCATAGCTTCTGTAGAACTCGACGGTCGACGGGATCGATGTCATGCCGACACGGGCGTAGCCGTCCGGCGCCGACAAGGCTGCGAGTCTCGCGAGCAGGAGTGCTGAGCCCAGACCCTTCCGGTGACGATCCGGCCTGACCATACCGAACGCGAGGAAGCCGAAAGAACCGTGCGGCGGGTACTCGTGAAGACATATCCCGCCTACGCCGACGACCTCCTCGCCGTCCTCGACGACGAGCCATAGGTAGTTGTCCTTGCGGAGGTCCGCCTCGAAATGCGCGAAGTATCCGTCAGGGAATCTGCCGTCCGCGTTCGCGTGATAGATCGAATGACAGGCGGCGACATCATCGTCGCGCAGCTGTCGAATCGTGACCGCGGGGATTCGTCCGGCCGCACGCGCGGGATCGAAGCGGCCGCTGGCACGGAGTCTCTTCCACCATGAGCGTAATCCCATCTCTTGTGCTCCTGAACGACTATAGCGTCATCGAACGCGCGGCTTCCGCAGCCACAGATAGCAGGCCGCCGAAATGCCGGTCGCGCCAAACAGCATCGTCATGACGACGATCTGA
>CALZMR010000138.1 GCA_945788575.1 uncultured Woeseiaceae bacterium
GTCGCGCCGGTCGCCGATGAAGCGACGCGCACGTTCCAGGTCGAGCTCGAAGTTGACAATGCGGATGGCGCGCTGCGCGCCGGCGGCACAGCGGAACTTCGAATTCCTGCCGAGACTTTGTACGCGCATCGCATATCGCCTGCCCTCTTGACCCTCGACGACGCCGGCAACATCGGTGTGAAGATCATCGACGAGGACGGCAAAGTCCGTTTCGTCGTGGCAGACATCGCAATGTCAGGGTCCGATGGCGTATGGGTAGCCGGCCTGCCGGACACCGCGACCATCATCACCGTTGGCCAGGGATTCGTAGCCGACGGCTCACTCGTCAATGCCGTTCCTGAGAGCGACGTCGAGACGGCAGTCGCCAGCAAAGACGAGTAAGACCGTGCAGATCATCGAATCGGCAATGTCGCGCTCGCGCACGGTACTCCTCTCGCTGGGAGTGCTGCTCATTGCCGGTATCGTGACCTATGTGTCGATCCCGAAAGAGGCCGAACCCGACATAGAGATTCCGAACATCTATGTCAGCGTGTCGCTGGAAGGCATTTCGCCGGAAGACTCGGAACGCTTGCTGGTCCGGCCCCTGGAACAGGAACTCCGCTCCATCGAAGGCATCAAGGAGATGGTGTCGCGCGCCTACGAAGGCGGTGCGAACGTATCCATCGAATTCGATGCCGGCGTGGATACGGACGACGCACTGCAGGATGTCCGCGAGAAGGTCGACCTGGCGCAGGCCGAGCTTCCCGGAGAAGCGGACGAGCCGACCGTAAATGAAGTAAAAATGTCTCGCTTCGACCCGATGCTCGTGCTCAACCTTGCGGGCAATGTATCGGAGCGCACGCTGACGACGATTGCCCGGGACCTGAGAGAGAAACTCGAGGGCCTTCCCGGTGTACTCGAGGTAAACCTGGTCGGTGTGCGTGAAGAACTCATGGAGGTCATCGTCGATCCACTGGCGATGGAGAGCTACGGTCTGGATCAGGCCGAGATCATCGCCTTTCTCTCACTGAACAACCGCCTGGTCGCCGCTGGCTCGTTGGAGTCGGACGAAGGCCGATTCCCCGTCAAAGTGCCTGGCGTTGTCGAAACGCCCGAGGACGTGCTCAGCCTGCCTGTCAAGGTCGTCGGCGAGCGCGTCGTGCATTTCCGAGATATCGCGGAGGTCCGCAGGACTTTCAAGGATCCCGCGAGCTATGCGCGCCTGAACGGTGAGCCGGCTCTTGCGATCGAAGTCGTGCAGCGGTCGGGTGCGAACGTTATCGACACCGTTGCCGAAGTGAACGCGGTCATCGAGGTCGAACGAGAGCTCTGGCCGAGTGAGGTGACGATCTTCGCGTCCCGCGACAAGTCGGACGACGTCAACGAGATGCTCACCGAGCTGCAGAACAGCGTGCTGATCGCCGTCCTGCTCGTATTCATCGTCATCATCGGTGTCCTCGGCATCCGCTCCGCATTGCTGGTTGGCATCGCCATTCCCGGCAGCTTCCTGATGGGCATCCTGCTGCTTGGGTCATTCGGCGTCACGATCAACATGATGGTGTTGTTCGCGCTGATCATGGCTGTGGGCATGCTCGTCGACGGCGCTATCGTGGTGACCGAACTGGCGGACCGCCGCCTTGCGGAAGGCCAGTCGCGTCACGATGCGTACTCGAGCGCGGCGAGAAGAATGGCATGGCCGATCATCGCCTCGACCTGCACGACGCTTGCGGCATTCGTGCCGCTCGCGCTCTGGCCGGGCACGTCCGGCGAATTCATGAAGTACCTGCCGATCACACTGATCGCCGTACTCTCGGCGTCTCTGTTGATGGCACTCTTGTTCGTGCCCACGCTCGGCTCGGTGTTTGGCAAGACCGGGGCGGAGAGCGATGAAGCGCGCCGGAACCTGACGGCCGCCGAAATCGGCGATCTCGATACGGTCACCGGTCTTACCGGCCGCTACATCCGGTTCCTGCAGCGTTCACTCAAACATCCCTGGCGCAACGTCGGCATCGTCGTCGCGCTGCTCGTGACGGTCTACACGCTGTTCATCTCCTTCGGCCGGGGCGTCGAATACTTCCCGGACGTCGAGCAGCCGTTCGGTATGGTCGACATCCGCGCGCGCGGTGACCTGTCCATTGACGAGATGGATGAACTCGTTCGTCAGGTCGAGGATCGAATCCTCGGAATGCCGGAACTCGAGTCCGTCTACGCCAAGACCGGCGGCAGCGATCAGGGCGCGCTGGATTTGATCGGTTCCCTGACGCTGAACTACGTCGACTGGAATCTGCGCCGCCCCGCCGACGATATCCTTGCGGAGATTCGCGCCAATACCGCGGATCTCGTCGGTGTGATCGTCGAAACTCGGAAGCCCGATCCGGGGCCGCCGCAGGGCAAACCCATCGTTATCGAATTCTCTTCACGTGAGTACGATCTGCTCGAACCAACGGTCGATTACATACGTTCGGTACTCGAGCAGCACGAGGCCGTCTTCAATATCGAAGACGACCTGCCGCTGCCCGGCATCGAGTGGCAGATTCGCGTCGACCGTGCCGAGGCCGCGCGCTTCGGCGCCGATGTCGCCCTGGTCGGCGCGATGGTTCAGCTCGTGACCAACGGCATTAAGCTCGGCGAGTACCGGCCGGACGACAGCGACGAGGAAATCGACATCCGCGTCCGCTATCCCAGCGACGACCGATCGCTTGCGCAATTGGACGAACTCAGGATTCCGACAGCGAGCGGCGGCCTCGTGCCGATCTCGACGTTCGTCACACGCGAGCCGGCCCAGCAGGTCGGCACGATCTTCCGCACGGACCGCAGGCGCACGGCAACGATAATGGCCGACGTGTACCCCGAATTCCTGCCAACGGACGTGGTCAACGAACTGCAGCAGATGGCCCCCGACTTCGAGGTCGATCCGCGCGTCGAATTCTCGTTCCGCGGCACGATCGAGGACCAGAACGAAGATCAGGAATTTCTGAGCCGCGCGATGCTCATGGCGCTGTCCATCATGGCCATCATCCTGGTAACGCAGTTCAACAGCATCTACCAGGCCGCGCTGATTCTGACGGCTGTCGTGTTCTCGACCGGCGGCGTCCTGCTCGGCCACCTGCTGCTCGGCAAGCCGTTCGGCGTCATCATGTCGAGCGTCGGGGTCATCACGCTCGCCGGCATCGTCGTCAACAACAATATCGTCTTTATCGATACCTATAACGTATTGCGCGCGCGGGGAGCGGCCGCCTACGACGCGGTCCTCCGGACCTGCGCGGTGCGCCTCCGACCGGTGCTGCTGACCACGATAACGACGATCATCGGGCTCATGCCGATGGTCCTGGGGGTCAACATCGACCTCATCAACCGCAACATCTCGTTCGGGGCGCCCAGTTCGCAATGGTGGACGCAGCTGGCTTCGTCTGTCGCCGGCGGGCTCGCGTTCGCGACGGTTCTGACCCTGTTCCTGACGCCCAGCCTGCTCCTGATTCAGGCCAATGCCTCGGCACGCCTGGCGGAACGCCGGCGTCTGCGCGAAAACCGGGCGCCGGAGCCTGCTGCACGCTAATTCCCGCCGGGATTGCATCCAAATCGCCGCAAGCGGCATCTAATCGATACTGGAGCAGACAAGCCCTTTGGGCCCTGAACTCCAGGGGCCGACACCTGTCCCAACAAAAGCCTGGCCGTCGACGGGTGTTGCGTTATACCGAACTAGTGTTATACTTCACTACAACACTAATTGAGTGGGCGCGCGCGATGACGAATTTTCAGCGAATCATGCTCTTTTCCAGCCTTGCCGTACTGGCGGGCTGCGGCGTGGGCGAGGCCAGTGTTACGGAAGCCGGGGACACGGCGACGCCCGTCCCCGTAGAAGTCGGATACCCGGTCCGGGGCGAGATCTACGCCACCTATCACGCAACGACGACGATCGCCTCGGAAGGCGATGCCCCCGTGCTGGCGCGCGTTCCCGGCGAAATCGTGGAAATCCTGGTCGAAGAGGGCGAGTGGGTCCACCAGGGGCAGGTACTCGCGAGACTCGACGGAGAGCGGCTCGAGCTCGAGATGCTCTCCGCCAAAGCAAATCTGGAGCAGGCCGAGGCCGAGCTGGCGCGCAACACGGACCTCGTCGAGCGCGGCCTGATCAGCGAAGCGATGTTCGACGGTCTGCGCTATGACGTCGACGCGCTGCGCGCGCTTTACGACCTGCGTCGCCTCGACTACGGCTACACGCAGATCCGCGCAACGATCGACGGCTACGTTTCGAATCGCAGCATCAAACGCGGCCAGAGCGTGGCGGCGAATGAGGTGACCTTCCAGATCACGAATACCGACGAACTCGTCGCCTATCTACGGATTCCGCAGACAGAGCTCGCCAAATTCGAAGTCGGCCACGCGGCGGTACTCGAAGTCGACTCAATGCCGAATCGTCAGTTCCCGAGCGAGGTCATCCGGCTGAGCCCGACCATCGACAGCCGCAACGGCACCTTCCGCGCCACCGTGCTGATCGACAATGAGGAAGGCTATCTCGCGCCCGGTATGTTCGCTCGCTTCACGATCGCATGGGAACGTCATTCCAATGCGATGCTCATTCCCAGCGAGGCGCTCGTTCGGGAAGACGAACAGGTGCTTGTCTACGTCGTCATCGACGGCGAAGTGACTCGGCGAGTCATTGAAACCGGCATCGAGTCCGACGATCAGATCGAGGTCCTGCGTGGCCTGCATGACGGCGAGCAGATCGTCGTCGTCGGTCACGGCGCGCTGCGCGACGGCAGCAGGGTTCTCGCACGAGTCGATACAGAAGACCGATTCGCCGGCTGAGCCGATTTTTCGCTATCGAGAAACCGCGGCTTAGAAGCGGTTCGGTAGTCTAAGGGGGTAGCAAATGATCCATCATCGATCCCGTGCGGCGATGCTCGCCTTCGCGCTGCTTCTTGCTGCCTGTCAGCAGGCGGACCAGGCGGAGAGCGCCGCCGAGGAGGATCAGGCTGAAGAATCGCAGGAAGAAGAGGACGAAACACCTCCGGTTCCCGTCGAGACCAGCCTGCCGGAACGCGGCGACGTTTACGCGGTTTACACCGGCACGGCGGCAATCGAGGCCTATGCCGAAGCCGACGTCATCGCCAAAGTCGCTGGAGAAGTACGGGAGATCCTCGTCGAGGAGGGCGACGAGGTCAGCGAAGGCCAGATTCTCGCGAGGCTCGACGGCGACCGCCTTCGTCTCGAATTGAATGAATCCGCTGCAAGACTGCGGCGCCTGCAGCGCGACTACGAACGCAACGTCAACCTGCGTGAGCAGGGCCTGATCAGCGAAGGCGATTTCGACCGGATCAAGTACGACCTGGAAGCCCTTCAAGCCGAACACAATCTTTCGAGTCTCGAACTCGACTACACACAGATTCGCGCACCAATCGACGGCGTCATTTCCGAGCGCTACATCAAACTCGGAGCGACGCTGGCCGTCGACGAATCGACCTTTCGCGTCACGAGCCTCGATCCGCTCGTCGCCTATCTGTACGTGCCCGAGCGTGAGTTCCAGAATATCCGTGCCGGCCAGCCCGTCGGTCTCGACATAGACGCCCTCGACGATCCGCCGTTCATCGCGTCGGTGACTCGCGTGAGTCCGGTCGTCGACCCGGTCACCGGCACATTCAAGATCACGATCGAAATCTATGATGAGCAGAGGCTCATCAAGCCGGGCATGTTTGCCCGCATCGGCGTTGTCTACGACACGCACGTCAACGCGCTGCAGGTGCCGCGCAGCGCGCTGGTCGAGGATCTCGGCGAGATCAGTGTGTTCGTCGTCGAGGAAGGTATCGCCGTCCGCCGAATCGTGGAAACCGGTTTCAGCGATAGCGGCATGGTCGAGATTACGACCGGCCTGACCGATGGTGATGAAGTCATCACCGTCGGCCAGGTCGGCCTCCAGCCCGATGCCCGCGTAGAGGTTATCAACGCCGACGTCAGTCTTGCCGACGGCTCTTCAGCCGATAGCGACATTGCAGAGGAAGGCGAAAATGCGACGACTGATTGAAATAGCGACGCACCGCCGCGTCACGATCATGATGTTCACGGTCGCGATCGCGCTGTTCGGCATCGTCTCTCTCTCGCGGCTCAATTTGAACTTGCTGCCGGACATCTCCTATCCGACGCTGACGATTCGTACCGAGTTGACGGGCGCCGCGCCAGTCGAGGTCGAGAACCTCCTGACCAAGCCCATCGAAGAGGCGGTCGGTGTGATCCGCAACGTGCGGCTTGTGCGTTCGGTTTCGCGATCCGGGCAGTCCGACGTCACGCTCGAGTTCGTCTGGGGCACCGATATGGACGTCGCCGCCGTAGAGGTGCGCGAGAAACTCGACATTCTGCTGCTGCCGCTCGAGGCGAACCGCCCTCTTCTCCTCCGCTTCGACCCGTCCAGCGAGCCGATGATGCGCCTCGCGCTTCGATACGACGACGAGTCGATATCCGAGGCGGAACTGAAGGCGCTCAGACGCCTTGCGGAAGATCGAATCAAGAACACGCTGGAAGCCGTGGAGGGCACGGCCGCAGTCAAAGTGAGCGGCGGACTCGAGGACGAAATTCAGATTCGCGTGGATCAGCAGCGGCTGTCTCAACTCGGCATCAGCATCGAAGAGATCGCAGCCCGGATCCGCGCCGAGAACGTGAACCTGTCAGGCGGCAGGCTCGAGGAAGGCGATCAGCGCTTCCTCGTGCGAACGCTGAACGAATTTCAGTCGGTCGACGAATTCAGTGATGCGATTGTCGCCAACGTCTCCGGACGGCCGGTGTACCTGCGCGACGTTGCGACGGTCGAGCGCGGCTATAAGGACCGCGAAGCGATAACCCGTGTAGACGGCCTGGAGTCCGTCGAACTCGCGATCTACAAAGAAGGTGACGCCAATACGGTTCAGGTCGCGAACCGGATGCAGCAGCGGCTGGACACCCTGCGAGAGGAACTCGCCGAGGACGGTATAGAGCTGACGACAATCTACGACCAGTCGCATTTCATCTCATCGGCGGTCGATGACGTGAAAAGCGCGGCGGTCCTCGGCGGACTCATCGCCGTCATCGTCCTATTCGGCTTCCTGCGCGATGCGCGGGCTACGACGATCGTCGGCATCGCCATTCCGGTATCCGTCATCGGCACATTCCTGCTGATGTACCTGAACGGTGTGTCGCTGAACATCATGTCTCTCGGCGGTATTGCGCTTGCGGTCGGCATGCTCGTCGATAACTCGATCGTCGTGCTCGAGAATATCTACCGGAAGAAGGAGCAAGGCCAGGGGGTCGCTGAAGCAGCTATCAACGGCACGGCAGAGGTCGGGTCGGCGGTCTTCGCCGCGACACTGACGACGGTCGCGGTCTTCTTCCCGATGGTGTTCATCTCCGGGATTGCGGGCCAGCTGTTACGCGATCAGGCTTTGACTGTCACGTTCGCTCTGATCTTCTCGCTGATCGTTGC
>CALZMR010000139.1 GCA_945788575.1 uncultured Woeseiaceae bacterium
AGGTGGCGATTCGGGCGGTCAGTCGGGCGGCGATTCCGGGGGGCAGTCCGGCGGCTCGTCGGGTGGTTCTGGTTCGTCGGGCGGCGGCTCCGCACCCCGTTTTCCGACACCGGGCGAATCCGGCGGCGGATCGACGGGCGGAAGCGCAGGCGGCGAAGGCTCATCCGGCGGCGATTCGGGCACTTCCGGTTCGGGTAGCGGCGGTGGCGATGTCGGTGCGATTCCGCCTCCCCCGAGTCAGCGCGGCGGAGGCGGCGGTGACGGCGATTCTCAGGGCGATAGCAGTGATAGCAGCGACGGTGGCGGCGGCAGCGGCGAAGACAACCCGTTTGGCGATGCCGAAGCCGAGCCCGGTAGCGACTGTGGCGACACCGGCGCAATGCCCGGGGGTATCGGCGGCATGGGCCAGGCGGGAGAATGCATCGAGACGGGCGGCGGCGGCGGCGGCGGCGCCGAATCCTCGTCGTCCGAGAGTGCTACAGGCGGTTCGGGCGGCGCGGTCGGCCAGTTCCCGGAGGAGAGCGCCGAGGAGCGGGCGGAACGGCTGGGCCGCGAACTCGATACCTCGATCGGTGACTTCGACGAGACGCTGCAGGAAGAACAGCAGGATATCGCCGCGGTCGGTCGGGTACTCGAGGGTTTCGACATCGAAGGCGGCGAGCCTGGCGGGGACGAGTCCGGTGCGTTGGTCTCGCTCGGTTCTCAATCCGGCAGCCAAAGATCTGGCCCGAACGAGGGCGGTGCCGTGGGCGGAGCCCGTGAGCCCGCGACGGCAGGACTGACCCAGGAACAGATTCAGGAACGTACTCCGGAGGACGTCCCGACAAGAGTGGATGACGACATCATTGCTCGGCAGCTTAGGGAAGCGGCACTTACCGAAGAGGACCCCGAACTCCGTGAGCGACTTTGGGACGAGTATCGTAAGTACAAAGGACTGGCGGTATCAGATTGACTATGACGAAGATTCATCGCCTCGCATGGCCGCTGCTTGCGGTCTTAGCCAGCGGCTGCGCCGTTAACGAAGTGATCACCGCCGAGGAAACGACGCTGGTTGTCGCGTCGGCTCCGCAGGTCGAGGGCATGCTGCTCGATATCGGCATCATCGAGTTCGAACCCAATGTCCCCGAGGGCAACGACCCTGAAGACTCCCGGATCTACGAGGAGATCCGGGACGCCGAATCGCGCTATCTCGCATACCATCTCAAAAGCACGATGCAGGGAACGGGTCATTGGGGTGCCGTGCGCGTCATTCCTTCGGCCGAGGCCTACACAGACGTTATCGTGTCGGCCGTCATCGTCGAATCCGATGGCGAATTCGTCGATCTCGAGGTAACGATTTCGGATACCACGGGCCAGGAGTGGTACACGCAGAGATACGAGACTCAAACCGGTATCTCTTCGTACTCCGAGAATCGCGACCGGCGCCAGGACCCGTACCAAAAGGTCTTCAACGACATCGCCAACGACCTCCATGCCTACGTGCAGACGCTGCCGCCGCAGTACATCACTCGCCTCCAGCAGGTGTCCGAACTTCGCTTCTTCGGTGACATGTCCCCGGACGCATACGGTGAACACCTGGCCGCCGACGACGATGGATTGATGAGCGCCGTGCGTCTGCCGGCCGAGAACGATCCAGCGGTCGCGCGCCTGAGACAGATTCGCGAGCGCGACCGGCTGGTCGTCGACATGCTGAACGAGCACTACGCAAACTTCTATTACGGCATCGCGATCCCTTATCACGCCTACCGAAGGGCCTCGCGCGAGGAATCGGTCAACTATCGGCAGGTGCGCCGGGCCGCGACTCTGCAGACGATCATGGGCGTTGTCGTTTTGGCGGGATCGCTGGCTGTGGACACCGACGATTCCGACTATTCGGACCGTCAGATGAAGCGCAGTCTTCAGAACATCGGTATCAGCCAGGGTATGAACACGATCATGTCCGGTATCTCACGCACGTCGGAGGCCTCGATTCACATCGAAGCTATCGACGAACTCGCCGAGTCGTTCGGTTCGGAAGCGGCACCGATGGTCGTCAATATTCAGGGTGAGACCCGCCGCTTGACGGGCACCGCGGAGGCCCAGTACGAATCGTGGCGCCGTCTCCTGAGGGAGATCTACGAAGCCGAAACCGGTTTCTCGAACGCGATCGAGGTTGGCGAACCGGTAAGAGCCCCCGAACCCGCGGGGTAGATAGTTGACCAGCAATGCGTGAACTCAAGGGCGGTACGCAGCTCGCCGGTCGCTACACACTCGTTCGTAAGCTGGGGTCCGGCGGCGGCGCCGACACATGGCTGGCCAACGACCGCCTGACCAAGGCCACGGCCGCACTGAAGATTCTGGTCGATGCGACGCAGAGCCCCGAGTTGCTGCGACGCGAATGGCAGTTGAGCATTCGCCTCATCCACGCTCACATCGTGCGAGTCTTCGAATTCCACGAGGCGGACGACGCCACGTTCTACACGCTTCAGTATGTCGACGGACCTGATGCCGGCGTCCTGTCGGGCGCGCCCTGGGAAGACGTGCTCGGCCCCATGGCGCTGATCGCCGATGCGCTTCGATACGCGCATGACAAGGGTGTCGTGCACAGGGACGTGAAAGCCACAAACGTCCTGCTCGACGCAAACGGTGCGCCCTACCTGATCGATTTCGGCGTCGCTGCATCGGACTCGGACAATGTCGGCGGCGGATCGCTGATTGCCGCAAGTCCCGAACAGCTCGACGGGCAGCCGGCGCAGCCAGCGGACGACATATTCGCGCTTGGTGGCTTGATCTACGAGCTTATCGCCGGACACTCGCCGTATTCGCAAGCCGATACCGCGGACGATATTCGCAGCAAACTTCCGGAGCCGCTGCGCCACGCCGACGGCAGCCCGGTCCCGGCGCCGGTGCAGGCGCTCGTCGCAGACATGCTCAGCAAGCGGGCTGCTGACAGACCGGATGCCGCAAGCATTATCGAGCGGCTGCAGAGTATCGGAATACGCGGTGCACCCGCGGACAGGCGCTTTGTCGGTGGCGTTCGGGCGATAGCGGACGAACAGATCGAGTCCGATCGAACTGTGCACCGCCCACGGTCGTCACAGGCCGCCGGAGACGTACGCGCGGAGACCAGCGGCCTCAGCCCCCGTTTCGTGGGCGGCGCGCTGGCGGTCCTGTTGATCGCTCTTGTCGCGGTCGTATTCCTGCTGCCGAAGACCGTCGAGGACGAGCCGCCGCCCGCGGAGGCCGAGGACGCGACGGCTGCGGAGACCGTCGACGAGCCGCAAGCGGTGGATGCGGCGCCGGACGAGGCGGTAGTGCCCGTGCGCGACGAGCGGGTCGTGATTCGTGAAGATGCCGAGGAGGTGCTCGGCGAGCTACTGGCGAAGATGCGAACACTCGAGGGTCGCGCTGTGCAGCGCTGGGGGGGGCTGCCCTGGAGGCAGGGTACCGATGCGTACGAGGCCGGCGACGAGGCATACCTCGCGCGTGACTATGCCACGGCAAGCCAGCGTTACGAGGAAGCCATCGAGTTGATCGACCCGCTGCTCGACGCGGTCGACAACGTATTCCAACAGACGATGACAGACGCCGCTGCGGCTCTCGACGACGGCGAGACGATCGAGGCAGTGCGCCTCTACGAACTCGCCGTGGCGATCAGCCCGAGCCACGGCCCGGCCAGGAGAGGCCTCATCCGGGCCCAAAACCGCGATCAGGTGCTCGCACTCACGGATCAGGGGCTGCAGTTCGAGCGCAACCTCGAACTGGTCGCGGCACTGGAGAACTTCGAGCAGGCGATCGAGATCGATCCCGAGTGGCAGCCGGCGAACGATGCTGCGTCTCGGGTTCGCGCGACCATGAAGCAGATGGATTTCGATCTGCGAATGACCGAAGGATTGACGGCGCTGGCCGACGGCGATCTGCTGACGGCCGGTGCGGCATTCCGCGCCGCCCAGCAGCTCTTCCCCGAGTCCAGTGAGCCCGCGGACGGTCTGCTGCAGGTGGAGAACGCCGAACGACTCATCGACATCGCGGCGCTGGAGCGCCGGGCCCGGTCGCTCGAAGCCGATGAGCGCTGGGAGGAGGCGGCGGAATCGTACGCCCGCATTCTTGAAATCGACGCGAATCTGACGTTTGCGCAAGAGGGCCTTGCCCGTTCGAACGGGATGACAGCGTTGCACGAGCAACTCGACGACTACATTACCGACCCCGATAGACTCAGTTCGCCGCGAACGATGCAAACGGCGACTCAACTGGTCGTTAATATCACCCGGATGCCGGAAATCGGGCCGCGCCTCGCGTCGCAACGGGACGAGCTTTCCCAGCTGTTGCGGCGCGCTGCAACGCCGCTGACGGTGCAGTTGGTATCCGACAACATCACCGACGTGTCGATCTACAGAGTTGGTACACTCGGCAGCTTCGAGACGACCGAGCTCTCACTGCGCCCGGGCACCTATGTGGCCGTGGGCAGCCGTGCAGGCTACCGCGATGTTCGGGTAGAGTTCAGAGTTGCTCCGGAGCTCGATCAGGTGCCGGTCGTCGTCCGCTGCGAGGAAGAGATTTGAGTTTCGATCACCTGATTATCAGGGATGTCGAAGGCCGGCGCCGGCTGGACGCAGATGCGCTCCCCTTGAGGATCGGGACCGGTTCCGACTGCGGCCTGCGTTTGCCGGGCCCGGGCGGCGGGCCGGTCATTCTGCTCGACATTCTGGACGGCGAGCCGTTCGTGCAGCCGGTCGGCCGCGATGATTCCGTGATCCTGAATGGCGAGCCACTGGTCGCAAGTCGAAGACTTCGCGATGGAGACGAACTTTCATTCTTCGGTAGCCGGCTCATCGTTAGTGCCGACGAGGTGTTTGCGCTGCAGGTCCGCCTCGAAGACAGCGCGTATGTCACCCAACCGCCGGAGCTCGATGCGGCGGCCGATGCGGCGGCCGAAGAGGCCATTGCGCCAACGGCATTCCGGCGCGCTGCCGAGACTCGCGCGGTCGCCGTCAAGGAGAAGAAGAGTCCGCTAAAGGCGATCGTCATCACCGGCCTGGCGATACTCGCAGTGGCATCTTTCCTGCTGTTCACCTCGAAGTCCGTACAGTTCGACATAGAGCCAGCGGGCCCCGATCGCGTCGCGATCAGCGGCGCCTGGTTTCAGTTGCCGCTCGCCGATCGCGTGCTGCTTCGCCCGGGCGAATACACGCTCGAAGTCGAAAAGGCCGGCTACTATGACGTGCGCCAGACGTTTTCGGTCGGCGAGGAAGCGGCGATGACCGTCAGCGTAGAAATGCGCAGGCTACCCGGGCAACTCACCGTTGTGACGGTGCCCGCCGCGGACGCCACCGTCTCCATCGACGATATGCATATCGGTCCGGCGCCGCTGGGGCCGGTGGAACTGCAGCCCGGAGAGCACAGCCTGTCTGTCCGTTCGGAGCGCTTTCTGCCGTTCTCCGATATCGTGGAATTCGCGGGTCTCGGCCGTAACGACGTCGTGACGGTGCAGCTCGTGCCGCGTTGGTCGGACGTAAGCGTTCAGTCACAACCTGAGGGTGCGGTCATCTATGCGGGCTCGGAACAGGTCGGTGTAACGCCGGCCATCATCGAACTCTTCGAGGGCACACATCAGCTCAGCGTAGTAGCCGACGGCTACAAGGCATGGGACGGTTCTGTCACGGTTGAGCCGAATAGCCCTCAGGAACTGCCGCCGATCACGCTCGAAGAAGCCGATGCACGGCTGCAAGTCAATTCGATTCCGCGCGGCGCAAACGTACTCGTGAACGGCCGCTATCGGGGTCAGTCGCCGCTGACGCTCGATCTCGCACCGGACGTCAGCTACGAGATCGGGCTGTCGAAAGCCGGTTATGGCTCGACGACCCGCACGGTGCGGCTTCAGTCGGCGGCGAGCGAGACGATTACGGTCGATCTGACGGCGCGCACGGGTACGGTGTCGATCAACGTGTCGCCGGCGGATGCCGTCGTGACGGTCGATGGGCGCTCGCAGGGCAGCGGGTCGACGACATTGCGTCTGAGCTCGGCGCCGCACCGAATCACGGTGACCAGGCCCGGCTACGAGAACTGGACACGCACCGTGACGCCGAGACCCGGATATCCGCAGACGCTCAACGCTACCTTGCGCTCCGAGGAAGCTATCGCGCGTTCACGAGTCGCGACGGAAATCCAGTCGGTTGACGGCAAGGTTTTGAGGCGAGTGGAGCCCGGCACCTTTATGATGGGAAGCTCGCGCAGCGAGCAAGGACGGCGTGCGAACGAAGTGCTGGTGCCCGTCACCCTGTCGGAACCGTTCTACATCAGCGCGCATGTCGTCACGAATCGCGAGTTTGCTCTGTTCGACCCGAACCACGACTCGGGCGGGGACGTGCATGCCTCGCTCGCCGGCGATTCCAATCCGGTGGCAAATGTCACGTGGCAACGGGCCGCCGAGTACTGCAACTGGCTCAGCTCGCGCGAGGGCCTGTCGCCGGTCTACGAGGAGCGCTTCGGAGAGTACGAAGCGATTCGGCCGCTGCCGAACGGTTATCGACTGGCGACGGAAGCCGAATGGGTTTGGGCGCTGCGCTACGGGGGTGCGCAATCGTCCAGTAAATTCAGCTGGGGCGATGACTGGCCGCCACGCGGCGACGCGGGCAACTACGCCGATCGAAGCGCCGCCGACCTGTTGACATCGATTATGCTTAACTATGACGACGGCTTCGCGTCGACGGCGCCGGTCGGCAGTTTCCCTGCCAACAGGCTCGGGCTTTACGATGCCGGGGGTAACGTCGCGGAGTGGGTGAACGACTTCTATACGGTGCCGACACCAGGTCTGACTGACCCAGTCGTCGATCCGCTCGGCCCGGAACGTGGCACGAGTCATGTGATCCGCGGTTCGAGTTGGCGCCATGCCGGGATCGCTGAGACGCGGCTGTCGTATCGCGATTACGGCGAGGAGGCGCGAACCGATGTCGGCTTTCGGATCGTGCGCAACGCAGACTGACGCGGATCGGGTAACAAACCAACGTCGCCGTGGTCCTAATACAGGGTGAATGATAGGCCGGAGGAGTCTATGCGAGCGAATACAATCTTGCTGCTGAGCCTGCTGCTTGTGCTGCAGCCCGTAGCCTTTGCGCAGGACGAGGCGGACCCGGTCGAGAGCGATACCCAAGCCGCCGAGCAGCCCGCCGAGCAGCCCGCCGAGCAGGCCGCGGAAGAAGCCGAAGAGGAGGTAGTCGACACCGATGACGAGTCGTACATCGATATCGATGAAGAAGACTTCATCCCGACCGAAGAAATTCCGACGGATCAATCGATTCCGTTCCCTACAGACATTTGAGTAAGAACGCCCCCTGAGCAAAGTATTCCGCCCATGACAAGTAAGAACAGTCCAGTCGAGTTCGTGTTCCAGTTGTTCGCGCTCATCATCGCGATCATTGTCGTGCATG
>CALZMR010000140.1 GCA_945788575.1 uncultured Woeseiaceae bacterium
ATATTCCGCTCGCTCAGCGAATTGGAGGGACTGAGCCAGAACCAGCTCGAAAAAGCCGCACTGGTGCGCGCCGGACAGGACAACCTGATTCGTCTCATCAAGAAATACGACATCCTGACGGGCTTCTCAACGGACTTTATCTTCGGCAGTTACTTCCAGCTCGCCGACGAATTCACGAATCGAGGCCTTTTCTGGACGCCTGCGGAAGTACTCAACCAGGCTACCGCACAGAGCGCCGAGATCATCCGCATGTCGGGCCAGTTGAATCGCCACGGCAACTTCGGCGAGATCCGGGAAGGCTGGGTGGCCGATCTGCTACTGATCAACGGCGAGCCACTCGAAGATCTGTCGATCTTCGCCAATCCCGATCAGGCGCTCGCCCTGATCATGAAGGACGGTGAGATCGTGAAGTCGTCGCTTTAGCGACTAAGCCACGACTACCTCGACGTCGAGATGATTCTCGGCGATCAGTGAACTGGTTATCAGGCAGGCCTGATCGGCTCGATTAAGCAGGCGCTCGCATTTCGCTGCGTCGGTACCGGCCGGCACTCGCAGCGTCGCCTTCGTGCGGAACTCCGTGAATCGAGTGACGCGATCGACTTTGTCGAGCACGCCCGTCGTTTCGCAACTTAGCGCATCCCAGTCGATCTTGTTCGCCCGCGCGATCGCGCGGAACGTCAGAATCAGGCAGTCCGCCACGGATGCGACGAGAAGTGCCTCAGGCGACCACTGATCGCCCGGTCCGTCGAACTCGACTGGCGGCGCGGACGCGATCGCGACAACGCCCTCGCTGGTCAGCTCGACGTTGCTCTCCGACCCGGCCTGTGCGGCCACGATGTAGTGGTGCGGATAGTCTTGCATACCGTGTTAACTCCCTGGGTGAACGAGTGCAGTGTGGGGGCGGCGCTCAGGCGCTTGGATTGTGGATTACACCTATCGCCTCGTCAGCGGTTGAGTCAGCCGACAGACTCAGTGGACAACGCACCCGATAACATCTGCATCTGGTTCATTGCCTCGAACTCTCTCTTGTATGCCTCGTTGGAAAAGCCCAGGCGCAGCCCGACGATATCGCCAGAGAACATCTGCTTTACGCCACGCAGCATCACGGGTTGATCCACACTCGTTCTGGGCGGGGTCGGCCGCCTCAAGCGGAAATAACCGAGCGTTATTGCGATCGCAACCGAAAACATGGCCAGCGGCAGCATCACACCGGGCAGAAACGACGCCAGATCGAATGGCAGGAAGATCACGCCGAAGATCAGCACCCAAAAGATCATGAAGGCGATCAGAAGCTTGCCGAGCGTTCCGATGGCATGCTTGGAGGCGGATACGGCGCAGCCGGAACAGTACGGGAACCCCAGCATGAGCGTCAGTTCGGTGCCGCCGAGCAACATGAAGCGAGTCTTCTTCAGTGGCGTTGGCACGATCGACAGGCCATCTTTGCTGCCACAGTTGCAGCACGTATCGGCCGGAATCTCGATGGAATCGAGATCGATAGCGCCCGAATCTGACAGCTGCTGCACTTCGTCCCTGCTCTGTGCTGAGGTCTACTTCCGGCGCTTCTGCGGAATGTAGAGGTCCGTTAGCGTACCGTCGAAGGCTTCCGCCGCGAACGCCACAGTCTCCGACAACGTCGGATGCGGATGCACGGTCAGGCTGACGTCGGTCGCGTCGGCGCCCATCTCTATCGCAAGGCCCATTTCCGCAACCAAGTCGCCGGCATTCGGTCCGACAACGCCGCCACCGAGCACTCGGTGGGTCTTCGGATCGAACAACAGCTTGGTCATACCCTCGTCGCGGCCCAGGGAAAGCGCGCGCCCGCTGGCCGCCCACGGAAACTGGCCCTTCTCGTAGTCGATACCCTTCGCCTTCGCCTCGGTCTCGGTCAGACCCACCCATGCGACCTCGGGATCGGTGTACGCCACCGACGGGATCGTGCGTGCGTCGAAATAGCTCTTCTCGCCCGCTGCGTTCTCGGCAGCCACCTTAGCCTCGTGAGTAGCCTTATGCGCAAGCATCGGCCCGCCGGCCAGGTCGCCAATGGCGAATATGTGCGGCACATTGGTCCGCATCTGCTTATCGACCGCAATGATGCCGCGCTCGTCGACGTTGACTCCGGCCTTGTCCGTATCGATCTTGTCGCCGTTGGCGCGCCGGCCCACTGACACGAGCACGCGGTCGTAAACACCGATCGACGGCGCGTCCTTGCCTTCGAAGGTCACCTCGATCCCGGGCGTCGTCGCCCGCATGCCCGTCACCTTCGTCGAGGTCATGATCGCCTCGTAGCGAGGCTTAATGACCTTGAGGAACGGCCTGAGCAGATCCTTATCCGTACCGGGCATCAGGGAATCGGTAAGCTCCACGACGCTGACGTCGGTGCCGAGCGCCGCATACACACATGCCATCTCGAGACCGATGATGCCGCCGCCGACCACGAGCAGGCGCTTTGGCAGCGGGTTGATCTCGAGCGCTCCGGTCGAATCCACGATTCGTGGGTCGTCCGGCAAACCAGGGAGCATGAGAGGTTCCGAACCTGCCGCAATGATGATTTGCTCGAACGCTATGCTTTCGCCGGTATCGAGTTCGAGTCTGTTTGGCGACGAAAACTTCCCGGTGCCGTGAACGACGCGCACCTTGCGCTGCTTCGCGAGTGCCGACAAGCCCCCCACCAGGCGGTCGACGACGCTCTGTTTCCAGCCAACCAGCTTCGCCGCGTCGATGCGTGGTTCGCCGAAGACGACGCCATGCTCCGACATCTCTTTGGCTTCATCAATGACCCGGGCCGCGTGCAGCAGCGCCTTCGACGGAATGCAGCCGACATTCAGGCACACTCCCCCCAGCATCGGCCAGCGCTCGACGAGAATCACGTCCATACCCAGATCGGCGGCACGGAACGCTGCGGTGTAGCCGCCAGGCCCGGAACCGAGGACCACGAGCTGTGCTGAGTGCGTCGCATCGCCGGCGGCGGGCTGGGTCTTGACTGCGCCGGTTATTTCCGCGATTTCCTCGGGAGACATTACGCGCGTGGAAACTGTGTCTTCCGGTGCCGATGAAACAGCCGCCGATTCCGGCTCTACAGTAGCGACGGCATCGCCCGCGTTGATCTTGTCACCAACCGCCACGTCGATCGAAACGATCGTACCGGCGTGCGATGCCGGCACGTCCATGGATGCCTTGTCCGTCTCCAGAGTAACGAGCGAATCTTCGACGCTAACGCTGTCGCCGGGCGAGACGAGGACTTCGATGACTTCTACGTCCGAGAAATCACCGAGATCCGGAACCAGGAGCCTGATCCTGTCAGCCATCAGGGGATTGCCTGCAGCAGCTTATCGACGTCGGCCAGCGCCTGACTCAGGAACGTCGTGAAGCGGACCGCATACGCGCCGTCGATGACGCGATGGTCGTAGGAGAACGACAACGGCAATGTAAGACGTGGCTGGAATTTCTCGCCGTCCCAGACGGGTTTCATGTAGGACCGCGACACGCCCAGGATCGCGACTTCAGGCGCATTCACGATCGGCGTAAACGCGGTCCCGCCGATGCCGCCGAGACTCGAGATCGTAAACGTAGCGCCCTGAAGCTGATCGGCCTTCAGTTTGCCGTCGCGGGCTGCCGCGGACAGATCCCTGAGTTCGACCGCCAGCTCGTAGACATCCTTCTTGTCGGCATCGCGGATGACCGGAACCATCAGACCCTGATCCGTGTCAGCCGCGAAACCGAGGTGACAGTACTTCTTGTAGACGAGACTCTCGCCGTCCTCGGAAAGCGATGAGTTCACCCTGGGGAACTCGGCGAGCGCCGCAACGCAGGCCTTCAGGATGAAAGCCAGGGGCGTCAAAGGAATGCCGCGCTCCTTCGCCGGGCCCTTGAGCTGCTGGCGTCGTGCCTCGAGCTGCGTGATGTCCGACTCGTCGTGCTGAGTGACGTGCGGCAGATTGATCCAGCTCGCCTGCAGGCAGTCGACGACCGGCGTCTTCGGCAGACCCGCGCCTGGAGCCGCGATGGCCGTCTGCCCGCTGAGAACGGATTTAACGAACGCCTTGACGTCATCGTGCAGCACGCGATTCTTGAGCCCGGTGCCTTTGACCTGCGCCAGATTCACGCCGAGTTCGCGAGCGAGCTTGCGAACCGAAGGACTGGCATGTGCCCGTGCGAATCCGGCTTCGTTAATCGGCGGCAGTTCGCGCGGCGCCGCCGGCGCGCTGGGTGGCGGCGGAGGTGTCTGAGTGGGTGGAGTCGGAGCGGGCCGCTTTACGGCGACCGTCGCATCCTCGGATGACGCAGTCGGCACGGCATCATCGGCCAGTGCTTGCGCATCGATGAGCGCGACGGCACTGCCTTGCGATACCTTGTCGCCGACACTGACGAGCACTTCCGTGATCTCGCCCGCATACGCGGCCGGAACCTCCATCGCGGCTTTGTCGGTCTCTAGCGTCACAAGCGGATCTTCGACGGCAACGGTGTCGCCTGCCGAGATATGCACTTCGATGACGTCTACGTCGCCGAAGTCGCCGATATCCGGTACGACGAGGGTCTGAGAACCCGCGCTCTTCGGCCTGGCGTCAGCGGCTGGTGGAGCCTCTGCCGGCGATTCGGCCTGAACTGGCATGCCGATCGCCGGATTGATTACGACGGTATCGCCGGCAGCGTCGCCCGGGTCATCGCCGGCAGCATCGACCGACATGCGGCCGATGACGTCGCCACCGTTGACCTTGTCACCTTCCGCGACCGTGATGGCCTCGATCGTGCCATTCTCGGGAGCCGGTACGTCCATCGACGCCTTGTCCGTCTCGAGTACGATCAGTCCGTCCTCGCGTTCGACGCTGTCACCGGCCTTGACGATGAGTTCGATGACCTCGACGTCAGCGAAGTCTCCGAGATCGGGAACGACGATATCGATAGTTTTCGCCATCGTTACACCCGGCTCAGAGCGTCACCGGATCGGGACGATCCGGATCGATGCCGTATTTGTCGATCGCCTGAGCGACCGTCTTCTGATCCAGAACACCATCGTCGGCAAGCGCTTTCAACGCTGCAACCACAATGTGGTACTGATCCACCTCGAAGTGTTCGCGAAGCTCCTTTCGGGCGTCGCTGCGGCCGAAGCCGTCCGTACCCAGCGACACGAAGGTGCCGGGCACCCAGCGCTGAATCTGATCGGGCACGATCTTCATGTAATCGGTCGCAGCGATATACGGTCCCGGCCGTTCCGCCAGACAGGTCTCGATATAGGACTTGCGCGGCTTCGCTTCCGGATGCAGCTGATTCCAGCGCTCGACTTCGAGCGCTTCGCGCCGCAGTTCGTTGAAGCTCGTAACCGACCAGATGTCGGTCGGAATTCCGAAATCCTTCTCCAGCAGCCCGGCAGCCGCCAGGACCTCGCGAAGTATCGTCCCCGAGCCCATCAGCTGCGCGCGTATCTTGCCCTGCCCCCCGACCTGCAGCAGATACATACCCTTCAGGATGCCGTCCTCGACGCCGGCCGGCATCGGCGGATGTACGTAATTCTCGTTCATGCAGGTGATGTAGTAGAAGACGTTCTCCTGCTCGCCCATCATGCGTCTCAGGCCGTCCTGGATGATGACGGCAAGTTCGTAGGCGTAGGTCGGGTCGTAGGAGCGGCAGTTCGGAACCGTGGATGCCATGACCAGGCTGTGCCCGTCCTGATGCTGGAGCCCTTCTCCAGCGAGCGTCGTGCGTCCGGCAGTGCCACCGATCAGGAAACCGCGCGCCTGCATGTCTCCGCCCGCCCAGATGAAGTCGCCGATCCGCAGGAACCCGAACATCGAGAAGTATATGTAGAACGGCACCATGGGCACGTTGTGATTCGAGTACGCGGTAGCTGCCGCTACCCACGAGCAATAGGCACCGGCCTCGTTGATGCCTTCCTCGAGGATCTGACCCTTCTTGTCCTCGCGGTAGTACATCAGCTCACGGGCGTCGACCGGCTCGTATAGCTGGCCTTTCGAGGCGTAGATCCCGACCTGGCGGAACATGCCCTCCATGCCGAACGTGCGCGCCTCATCGGGCACGATCGGCACGATGTGCTTGCCGATCTGCTTGTCTCGAAGCAGCGACGTCAGAATTCGAACGAACGCCATCGTCGTAGACGCCTCGCGTTCGCCCGTGCCGTCGATTTGTGTCTTGAAGGTCTCGAGCGACGGCGCCGGCAGCGAAGACGACTTCGCGCGACGCTTCGGAAGAAAACCGCCCAGCGCGCGGCGACGCTCGTGCAGGTACTCATACTCCGGTGAGTCCTTGGGCGGTTTGTAGAACGGTACGTCGTCGAGTTCCTTGTCGGAGACCGGGATGTTGAATCGGTCACGGAACACACGCAGCGCATCGACATCCATCTTCTTCTGCTGATGCGCGATGTTCTGGCCTTCGCCGGCGGCGCCCATGCCGTAGCCCTTCACCGTTTTCGCCAGAATGATCGTCGGCTGGCCCTGATGCTTCATCGCCGCGTCGTACGCAGCGTAGACCTTCATCGGATCGTGACCGCCGCGATTCAGACGCCATACTTCCTCGTCCGACATGTTGGCGACCATGTCCGCCGTCTCCGGGTGCTTACCGAAGAACTTCTCGCGAACGTAGCTTCCGTCGTTCGCCTTGAACGCCTGGTATTCGCCGTCGACCGTGTCTTCCATGAGCTGGCGCAGCAGACCCTTGTCGTCCTTGGCGAGCAGAGGATCCCAGCGAGAACCCCAGATGAGCTTGATGACGTTCCAGCCGGCGCCGAGGAATGCAGCCTCGAGTTCCTGAATGATCTTGCCGTTACCGCGAACCGGGCCGTCGAGGCGCTGCAGGTTGCAGTTTACGACGAAAACGAGATTATCGAGACCTTCGCGCACCGGCATCGTGATGGCACCCATCGACTCCGGCTCGTCCATTTCACCGTCGCCGAGGAACGCCCAGACCTTTCGATCCGACGGCGGGACCAGGCCCCGGTTCTCCATGTACCGCATGAAGCGCGCCTGGTAGATCGCCATCATCGGGCCGAGCCCCATTGACACCGTCGGGAACTGCCAGAAGTCCGGCATGAGCCACGGATGCGGATACGACGACAGGCCTCCGCCGCCGACTTCCTGACGGAAACGCGCCAGGTCTTCCTCGCCGAGGCGTTCCTCGAGAAAGGCTCGCGCGTATATGCCTGGAGACGAGTGACCTTGAACGAAGACCATATCTCCGCCGTGGTTCTCGCTTTCACCTCGCCAGAAATGATTGAAGCCGACCTCGTAAAGCGTCGCGGATGACGCGTAGCTCGAGATGTGGCCGCCGTACTCCGTGGTCTTGCGGTTGGCCCGGACGACCATGGCCATCGCGTTCCAACGCAGGTAAGCCTCTATTCGGCGTTCGAGGGCACGATCACCCGGATACTCCGGCTGCCGGCCCGGCGCTATCGAATTCAGATAGGCGGTATTCGGGCTGTACGGCAGATACGCACCGGAGCGACGCGCAAAATCGATCATCTTGTTGAGGAGAAAATGGGCCCGCTCCGGACCGTGTTGGGTCAGGACGGAATCGATCGACTCGAGCCATTCGCTGGTCTCGATCGGATCCATGTCGTCAATCGGCTTGAATGTGGTCATACGAGAGTCTGCGAATGCATCCAGTGGCGCGACTTTGGTCGCGTGAATTCAGCGGGGTGTCCTGCTAGGATCAGCGCTCGGTCGCACCGTGTTCTTTTTCCACTTCTCGAGCACACTGGCACAAGCATTGGCATCGAGACCGGGCGATTCGGCACGGCAATGTTCCGGGTTTGCACCAATTGGGTCAAGGTCACCGCAGGAATTTCATACGTATGCACCCCCTACTTAACGATCAGCGCGACATTCGCGTCGCGCAGCGACCCGGGCGTGTGACGGCGCGGGAACTCGAATCGGTCGATCAGTTACTGTTGATACTTCCTGAGCGCGCACGTGCGGAAACCTGGCGCGCGGTTCCGGGCGGCGCCAAACTCGCTGCCGCCGCGAAGCGACGCGCCGCCTCGGACGTCCCAACGCTTGTATCGCGTCTCGACAACAAACGGCAGACGCTCGTCGTCGGCGGACAGATCGGTGCATCGGCCAGTGCGTTCGAACGGCTCGAATTCGGACGCAAACTGGTTACAGTGGCAACTGCCGAAAAATCAGGAGCGCTTGCGATCTGCGCGCTCGGATTCGACGAACATTCGGCGGCCGCGATCGCGCGGGACGTAATGTCCGCCGCGCTGGCAGCGGCCTTTACGCTGCCGGCATACCGCTCCAAGGCGTCGAAGCCAGCGATCCGGAGCATTCGTCTGCTGGGCCTCGCGGAGACGCTCGATTTGTCTCGGGTTACAGCCGAAGCCAGCGGAAACAACTTGGCTCGCTGGCTGACGGCGATGCCGCCGAACAAGCTGGATGCCGCGAATTACGCGGACATCGTTCGTGACCTCGCCGCCGATCACGGCTGGCAATTCAAGCGATTCGGAACGAAGGCGCTGGACAATCTCGGTGCCGGCGCATTCCTCGCGGTCGCGCAGGGCAATCAGAACGACAGCGCCTCGATCGTCCGCCTGCGCTATCGACCAGGCTCGACCGATACGAACGCCGACCTCAGCCTTGTCGGAAAAGGCATCATCTTCGACACCGGCGGCACGAATCTGAAGCCGTTTCAGTCGATGCTCGAGATGCACGGCGACATGCAGGGCAGCGCCGTCGCGCTTGGTACCCTGCTGGCGATCAGCAATATGGGCCTGCCCATCGCCGTCGACTGCTGGCTGGCGATCACCGAGAACCGCACCGGCCCTGAGGCCTACAAGGCTCAGGACGTAGTCACGGCCGCCAACGGCAAGACCATTCAAACCATTCATACCGATGCCGAAGGCCGGATGGCGCTTGCGGATACACTCGTGCTGGCAAGCCGGGAGGATCCGCGGCTCATTCTCGACTACGCAACGTTGACAGGTTCGTGCATAAACGCGATTACAAAGCGGTTCTCGGGCGTGTTTACGAATCGCCCGGAGTGGCACCCGCGTCTGAAGCGCACGGGTCAGGGCTGCGGCGAACGCGTGTGGCCCTTCCCGATCGGCGACGAGTTCCTCGAGGCGCTCAAGAGCGAGACCGCCGATATCATGCAGTGCTCGCCCAAGAACGTGGGCGATCACATCCTCGCCGGCAGCTTCCTCGCCGAGTTCGTCGAGAACGATACGCCCTGGGTGCATATGGATTTGAGCGCCGGTCATCATGAAGGGGGCCTTGCCCACGTGCCTTCCAAAATCACGGGCTTTGGCGTTCGCTACACCATGAGCCTGTTGCTCGACGAAGACATTCTCGGAAGCGAATCTGAATGACGGTATCAATGGCTGAACGCTTCCGCGGCTTCCTGCCCGTGGTCATCGACGTGGAAACGGGCGGTTTCAATTGCAAGACCGACGCGCTGCTGGAGATCGCAGCCGTCATTGTCGGATTCGATGACGGCGGGGAGCTCAGGCGGAAGGAGACTGTCCGCTATCACGTTAAGCCGTTCGAGGGTGCCAACCTCGAGGAGGCTTCGCTCGCGGTCAACGGCATCGACCCGAACCACCCGCTTCGACCGGCGATCGACGAGCGGGATGCGCTGGGCCGTGTGTTTCGAGAGGTTCGGCGGGCCGTCAGAGAGAGCGGTTGCAACCGTGCCGTGCTCGTCGGCCACAACGCGCACTTCGATCTCGGCTTCATCAATGAAGCGATCGCACGCGCGTCGATTAAGCGCAACCCGTTCCACCCATTCAGCTGCTTCGACACCGCAACGATGTGCGGTATCGCTTTCGGTCAGACGGTTCTTTCGCGGGCTGTGAAGGCGGCAGGCTGGGAGTTCGACGAAGAATCCGCGCACTCGGCGGCCTACGATGCGGAGATCACGGCCGACATCTTCTGCGAGATCGTCAACCGCTTTCGGCCGGTATTCGAAGCCTCGTTTTAGGCCAAACCGGTCTACTCGGCCGGCGCTGCGTCGCCGAGAACCTTCTCGAGTTCGCCGGACTGATACATGTCGATGACGATGTCGCAGCCGCCGATGAGCTCACCTTTGACGTAGAGCTGCGGGAAGGTAGGCCAGTTCGAATAGGTCTTGAGACCCTCGCGAATCTCCGGATCCTCGAAGATGTTCACGTAGGCGTATGGCTTTCCGATCGCGTTCAGTGCAGCGACCGTCTGCCCGGAAAACCCGCACTGGGGAAAATCGGGAGTCCCCTTCATGTAAAGCAGCACGTCGTTGGACGTGAGCTGATCCTTGATTCTCGCGTTTACATCCATGGAAAAATCTCCTGTATACCGGCCAACGGTTCTCGGGCCGGCGGCCGAAATTTCAAGTCTTTGGTGGTTATGACCGGCAGCGCTCGTCGTCGCGATCTTCTTCCTCGCACTCGTCCACAGGCGGCTGATACCCACCACTTCCGCCGAGCAGCATCGCCGTACACCCGGACAGCAGCAGCGACATGGCGATCAGGGCAAGGATCCTCGCCATCAGTCACTTCCCCCGGTCGCTTGCAGCGATTCGACGATGGAGCATTGCTCCTCACGACTCATGAGCGCCCATCGGGAGATCTGCTCGAGCGTTCGACCGCAGCCCACGCAGCGGTTGTCGTCGTCGAGCGTGCAAATCGAAATGCAGGGGGAAACGGGGAAACTCTCGCGGCCGACCATCCTTAACCTGTCCAGCGTTCGAAAACAGCGTATATAATACCGGCTTGCGCCCAGACGCGCCTATTCCAATACCAATAAAATCAGAAAGAACTCCGGGAGAATTCTCAATGAACCCACTCAATACGGTCGCGGGTACGATCATCGGCGGGACGGTACTTGCGGTCGTCATCGCGCTAGCCACTGACGGAATCGCCTTTGAAGCGGACAGCCTCATTGTCTGGATTCACGTCCTCGCCGGCATCACCTGGATAGGACTCCTGTACTACTTCAATTTCGTGCAGGTGCCTGCGCTGGCCGATGCGGCTGGCGACGAAGGTGGCCCGGGCGGCGCGGGAATCACCAAGTACGTTGCACCTCGTGCGCTCTGGTGGTTCCGCTGGGGCGCCGTCGCTACCTGGCTAAGTGGTGCGGCTTACCTTCTGCATCTCAATTTGTTCGTGGATGCCTTTACGCTCGGCTACACGTCCGCTCCGGACGATATGAACGGGCTGAATATCGGCGTCGGTGCGTGGCTCGGCACAATAATGCTGTTCAACGTATGGGCGCTCATTTGGCCTAATCAGAAGAAGATTCTCGGAATGGTCGAGGATAGCCCGGCGGTTTCGCCGGGCTTTTATCCCGCTCTGACGTCTTCCAGCCTCCGCCAGAACGTGCAGACTGATGACACCTGACTTAAGAACGGCGATTGCCGACAACGTCACCTCTGCGCTGGATGAAGACCTTGGCAACGGTGATCTCACCGCCGCACTGATCGACGCCGATACGGTTGTCGGGGCAACGATCGTCGCGAGAGAGCCGCTGGTCGTCGCTGGCAGGCCTTGGGTCGATGAAGTCTTTCAGCGTCTGGACGCAGAGATTCTAGTCGATTGGTACCTTAGCGATGGGCAGTCGGCCGACACGGACGACGTGATATGCAGACTCGTGGGCAATGCGCGCGCACTCCTCAGCGGCGAGCGCACTGCGCTCAATTTCTTACAGACCCTATCCGCTACAGCAACCGCCACGGCTTCCTGGGTGGACGCTGTGCGTGGTACGAGCGCGAAGATACTCGACACCCGCAAGACGCTCCCGGGACTGAGGCTGGCGCAGAAATATGCGGTTCGTATGGGCGGTGGCCAGAATCACCGAACCGGCCTCTTCGATGCCATTCTGATCAAAGAGAACCACATACGCGCGGCGGGTGGAATCGCAGCGGCGCTGGCCGCCGCAAAGTCGAACGATAAGGCAGCAGGCGTTCTCGTCGAGGTCGAGGTCGAGTCACTATCGGAACTGAACGAGGCCCTCGACGCAGGTGCGACCCGAGTACTGCTCGACAACTTCGGGACCGACGAATTGAGGAATGCCGTGGACATGAATGCCGCCTGCGACAGTCCGGCCGAATTGGAGGCATCCGGAAACATCACGCTGAAGAACGTACGCGAGATCGCCGAGACCGGCGTCGACTACATCTCGACCGGGGCGCTGACCAAGAACGTTCGAGCGGCCGACTTATCGATGCTGCTGAGAATCGACTGACAACAGCGGGTCACCGGTGGGTTCGCCACATCAATATGACGGAATTCCTGGAGGCGGATTGCGCCCCATCTCGCTGCGGGATGGAAATTAGTCGCAGACGGGATCGCCTGCGCGATGCGCAGAAATACGCGGACAGTGACTCAGGCTACAGCGCGGGTTACGCGCTTGGGCTCTGAAACACCGTATCCCTGCGCATAGTCGATGCCCATGCCTCTGAGCATCGTAATGATCTCTTCGTTTTCCGCAAATTCGGCAATGGTCTGCTTGCCGGTGAGGTGACCGATTTCATTAATCGAACGTACCATCTCGCGGTCGATCGGATCATGCAGTATCTCCTTAACAAAACTGCCATCGATTTTGAGGAAGTCCACGGGGAAATGCTTGAGATAACCGAATGACGACAGGCCAGTGCCAAAGTCGTCGAGTGCGAATTTACAGCCCAGTTCCTTGAGTGCATTGATGAAGCGATTCGCCTGCGAATAGCTGGCGATCGCCGCGGTTTCCGTGATTTCGAAACATATCTTTGTGGCGTCGAGGCCGCTCATCTGGAATTGATCGATCACGAAGGGCAGGAATTTTTCGTCGCCGAGGCTCTGCCCCGACAGATTGATCGAACACAGCTCGAGCCGTTCGCGCTCGTCCGCCTCCGACACCAGCCAACGGAACGCGCTCCTGATCACCCAGCGATCGATGCTCGGTGTAATGCCGTAGCGTTCCGCGGCCTCGATGAACAGCCCCGGTGAAATGATCCCGCCGCTCTCGTCGCGCATACGAAGCAGGATTTCGTAGTGCGCGCCCTGCGACTCGGTCTGCAGTGGCTGGATCGTTTGCCGGAACAGCTCGAAGCGATTTTCCTCGAGCGCATTATTGATCCGCGCCGCCCACTGCATTTCGCGGCGGCGGCGCATGAGATCGATGTCGTTCTCCTGGAAGCTGTGGATGCGGTTCCTTCCCGCCTCCTTGGCAGCGGCACAGGCGCTGTCCGCTGCGCTCAACAGCGACGCAACGTCCTCGTTATCAGCGGTGATCGGCACGACACCGACACTCACACCCAGCCGGAAGGCGCGCTCGTCCCAGGTGAATTTATAATCGCCTATGGCCACACGGAGCGCCTCAGCCGTCTGCATCGCTTCCTCGAGACTGCAGCTTTCGAGGAGCACGCCGAACTCGTCGCCACCGAGCCGCGCAAGCGTATCTCTCCAGCGGATCTTGGACTTGAGCAGCGCACCGAGTTGGCCCAGCAACGCGTCGCCGGCGCTATGGCCGCAGGAATCGTTGACGATCTTGAACTGATCGAGATCGAGATAGAGCACCGCGTAAGACGTCTCTCTCGCCTTCGCACTCTTCAACGCACGCTCGAGTCGGTTCTCGAACTCACGCCGGTTGACGAGGCCGGTGAGAATGTCGTGGCTGGCGTGATAGCTAAGCCTGCGATTCAGCTCGCGCGACTCGCTCACGTCGTGGAATACGAGCACGCCGCCCGTCACGTTGCCTTTGCCGTCACGGATCGGCGAAGCCGTACTCTCGATATACAGTTCGTTGCCGTCGCGACGAATCAGCAGTGTCGGTCGCACCGACTTTATCGAGCGGTCACGACGAATCGAAACCGACATTGGATTCTCGAGTGGCTCACAGGTTTCCTCATGGAAAGCCCGGAAGATCTCGTCGATCGATCGGCCACTCGCATCGTCGACTTTCCAGCCCGTCAGATCTTCCGCCACTGGATTGACGTATTCGACATTGCAGTCGGCGTCCGTGGTTATCACTCCGTCACCGATTGACTGAAGCGTGATCTGCGCGCTCTCCTTTTCGCGGAACAGCGCCTCTTCATAGAGTTTGCGCTCCGTAATATCGACTTCCACGCCCAGAAGCCTCAACAGACGGCCGTTGTCGTCCATCACCGCCTTCGCCCGGCTCGACATCCAACGCCATTCGCCGCTTTGATGCTTCATCCGGTGCACGGATTCAAAGAACGGGTTCTTACCTTCGAGATGCTCACGCATTCGCGCCTGGACGCGCGCCATATCGTCGGGATGAACGAGGTGATACCAGTCGAGCACAACGTCTTCGTCGCCCTCACTGTATCCGAGCATGCGCCGCCAGCGCGGCGACAAACTGATCTTCTTGGTATCGCCGTCGAAATCCCATATTCCATCGTTGGCTGTCAGCGCAACGAGATCGTGACGTTCTCGGAGTTCGTCGAGCGTCTTCTGGTCGCGCAGACGCTCGAGTCCCGACGCCAGCGAAGCCCCGATCAGTTTCATCAAAAGATGGAGATTCGCGTCCCATGAATCGACGGTACGTTCGTTTGCCAGCGCGAGGAAGCCGGCGACCTCGTTACGAACGCTGAAGCTGATGAGGAGCATCGAACCGATATGCAGTTCCGCGAGCCGCGAACACTCGGCCTGAGCCGCTTCGCGGACGTCCTGCGTGTCCGCAATCTCGATGATCTTGAGGTGGCCAAGACGCCCCATCATCCACGGCCAGTCGGACAGTTTCTCCTGCTCGAGAACCTGCGGGCTGCACTGCGCGAAGCCGGTCGTCGCGCTGTGCACTACGTCAATGGTCGAACCGTCCTGGTCGATCAGGCACAGGAACGCGCAATCAACGCCGGCCGCATCGGGCAACTCGCTGATGTTCTGCGCAAGCTGCTCGTCTCGGCTGGCGGGACTGAGATTCTGAAGGTTGACCGCGATCTTGGTCTGGAGAGCATCGACGGCACCGCGAGTGCGGGTTCCTGCTTGCGGTCTACGCTGCCGGATGCCGCTCGTAATGGTGCTGTCAGACGACGACGTCATTGGCTTCGCATTTTGACACGATGCAGCAAGAATACAAGCTAAGTTCCTGTGTTCTAGCGTTATGTCCAGCCTCGAAATATAGCAGCGATCGTCACAGCCTGAAGTCAACGCAAACGCATCGGGCGCGTTATTGAGGCTGAGCACCTGTGAACTCGAGGAGACTCTCATGAACTTCGCACTCAAGCGCCTGCACGGACTGGCAGGCCTGAAACTAAGGGCAAGACATGCCGCACTGGCAACCATCGCCCTATTCCTGTCCGCCTGCGGCGGTGGTTCCGGCACGGGACCGGTCGCCGGACCGGATCCGGTCGCCTGCGACCCGGCCGATTCATCGACCTTCGCCGAATGTGGCACGGTCTTCGTAGGCCTGACGGACGCCGACGGCGACTTTCTGAACTACACCGTCAACGTCGTCCAGCTAACGCTGGAGACCGCGAATGGCCGCACGATCGACACGCTTCCGCAATCGACGCGCGTCAACTTCACGGACTACGTCGATATGACGGAACTCGTGACGGCAGCATCAGTGCCGCCGGCTACCTACGTATCCGGGACGATCACGCTCGACTACAGCGACGCCGAAATATTCGTCGAGTCGAACGGCGTCGCAAAGGAAGCGGTCGTAACGGATATCGACGGTACACCGCTGGCGCAGACGCAACTCACGATTGTTCTGCCCGAGCGCGACCGGCTTGTCGTAACGCGCGGCCGCACAGCGCTGCTG
>CALZMR010000141.1 GCA_945788575.1 uncultured Woeseiaceae bacterium
TGCGAACACTATGCATCGGCGTTCTCGGTGATGATGCGTGCCGCCGGCATACCGTCAAGGGTAGTGATTGGGTATCAGGGCGGCGAGATGAATCCGCTGGGCGAATACATGATCGTGCGGCAATCCGACGCCCACGCCTGGACCGAAGTGTGGTTCGACGGACAGGGATGGACACGTGTCGACCCGACAGCGGCCGTGGCGCCGGAGCGCATCGAGATGGGAATCACTGACTCCATGTTTGACGGCATCGGGCTCGAATGGGGACTGTCGATGCCCGCCCAGTGGCTGCACCGACTACAACTCAGCTGGGACGCGCTGAACGCCGGCTGGAACGAGTGGGTCCTCGGCTACGGTCCGGACCAGCAAGAGAGCCTGATGGAACGGCTGGGGATGGACGACCCGAGCTGGCGCACGATGATGCTCACGCTGATCGCGCTGGTTGTCGGCCTGACGATCCTGATAAGCCTGATACTCATGTTCCGCTACCGCCCCCCGCGGCGAGACCGGGCAGCAGTCCTCTACCAGCGCTTTGTCGAGAAGTCGGGCGTCAGTCCAAGAACCGGAGAAGATCCGGTCGCCTTTGCCGGCCGCGCCGCGGATCAATCGAGAATTGGCAAGTCAACGATCGACGATATAACAGTGGACTACCTCGAGGCCCGCTACGGCCAGCTTCCCGAGCAAGCGCTCGTGCGCCTCGAACAGGACGTCGCCGCTATTCGTTGACCCTGTCCCCGCCGCGGACGACCGTCAGCAGCAGCGCGCCGCCGATGAACAGCGGCAGCAGCGCCAGCAAGATGATCTTCGGGTTATCCGACATCATCGCGCCGACCGCTACCAGCGACGGCCCCAGGACATGTGAGAACTTCGTGACCATGTTGTAGAAGCCGAAGAACTCGCCGGGCTGCTCGGACGGAATCAGCGAAGCATAAAGCGAGCGGCTCAGGCCCTGAACGCCGCCCTGAACACAGCCGATCACGACTGCCATGATGTAGAACTCCCTGACCTCGGTGACGAACACCGCAAGCCCTGCGATCACGATGTACACGGCGAGCGCGAAGTAGATTCCACTCTTGGCACCGAATCGATGACCGAACCAGCCGTATATCAGCGTGGCCGGGAAGCCCGCGAAATTCGTGATCATCAGCGCCATGACCAGGTCCTGCTGCGTGAATCCGAGGCGCTGGCCGAAATTGACGGCCATCGAGATAACGGTGAACACCGCGCCGATATAGAGCCAGTACGCAATCAGAAAGATGACTACGTTCCGGTACTGGCGAATCCTGGAGATCGTATCCTTGAGTTCACGGTACGCGGCGCGGATCACGTGATCGCTGACTTTGCGAGACGATGGTTTCTCGTGCACGAAGAACAACAGCGGCGCCATGAATGCCGCCCACCAGACGCCAACGGAAACGAACGCAAACTTGATCGCAGTATCTGTGTCGCTGAAACCGAAAGTCTCGGGCGAGACCAGCATCCAGACATGCGCGGCCAGTAACACGGCGCCGCCCAGGTAACCGATCGCAAAGCCCAGCGACGATACGAAACTGTAGTAGCGAGGCGCACAGACGTCGACGATCAGCGAATCGTAGAAGATCGTCGACCCGTAGTAGCCAATCAGCGCAAAGGTGTACAGCCCTCCGGCCAGAACCCAGTTCCCCTCGCCTACGGTGCCAAGCGCGGCGGTCGCTGCGGCGCCGAGTAGCGCCAGGACAATGAGGACGCGCTTGCGGTAGCCACCGGCGTCCGCAATCGTGCCGAAGACAGGCGCGATCACGACAACGATCGCGCTGGCTCCCGCCGTTATCCAGCCGAGGCGTTCGGTGACGACCGTCCCCGGATCTCCGGCACTCCAGTAGCTGCCGAGAAACAGTGGGAATAGAACCGCGAGGATCGACAGCGCGAACGCGCTGTTCGCCCAGTCATAGAATGCCCAGGCAAGGACCCTTCGGTTGAACATGTCGGAACGCGGCAAGCGAGATCTCCGGTTTACGGTCCAGCCTGAACCGCCTTCGACTAGTGTTCGCGCGTCTTTCGGAATTCAATCTCCGGCCAACGCTCCTCTGTCAGCGACAAATTGACCCTGGTCGGCGCAATATAGACCAGTTGATCGCCGTGATCTTTCGCGAGATGGTCGTGCGCCTTTCTCTCGAAGTCTGCCAGCATCTTCGGATCGTCGCAGTGTACCCAGCGCGCCGTCGCAACGTTGATGGCCTCGAACTGACACTCGACTTTGTATTCGTCCCGCAGTCTGTGCGCGACGACGTCGAACTGCAGCGGCCCGACAGCCCCGAGAATGAGATCGTTGTTCCTGAAGGGCCGGAATAGCTGTGTCGCGCCTTCTTCGCAAAGCTGCGCGAGGCCCTTCTGCAGCGCCTTCAGGCGCAGGGGGTCCTTGAGGACGGCGCGCCGGAATATCTCCGGTGCGAAATTCGGTATCCCGGTGAAGCGGATCGAATCGCCCTCCGAGAAACTGTCGCCGATATTTATCGTGCCGTGGTTGTGCAGTCCGATGATGTCGCCCGCATACGCGGTATCGGCATGCTGCCGATCGGCGGCCAGAAACGTGATCGCCTCAGGAATCTTCATCTCCTTGCCGAGGCGGACGTGCGTGACCTTCATGCCGCGCCGGTACTCTCCGGAGCAGACGCGCATAAAGGCGATCCGGTCTCGATGCCCGGGATCCATATTCGCCTGGATTTTGAATACGAACCCGGTCAGCTTCGATTCCCCGGGTTCGACAACTCGCTGCTCGGTGTCTCTGGACAGCGGTGCGGGCGCGACTCGCACGAACTCGTCCAGCAGTTCCTGGACTCCGAAATTGGAAAGTGCCGAACCGAAGAAGACCGGCGTCTGCTTCGCCGCGAGGTAGGCATCTACGTCGAATTCCGGGCACGCGCCGGCCACGAGCTCTATCTCCTCCCGGAACGCATCGGCATCGTCACCGAGAGCCGCCGTCGCCTCGTCGGAGTGCAGACCGTCGATCACCGCGATTTCCGCGGCCCGCTCCCGACCCTTGCCGTCGTATAGGTAGATCTTGTCGTGCAGCAGATGGTAGACGCCCTTCAGCGACCGGCCCATGCCGATGGGCCAGGTAATTGGAGCGCATTGGATACCGAGCACCTCTTCGATCTCGTCCAGCAACTCGATCGGCTCGCGGCCCTCGCGATCCAGCTTGTTGATGAAGGTCATGATCGGCGTGTCGCGCAGCCGGCAGACTTCCATGAGCTTAATGGTGCGTTGCTCGACACCTTTCGCACAGTCGATCACCATGAGGGCGGAATCGACGGCCGTCAGAGTACGGTAGGTGTCCTCCGAGAAGTCCTCATGTCCTGGCGTGTCCAGTAGATTGATGACATGGCCCGAGTACGGGAACTGCATGACCGAAGATGTCACGGAGATGCCGCGCTGCTGCTCCAGCGCCATCCAGTCCGACGTGGCGTGGCGACTCGCCTTGCGCCCCTTCACGGTTCCGGCAAGCTGAATAGCACCGCCGTAGAGCAAGAGCTTTTCAGTCAGGGTCGTCTTGCCGGCGTCCGGATGCGAAATAATCGCGAACGTACGCCTTTTCTGGACCTGTTGCTGGATATCGGCCATTCGGAGCGGTGGGAATTGGAAAGCGGCGCAGTCTAGCGCAAAGCCGGTCAGTAGTCGTTGCCGAGCTTCTTCGAGAAGACGGCCGCGTCCTCGCGCCCATGCTGAGACTGGTAGTACTTGGGGCGATTCGCGATCTGATGGAAACCCTTCTTGCGATACAGGGCCATAGCGGTCTCGTTGGAGGGCCGGACCTCGAGAAAGACCTCCTCGACGTCGGCATCGCGGGCAACGCCCAGAATCGCATCCAGAAGCAGCTCGCCGTAACCATGCGCTCGATGGGTCGGGTCGATGCAGAGATTCAGAATATGCGCCTCGCCCGCCGCGACCGACAGAATGCTGTAACCCGCCACCAACTCTTCCCGTTCGAGCACGATGCATTGGTATCCCGCCAGCAGACAATCCCGAAAAACACCGTGACTCCACGGGAACTCGTAGCTGCGGCGCTCGATATCCGAGACCTCAGGCAGGTCCTCATGGGACATCGCGCGAATCGCGACCGGTGGTTCGCTCATCGGCGTGATCATCCGACCGCTCCGGCTACGATGGTCCGCGCAATTGAGAGGTCTTCCCACGCCTTCCGTTTCTGCGACGGGCTACGCAGCAGGTAGGCCGGATGATAAGTCACGACCAGCGGTACCTCGCCAAGACTGTGCCGTCGGCCGCGAAGACGCCCGACGGGCGAATCGGTACCGAGAAGGTTCTGGGCTGCGATGCGGCCGACCGCCAGGATGATGGACGGTTTCACCAGTGCGATCTGCCTCTCGAGGTATTGCCGGCACTGGCCAACCTCTTCCACCCTGGGGTCGCGATTGTTCGGCGGCCGACACTTCAGGATATTGGCGATGAACACGTCTGCCCGCGCCTGGCCGATCGCGCGAAGCATCTCGTCGAGGAGCTTTCCGGCACGACCGACGAACGGCTCGCCTCGTCGATCCTCCTCCGCACCCGGCGCTTCGCCAATGATCATCCAGCTCGCATCCGGGTTGCCGACCCCAAACACCGTCTGAGTCCGGCTCTGGTGCAACTCACAGCGGGTACACGATTCGACGCAGCTCTTCAGTTCGTCCCAATCGAGCGATTCGGCGCCGCTCGCCGGGGCTTCCAGTGGCGGATCGATGTCCGGCGCACTGCGCGGAAGCCATAGATCAATGCCCATGGCATCGAGATACGCGCGGCGCTGCTGTTCGGTCAGGTTGCTCAACGAGTTCTGTCGTGTGGATGGACGGCTAGTTTGCCATGCCGGCCGATCCCGGTGCTACGGATGTGGCAGCGTGGCGAGCACATCGCGGCCGGCGACGACCCGTTGTCCCGGGCTGACCTGTACTCGGCTATCGATGGGCAGATGCAGCTCGGCGTAGCGCGTGAGCCGAAGGTAAGCGCAGCGAGTGCCCTGCCCGAGGCGCTCGCCGTAGCGCATGAAGGATTTTGGCGGCAGCCCGAAGCGATAGCCGTCGAATTTGAGTACGACGTCATCACCCTCGTCCGTCTGAATCCAGAGCGCATTCGTCGGCAGATCGAGTTTCCGCTCCTCCGACGCTGTGGCCAGGTCCAGGACCTTGCCCTCGACGGGACACCTCGCGGTATACGTTCCGAGACTGGAGATTCGGATTACAACCCGGTGCGCCTCGCCCTGGAGGACCCCCTCATCCAGGCGATCGACGGTAACGACGCGCCCATCCACCGGACTTACCACGCCGAGCGGCACCGACGGGATGCTGCGCCTGGGATCGCGGAATATGAGATACAGCAGGACGAGCAGCGCCACTGGGGCCGAGAGCCAGACGAGATCGAGATACCAATAGACGAGCAACCCGGCCACGCACGCGAGCAGCAGGAACGGGATGCCTTCCTGGGCAATAAAAGGGTTTCGACGACCCTGCACGCAGCGTCCTTTGCCAGTTGTGAGGCGCGACAATCCCGCGGAATGACCCCGGAGTCAATACGCTTGCTCCGTAAACCCACATTTCGGGCTAGAATGCGCGGCTTCATCGAGCAGTATTTGTGATCATCCATGCGATATTCCCAATTCGGCCTGACGACGCTCAAGGAAGTGCCTGCAGAAGCCGAGATCGTCAGCCATCAGCTCATGCTCAGGGCGGGCCTGATCCGGCGCCTGTCATCGGGTCTGTTTACGTGGATGCCGATCGGGCTGCGCGTACTCCGCAAAGTCGAAGCTGTGGTCCGCGAAGAAATGGACCGGGCCGGCGCTCTGGAATTGTTGATGCCCGCGGTACAGCCCGCGGAGCTATGGCAGGAATCCGGCCGGTGGGACAAGTACGGCGATCTGCTGCTTAGAATAAGGGATCGTCACGATCGTGATTTCTGCTTCGGGCCAACGCACGAAGAAGTCATCACGGACATCGCGCGCCGCGAACTGAGGAGCTACAAGCAGCTTCCGCTCAACTGGTATCAGATCCAGACCAAGTTCCGCGACGAGATTCGCCCGCGGTTCGGGGTGATGCGATCGCGCGAGTTCATAATGAAAGATGCGTATTCATTCGATCTCGACGAAGATGGCCTGCGCGAGTCGTACGCAAAGATGCATGCGGCCTACTCCGCGATCTTCACGCGGCTTGGACTGAAGTTCCGGATCGTCGACGCCGATTCGGGAGAGATCGGCGGCAGTCGCTCGCAGGAGTTTCACGTGCTGGCCGACTCGGGCGAGGACGCGATTGCCTACTGCGACGACGACAACTACGCGTCCAACATCGAGACAGCCGCCACGGAGCGCCCGCCGGGCGACCGGCCAGCGGCCGTGGAATCGTTGGAGAAGATCACCACGCCTGGCGTGCGGACTATCGAAGCGCTCTGCGAAAGCCTTGGCATATCTGCCGCCCAGACGCTCAAGACGCTGATCGTCAACGGCGATGACGGTCCGGTCGCGCTTGTGCTGCGAGGCGATCACGAACTGAATGCAGTGAAAGCGCAGAAGATACCGGGGGTTGCTTCTCCGTTGACCATGGCCGACCCGGCGACGGTTCGACAGGTCACGGGCGCCGAACCAGGGTTCGCAGGACCGATCGGACTACAGGTACCGGTGTTGTACGACCACGCGACAGCGGCCATCTCCGACTTTGTCGTCGGCGCCAACGAGGTCGATGCTGGTGATCCGACGCCCGGGGGTTCCGGTACGTTGAGTATCGCCCGCGGCATCGAAGTCGGGCATATCTTCCAACTGGGCACGAACTACTCCGAGGCGCTCGGCGCGAAAGTGCTGGACAGCGACGGTAAAGAACGCGTCATGGAAATGGGCTGCTACGGCATCGGCATTACCCGCATCGTCGCAGCGGCGATCGAGCAGAATCACGACGATAGCGGCATCATCTGGCCCGACCCGCTGACGCCGTTCAACGTGGTCATCGTACCCATCAATCTGCAGCGATCCGACGCGGTTCGCACTGCCTCGGAAGAGATCCACGAGGAACTCCGCAACGCAGGTCTGGAAGTCCTGTTCGACGACCGCGATGCGCGGCCCGGGGTCAAATTTGCGGATGCCGAACTGATCGGCATCCCGCACCGGCTCGTGGTCTCCGAACGCGGACTGGCCAACGGCGAACTGGAATACCGGCACCGGCGAGACGAGGAATCGAGGAATCTGAAACGTGAGGAAGCTCTCACACTGCTGATCGATTCCGGAATAACATAACGCCTGCGAAGTCCGACGCGGCTTCGCGTGCGGCATCGGCCGTCAATGCGGAGGTCTGTGATTAAGAAACTTCTGGAAGTCCTTGTTTTAGCAGGATTCCTGTGCGCTCCGTCAGCATGGGGACAAGGCGAGCCGACGCCCGAACTACGCACCGCACTGCTCGCGGCAGTCAGCGCATCCGACAGCTTCCCTGACCGCTTCGAGGCTGAGGTCTGGCTCACAGACATGTCGGCTCGGCTGGAACGCCAGGTCGAAGACCCCGAAGAACGGATGTATATCCTGACCCGCGTGCACTACGAGGCGAGTCGGGTTGACCTGCCGCCGGAACTGATCCTCGCCGTCATCGAGGTCGAGAGCAATTTCGACCGCTACGCCATCTCGGTCGCCGGCGCGATCGGCCTGATGCAGATCATGCCCTTCTGGCTGGACGAGATCGGTCGGCCAGATGACAACCTGCTGCACATCGATACGAATCTTCGCTACGGCTGCACGATCCTGCGCCACTACTACGATATGGAGAACGGCGATCTCGGCCGCGCGCTTGCACGCTACAACGGCAGCCTCGGCAGCCGGCGCTACCCGACTCGGGTCATCAACAAGCTGCACGGCAAGTGGTTCCGGGCCTGACCGGGGCCCGATTCGCAGCGCTCAATACGGAATTCTGGCTCGCAGGACTCTCGGCCTAGGACCAGCCGGTCGTGAAGTCGGTGACGGGTGCTACGTCGATGGATATGGCAGTCACCCGATCGACCTTCGAGGTTGGAGGTCCGTGGCGCAGCCAGTCCTCCAGCCGACGGACAGCCTCGTCCTCGCCACAAGCCAGGACTTCCACCGAGCCGTCAGAGAGATTGTTGGCGTAGCCCGTGATACCCAGGGTTTCCGCCATCCGGCGAGTGCTCTCGCGAAAAAAGACCCCCTGCACCCGGCCGGATATCAGGAATCTGCGCGCTTCAACCATGTCAGCTGCCAGTGTCGTCTTCGCTGCTCTCGCTGATCCGACGCGCATCGAGCGCGCGCGCCTTGGCCTCCAGCGCTTCACGTCGCGCCTCGTGGTACTGGTGTTCGTTGAGTAGCTGCTCCGCGCGCTCCAGGAACTGCTCCGCTGCGAAGAGTTCCTCGGCCGCATGCGCCTCCGCGCCTGCCTCCCGCGCGACCGCGATGGCCTGACGAGCATCGCTCATCTCCTGCACAGGCGGCGCCGTCTCACAGGCCGAGACCATGAGAAGCGTGGCGACCACTGCGCCAAAAAACAATAGAAACGAACGAAGAGACGACATATCTGATTTACGTGAGTCGTTTTTATTATGATTATGACCAGCCGGACAACGCTACCAACAGTGCGCCCATGGCGTCAAGGTAGCCGGCTAACCGAGCACACCGCCACGAAGGCCAATACGACACTTTCGCCCAGGAGGCCGAGTTGATTACGATCCACCACAATCCGCGCTGTTCCAAGTCGCGGGAAACACTGAAGATTATCGAAGGCGCGGGGATAGACCCTGTTATCGTCCCCTATCTCGAGTCGCCGCCGTCCGCCGAACGGATCGTCGAACTTGCTGCAATGATCGGCGTCCCGGTCAGGGCTCTTGTCCGCGAGCGCGAGAGCGATTACAAGGAAGCCCGCGATCTGCCGAATCTCGACGACGACGCGGCGCTCGCGGCCTGGCTGTCGGCGCATCCGCGTGTCCTTCAGCGACCGATCGTCGTCGATTCAGAAACCGGGCGGGCTGTGATCGGCCGCCCGCCCGAGAACGTTCAGGAGTTGATCAGCTAAATGGCGGACATACTGGTTCTGTACTATTCGCGCCACGGCGCTACGGAGGCGCTGGCGCGCGAGATTTGCCGCGGTGTGGATGCAGTCGACGGCATGGCGTCCAGATTGCGCACGGTCCCTCTGGTGTCCGCGGCCACCGAGGCGACTGAGCCCCAGGTCCCCAACGACGGCCCGCCGTACGTCGAGAACCGGGATCTCGAGGAATGCAGTGGCCTGCTATTGGGCAGCCCGACGCACTTCGGCAACATGGCGGCACCGCTGAAATATTTCCTGGACGGTACGACGGGCCTTTGGCTCAAGGGGGCGCTTGCCGGCAAGCCGGCCGCGGCATTTACGTCGACATCGTCACTGCACGGTGGCCAGGAAACCACATTGATGTCGATGGCGCTGCCGCTCCTGCATCACGGCATGCTCTTCGTCGGAGTGCCCTACACCGAGGAAGCGCTGTCGAGGACAAAGACCGGGGGCACCCCTTATGGGGCAAGCCACGCCAGTTGGAGCCGGCCGAACGACTCCCTGTCCGACGACGAGATCGCGCTCGCGCGCAGCCTGGGCGGACGCGTCGCCGATATCGCTCGGAGGCTGGACCGCGGCGGAGCCTGAGATAAGCCAAGCGCCTCAGTCGGACGAATCAGGCTCGTCGAGCACGCTGCGCACGAAGGGTATGGTCAGCCGGCGCTTCGCCTTCAGCGCCTCGCGATCGAGCTTGTCCAGTTGCGCATACAGACTGGTCATATCGCGGCGACTCCGTTTCAACAAGAATCGCGCCGTCTCTTCCGGCAGGTCCAGGCCGCGATGGTCGGCCCGCAAGCGCAGCGCGGCGACGCGATCTTCATCGGCAAGCGGGTTCAGGCGATAGGTCGGGAGCTGCGTCATGCGGCTTTCGAGATCGGGCAACTGCAATGCGCACTCACGAGGCGCCATCCCGGCGGCGACGATCAACTGTCCGCCGCTGCCCAGCAGCTCGTTGTACAGCGAGAAGACGGCCCGCTCCCAATCAGGGCGGCCGGCGATCAGGTCGAAATCGTCGATGCAGACGATCTCGCGGCTTTCCAGACCGAAGATCAACGCCGGGCCGGTTTCGGCGAATACACGCATGGGCACATACACCGACCGATCTCCGGCACGGTCGCAAACGGCCTGCAGCAGGTGCGTCTTGCCGGTGGACTGCCGGCCCCACAGCCAGCACCCGCCCTCGACGTCGCCCGCGGCGAGCCCGATCAGGCGATCGACAAGCTCCTCGTTGCCGGCCGCAAGGAAACTCTCGAAAACCGCGTGGTCGTCGAGACCGATGGGTAGCGCGAGCTGACTCAAGGTTTCATTCGCGTTGTTCGCGAGATACCTCGCCGAGTTCGATCGCAATCTCGGGGTGCTCCTTGAGATACCGGTTGTAAGCAAAGCGCACGAGGACGGACAGGACCGCGGCGGCGGGCAGTGCCAGCAGGATGCCAAAGAACCCGAACAGCTGACCGCCACCGGCGATCGCCAGAATCACAATGACCGGATGCAGGCCGATCTGATCGCCGACGAGCTTTGGCGTAAGCACCGTGCCTTCGATCAATTGGGCGATCGTGAAGGTGGCCACAACGCCGACCAGCGGCCACAACGGATCGGGCTGAAGACCAACTGTCAGCGACGCCAGCAATATGCCGAAAATCAGTCCCAGATAGGGGACGAAACTCACCAGACCGGAGACCACGCCGATTGCAATCGCGAAGTCGACGCCGATAAGGGAAAGCCCCGTCGAATAGATGACCGCAAGCGCGAACATGACCGTCAACTGGCCGCGCAGGAATGCGCCAAGCACGTCGTCGGTCTCGCCGGCGAGTTTCGTCACCGTCTCGCGCAGGCTACCCGGAAGCAGCGCGGCGATGTGCTCGACGATGTAGTCCCAGTCGCGCAGCAGGTAGAACGTCAGGATCGGGATCAGGAACAGGCTCATAACGGCAGTGGCAAGCATGCTGCCGGCGCCCGCTGCCGACACGAGCACCCGTTGCCCCCACTCTCCCGCCATATCGCTGTAGCGTGCGAGAAAGGCGCTCAGACCCATGTCCTCGCCGAGATCTATGTCCAGCATCTCTGCCAGATTCGGCAACCAGACTTCCTCGACGTTGGCTACGATCGCCGGCAGCGCATTCACTAGCGCACCAACCTGCTGACTGATCAGCGGACCGACGAGCAGAATCAACACACCTATGACGAGGAACGTCATCAGGAACACGATGACGACAGCCAGCGTCCTCGGCATCTTGAACCGCTCGAGTCTGTCGCAAAGCGGATCCCCGATGTAGGCCAGCAGTGCGGCTGCCACGAATGGCGTCAGCACGGGCGCCAGAAGGTACAGCGTCCAGCCCGTGAGGCCGAGTGCAATGAACCAGGCGATAACGATGTTGCTCTTCATGCGTCAGCCTCTCCCCCCCGGCGCGCGCGGCCGGACCATTGGACGACGTAGTCGATGCCGCTGACGACCGTCGTCACCAGAATCGCGGCACCGAGGATTGTCAGCGTGATTTCTTCGGGCCATTCGAACGCGGCCCGACTGAGGACAAACAACAGAAACAGAAGCTGAACGGTCGTATTGAGCTTACTGATCCTCGTGGGTTCGCCTTCCACCGGGCGAATCAGGAAATTGTATGCAGTCGCACCGGCGACGATGACGACGTCTCGAATCAGCACCACCGCCGTCAGCCAGGCGGGTATCAGGCCAACGACCGCCAGCATGATGAACATGCCGGCGACCAGCAGCTTGTCAGCCACCGGATCGAGCAGCGCGCCGAGCTTCGACTGCCAGTTGAAGCGGACAGCCAGATATCCGTCGAGACCGTCCGAGAGTCCCGCGAAGGTGAACAGCGCCAGCGCCCAGCCATACTCGCCAGCGTCGATCAACAGCAGTACGGGCGCTACGAGCAGTATGCGTAGCGTCGAGATCGCGTTCGGAATCCAGCTTAGCGACATGCTCAGCGGCTGTAGTAGAACTCGAGATCGTTGTCGATCATCCCGAATTCGAAACTACCCATATCGATTCGCTCCTGCTCGATGAGCCCTTCGAATCGAAGTGCGCGCGACAGCCGGTCGAGCCCCCCGTGCGCCGCCACGTCGAAGCTGATTCGATCGCCTGCAACCTCGACGATGGCAAAACTGTCGATCACGTTCATGTCGCCGAGAATCCTCTGAACCTCGCCGTAGGCGCTCACGGACGTTATCCCGGACACGTGAACTCGAACGACGCGCAGCGGTTCGTCACCGCCAATGGCGAACTCGGCAGCCAGCATGTCCGCCACGTTCGACAAGACGAGTTCCGGCTCACCCAACCAATTCCTCTGTTCGGGACCGAAGTGATAGGACCATCTGTTCAGCGCAAGACCGCCCGCATCAACCCTCCCGATCAGTACCGAGTTCGTATCGTAGCGCTCAGAGGCCTCGATGATCGTTTCGTGGAATCCGCCCCAGACGTCGCTGAAGCCCACGATGGCCAGGTCCTCGCTGTCGAGCAGCGGAAAAGCGACAGGCAGTCCGCGGCGTTCCGCGAAGTCGAGAATTCGCTGCCTGAGCAGGCGATTGCGATTGATCGATCGGGATGCATCTCGCTCGTCGTCGGTTGCGCCCAGAATCTCACGCTCGCCACCACCCCAATCGACGGCAAGCCATACGATCGTCAACGGCCTGTCGCTGCCCCAAATGGACTGCCCCGCGCTTCTCAGGACCTGCTCGACCGCTTCGCCGTCGAACGAGACGAACAGGGTGTCGTCCGGCCCCGGGCGAAACTGAACGACGTAGGCCGTCGGGTTGGGAAACAGCTCCTCGAACAGCTCCGGGTCGTCGACGACCTGGCCGCCGGATACGCGCAGCAGGACCACGGCGAGCGCGGTCTCGTAGGCTGCCGCTCGGGGGTCATCCTCCGCCCGATCGACGGGCACCTGCGCGGTGTACAGCGTGGTCACTTCAATGGCGTTGGCGGTCGCGAACGACAGCAAGCACAGCAGCGCCGGCAAACAAAACTTCATCCAGGATGTTTCCACTCGAGGGATCAGCCACTATTATATCGATCCCTCCGAGTGCGACCATTCATTTCCAGGCCTTCCGCGGGCAACAATGAGCCAAGATTCTCTTACCTACAAAGATGCCGGCGTCGATATCGATGCCGGCGAGGCGCTCGTAGAGCGCATCAAGCCCATCGTCGCGAAGACGCGCCGGCCCGAAGTGCTGGCGGGTTTGGGCGGATTCGGCGGAATGTTCGCGCTGCCGCCCGATCGCTTCCGGGAGCCCGTCCTGATTTCCGGCACCGATGGGGTTGGCACCAAGCTCAAGCTTGCGCAGCAGCTGAACAGGCACGACACGATCGGCGTCGATCTGGTCGCAATGTGCGTGAACGATGTCCTCGTTCAGGGCGCCGAGCCATTGTTTTTCCTCGATTATTTCGCTTGCGGCAAGCTCGACGTCGAGGTCGCGGCGGACGTAATCAAGGGCATCGCGGACGGCTGCGAGCAGGCCGGCATGGCGCTCTTGGGTGGCGAAACCGCGGAAATGCCCGACATGTATTCGGACGGCGAATACGACCTCGCCGGTTTCTGTGTCGGCGCGGTCGAGCGTTCGGCGCTCATCGACGGCGCGGATATTGAGGCAGGTGACACCCTGATCGCGCTGGCCTCCAGCGGCCCCCACTCCAACGGCTATTCGCTGATTCGGCGTGTTCTGGAGCGCGCGGGCGACGAGACCATCGGCGGCGAACCGGCCAATGCGCGGCTGCTGACGCCAACCAGAATCTATGTGCGCTCGGTGCTTGCGCTAATGCAGTCCGTGCGCATCAAGGGGCTGGCCCACATTACCGGCGGCGGTATCACGGACAACGTGCCGCGCATCCTCAGTGGCGATGTGCACGCGGAAATCGATACCGCCAGCTGGGAACCGGGCGAGACTTTCGACTGGTTGCAGCGGCACGGCAATATCGCCGAGATGCGCCGGACGTTCAACTGCGGTGTCGGCATGATCGCCGTCGTCAGCCCGGCGGACGCTGCCTCGGCACTCGACAATCTGGCAGCCAGCGGCGAGACGGCCTGGGAGATCGGACGGATCGCCGAGGGTGCCGGCGAGGTTCGCTATCTTTGAGTGACGCGACGCGAGTCTGTCGTGCCGCGATCCTGATCTCCGGTGGCGGCACGAATCTGCAGGCGTTTATCAATGCCGTTGCCGCCGGGACCCTCGAACTCGATATCGCGCTCGTGCTATCCAACAAATCCGAAGCCTACGGACTCGAGCGTGCAAAGAAAGCCGGCATCACGACGGCCTGTATCGATCACACGGCGTTTTCCGATCGAGAAGCCTTCGATCGCGCCATGGCGGAGCAAATCGACGAGGCGAACATCGACCTGATCGTCCTTGCTGGCTTCATGCGCATCCTGAGCCCGTATTTCGTTCGCCACTACGAAGGCCGCGTACTGAATATCCATCCGGCGCTGTTGCCGAAATACCCGGGTCTGGACACGCACCGCCGCGTCCTCGAAGCAGGCGACTCCGAACACGGCAGCACCGTCCACTTCGTCACCGACGAACTCGATGGCGGACCGAGAATTCTTGCGGGACGTCTACAGGTGCGTGACGGAGAAACGCCGGATGAGTTAATGCACCGAGTGCAATCGCTGGAGCACGTGATCTACCCACGCGCGGCACAACTGTTCGCGACCGGTCGGATTCGCTTCGAGGACGGCAAGACCCTGCTCGACGGGACTCACTTGCCTGAACCCCTCATCGACGACTTCTGAGCAAGCCCCCTGTAGAAGCCCGCTCCCCGCTCGGGACAGACGCATGCGGGCGATCGAATCGAACGGCTGCTTGTGACCCAAAGCAGCCACTCTAAGTACATCTCAGAATTGACGGTGTATCTCCTATCGGCACAAGGTAACAAAGCACCAAGAACGCGCTGAGCCGAGTAGCTGACATGGAGATTTGAGATGTCAATGTTCTGCCATCATAAGAAAAACCGAAGACTCAAAAGCGCGGTGCTGTTTGTTGTTTTGCTTATGACTATCGTAGGTTGTTCGAATGAGCAGACCTCTACCGAATTGGTAACACCTTTCAAGCCGGAACTCACAGTCTCTGAAGAAGAAGCTTGGACGCTTATGGTCGGCAGGTGGTACGGAGACCAAGCTACGAGGGACGGAGGCCGACAGCAGTGGCTTATTGAGCGATCTGAGGATGGCACATACAGCATCAACTTTAGGACTACGACGAAGGACGGCACAATCAGCTACTCTGCTGAAGTCGGTGAATGGGCAATATCCGGGCCGATATATTTTTCGTCATTCAGAGGTTGGGTGAAGGGAACGGTGGTCGAACCGGCTGATCCTTCCGATCCTTATAATTATGATGCCTATCGAATAATCCAATTAAGCAACGAACTTTTCGAGTATGAGCATTTTTCGACAGGTAACCGATTCACGATGGAACGGGTGCCCGCGAATTTTCAGATACCAGAATGAGATTGGCGAGGCACAGAAGGCGATAGATTTGACGCGTCTAGCCCTCGACCCGGTGCTTGAGAAAAAGAACCGAGGACGCGGTTTTCTATGACCGCACTTGATGACAGCAGACATTAAGTACCAAGCTCCCAGAATTTGGCATTTAGACGACCGGTATCCACCCTAAAGCAGCCGCGGGGCTAGAATGACGCTCAAGGCCGCAACTGACCCATTGCAGCCGGTCGCGTAAGGAAGGATTTGGTGGGCGAACCACTCTCAAAAGACAGCAGAATGGAATGCGCGCGGCATGGCAGCAATGCGCCTTCTTTCATTTGTCACCATCTGCAACATGGTGTCTCTTTAGGATTCCACCAGCCTGAAGGAGAGCCAGACCCCGAATATCCCTTTGAACATGCATGGTGTGATGAATGTGATGCAGTGTTTCAGGATGAAGGCGGTGAATGGAATGACGTTTCCGAAGGCTTCGCGAAGGTAATGGTCATTTGTGCGGGTTGTCTTGCCGAGATTCGCGAACGAAATGCTAACAGCGACCAACGTTGACCGACCGCTAATGGCCGAAAGCTGACACACCGATCGCCCGCATGCGTCTGTCCATTGAGGGGAGCGGGCTCCTACAGGGTCTTCGTCATGCCTTGGGTAGAGTCACTCCCGTCTGCCCCTGATATTTACCGCCGCGATCGGCGTACGACGTCTCGCACTCCTCGTCCGACTCGAGGAACAGCATTTGCGCCACGCCTTCGTTCGCGTAGATCTTCGCCGGCAGCGGCGTCGTGTTCGAGAATTCCAGCGTTACGTGCCCTTCCCACTCCGGCTCCAGCGGCGTGACGTTGACGATGATGCCGCAACGGGCATAGGTGGACTTGCCGAGACAGATCGTGAGCACGTTGCGCGGAATGCGGAAGAACTCGATGGTCCGTGCCAGCGCGAACGAGTTCGGAGGAATGACGCACACGTCGCTTTTGATGTCGACAAAGCTGGTCTGGTCGAAAGCCTTCGGGTCGACGACGGCGGAATTAATGTTGGTGAAGATCTTGAATTCGTCCGAGCAGCGCACGTCGTAGCCGTAGCTGGACGTGCCGTAGGAGACGATTTTGCGGCCCTCGACTTCGCGCACCTGGCCGGGCTCGAACGGTTCGAGCATGCCCTTCTCTTCCACCATGCGGCGGATCCAGCGATCGGATTTGATGGGCATCAGCTGTCCTCGACGACGATGTTCGGGAATTTTGCGGCGTAGTCGCGGCTTTGCGTGGCCAGAGCGGCGGCCATGCGCCGCGATGCTGAACGATAGGCGTCGGCCGCGGGCGATTCCGGATCCGAGGCCACCGTAGGCTGCCCCGAATCGGCCTGCTCGCGGATTCTGGCGTCGAGCGGTAGCGAGCCCAGCACGCCGACGTCGAAGTCCTCGGCCATGCGCTCGGCGCCACCGGCACCGAAAATAGCCTCTTCGTGCCCGCAGGACGAGCACACGTGGGTGCTCATATTCTCGATGATGCCGAGCACCGGAATCGAGACCTTGCGGAACATCGCGAGACCCTTGCGCGCGTCGATGGCGGCGATGTCCTGTGGCGTGGTGACGATTACGGCTCCGGACACGGGCACCTGCTGAGCCAGCGTCAGCTGGATATCCCCGGTGCCGGGCGGCATGTCGACGATCAGGTAGTCGAGGTCGCGCCACGCCGTCTGATTGAGCAGCTGGTTCAGTGCCGACGTGACCATCGGGCCACGCCACACCATCGGCTGGTCCGGATCGATGAGAAAGCCGATCGACATGACCTGCAGCCCGTGGGCTTCCAGCGGGTCCATCGTAGCGCCGTCCTCACTGACCGGCCGTGAACCGACCAGGCCGACCATGTGCGGCATGCTCGGGCCGTAGATGTCCGCGTCGAGCAGACCGACGCTCGCGCCGTCGGCGGCCAGTGCCAGCGCCAGGTTGACGGCGACGGTCGATTTTCCGACTCCGCCCTTGCCCGAGGCGACCGCGATCACGTTTCTGACGTTGGGCAGCGGCTTCAGGTTGCGCTGAACGCCGTGTGCGACGATTTTCGCCGACAGATCCAGATAGACGTCATCCACACCGAGTTCGTCGCGTACCGCTGCGGTAATCGCGTCGGTAATCGACTCGCGCGCCCGTTCGAACGGCAGCCCGAACTCGATGGCGGCGCTGATACGTCCGTCCCTGCTCTCGGCCGAGGTGATCCTGGCGATCTCGCCGAGCTTTTGCCCGAAATCCCGTATCTCGATGGATTTCAGGACTTTACTCACATCTGATTCTGTTGACGGCGTCACAGTTCGAGGTCCCGCGTTAGGTAAAATTCTTAAGAGAACGGCCCCTCATTGGGGGCGTCGCGCGCATATTGTAGCGAAGCCGGCAGATAACCCAAGCGTTCTCTTCCGCGTACCGCTACCAGGCCGAAAGTCTTGTAAATTCAGGACCCTGGCAGTTTGCGCGCAGGGGCGATGTGGCATAATGCGCATCGAGTTGGTCAGTAACGCGCGGTCGTTTGTGGATAGCCGGCCCACAAATGCGGCTTCGCTTGGGCTTGAGCGAATCGATTGGCTTCTGGAAGACGATTGGATATTGAATCCTCGCGCGCAGGGATGCCGGCTTCAGGCGTCGCCTGCTGCACCGCTTTGGCTCTCGGGGGCAGGCGCGCGTGAGCTTTTTGGGCGCGTTCCGCGCGGATCAGCAGATCAACGACCTCATGTCGGAGGCCGATCCGACGTCGAGGAAGGCCCTCAACCTGATGCAGCGGCTGAAAAACGCCGGGCCGAAGGCCATTCCCAAGCTCATCGACGCCCTCGCCTTGTCCGACAAGTCACACACGATGATGTTCGTCGACATCCTGACGGCACTCGTGAACGACAAGACTCTCGAACAGTTCAAGGAAGGGCTCGCTGACGGCAACGAGCGAGTCGTAAAGGGCACCGCATGGGCGCTGTCGGGATCGACCGACTACGACGCCAATACGCTGCTCAATTTCTTCGAGGATCCGGAGGTCTCGAAGCCCGCACTGATCGAGATTCTGCGAGTCCACAAGGATGACCTCAGCGTGCACGAGCTGTTGCAGCGCGCCTATGACATGGAGACCAAGGAAAAAGCGGCGGTCTTCAAGATCATCGAGGAGATCATTCGCCCAGAGATGGTGCCCGACCTCGTCGCGCGCATGGGCGGCAAGGATCCGATCATCAAGATCCACCTGATCCAACTGCTGGCGAAGTTCAAGGGCGACAACATCAATCGCTCGCTCGAGATTCAGCTCAAGGACAACAACAAGATGGTTCGCAGCGCCGCTCTTGGCGCGCTCGCGGGTCGAGGCGGCAACGTCAACATCGAAGCGGTCAGCAAACTATTGCAGGACCCCGATCTGGACGTACAGAACAAAGCCATCGACATGATGATCCAGATCAACCATCCGGACACGACGAAGTACCTTGCGGAGGCGCTCAAGGACGAATCCGAGTACGCCCGCCGCGCCGCCGTCGAAGTCCTGAACGAGATCGGCAACCCCGATTCGGTCAGAGACCTGCTCGGCGTGCTGAAGGATGGCGACTGGTGGGTGCGCTCGCGCGCCGGTGATGCGCTCGCTGAGATCGGCGGACCCAAGATTGTCGACTCCGTCGTGGCACTGATTCGCGACAAGGACGAAGAGACCCGTCGGACCGCCATCGAGATCCTGAACTCGATGAAGGACGAGCGAGCGATCGATGCGCTGATCCGGGCTACCGAAGACGAAGACTGGTGGGTGCGCGAGCGCGCCGTGGACGCGTTGTCGCAGATCGGCAGTCCGAAAGCGCTGCCGACGCTCGAAGGCATGCTCGGCAAGCATCCGAAGACGGACAATGTCGTCATTCGCGCGATAGCCAAACTCGGTGAAGCGAAGCACATCACGAAGATTCTGCCAATGCTGCAACGTCCGGAGCGTGAAGTGCAGATCGAGGCGATCAAGGCGATATCGCACCTGGCAGATCAGGATCAGGCCGAGACCGTTCGCGGCGTGCTGAACAAGATCAAGCAACTCGACGACGAGACCATCATCGGCATCGCCGACGGCGCGCTGCGCGATCTGGACTCACGCTTCTCGCAGACCGTGCTCGAAGAGAATCTCCGCGCGGAGAAGATCGGCGAAAACACCCGCACGCTGCTGCTGGAGGACGGCGATCTCGACAAGCTGCTCAAGGAGGCCAAGGAAGCCAGCGCTGTCGCGATGATCGAGGACGAAGAGGAGGCAGCGGTCGTCCCGATTGCACCGGCAATACTCGACATTTCGAAGCTCAATCCTGGCGACGTGATCGACGGCCGCTATGAGTACATCGAGAAGATCGGCAAAGGCGCATTTGGTACCGTTCT
>CALZMR010000142.1 GCA_945788575.1 uncultured Woeseiaceae bacterium
GTGCTGACAGCACTGTATTCTGCCGCGGCCGGCCACGAATTCACGTTCGATCCGTCACCCGGCTACGTCGTCTCGCTGTTGTATCTGAGCATTTTTGGCTCGGTTATCGCTTTCGGCGCGTACCTGACGCTTCTGGGACGCATAGGGGCCCACAAAGCGGGCTATGCCGTCGTGATGTTCCCGGTGGTGGCGCTGATCCTGTCGACGCTGTTCGAAGGCTTGAAGATTGATTTGCCAATCGTCGTCGGCACCGTGCTCGTTCTTGCTGGCAATGTGTTTGTGCTAAAGGGTGCGGAGGCAAAAAGCGCCGCCTGATTCGGCTACACTCCTGCAAAGCACGAAGAACCGGCATCATGGAAAAATTTCATCTTGAGCGAACGGCCGACGGTGACCTCCTGGCAGTACATCATACTGGCCCCGAATTACTGCGATATCCGCTGTACAACAAGGGCACTGGATTCTCGTTGGAAGAACGGCGAGAACTCGGCATCGAAGGTCTGCTTCCGGCCAGCCACAACGACATCGAACAGCAAGCGGCGCGGATCTTTCGCTCGATCTTCCACAATCGCGACGATGTCGGCCGCAACATCGGGCTGGCAATGCTGCAGGACCGTAACGAGGTGCTGTTCTACAAGCTCCTGAGCCAGCACCTCGAGGAGATCATGCCGATCGTCTATACGCCGACGGTTGGCAAGGCCTCGCAGTACTATTCGAGGGTCTTCCGGCGCGGCCGGGGAATCTTCATCACGCCGGACTATCGCGGCCGAATCGAATCCGTGCTTCGCAACGCCGCTCCCTTCGAGGGCGTACGCCTGATGGTCGTGACCGATAACGAGGCGATCCTCGGCATAGGCGACCAGGGCGCTGGCGGAATGGCGATCAGCGTAGGCAAGCTGGCGCTTTATTGTGCCGGTGCCGGTATCCATCCGGCGCGCACGCTGCCGATCAGTCTCGACGTTGGCACCGACAATCAAAAACTGTTGGACGACCCGCTTTACCTCGGCTACCGGCAGCCGCGTCTCCGCGGCCACGCCTATGTCGAACTGGTCGACGAGTTCGTGTCCGCGGCCAGATCGGTATTTCCCGACGTCATCATCCAATGGGAGGATTTCCGCAAGGACAATGCGCTCATGATCCTCGATCGCTATCGGCGCGACCTGCCATCGTTCAACGACGACATCCAGGGAACCGGCGCGGTTGCCTGTGCGTGCATCAAGGGCGCCTGCCGTGTGAGCGGCGTCCGGTTCGAGGATTCCAGAATCCTGATATACGGCGCGGGCGCCGCAGGCCTGGGTATCGCACGCCAATTGCGAGAGGGCCTGTCGCAGGCCGGCGCGGATAATGAGGCGCAGACACGCGCGATACTCGTCATGGACAGCCGCGGCATCGTCAGTGACGGTAGAGAGCTACTCGACGACTACAAGCGGGAACTCGCCTGGCCCGAAGCCTGGGTTGCGGAACTCGGACTGGACGACTCCGGTCGAGCTGACCTGGCCGCCGTGGCGACGGCTTATGGCGCAACCGCACTGGTCGGCGCATCCGGGCAGGGGGGCGCGTTCTCGGAAGAAGTTATTCGGGCAATGACGGTCAACTGTCCCGACCCGGTCATCCTGCCGATGTCGAACCCGACGTCAATCAGCGAGGCCGTTCCTGCCGACGTCCTCAAGTACACCGATGGCCGCGCCCTCATCGCCACAGGGAGCCCTTTCGAGCCCGTCGAGACGGCCAATGGTGTGCGGCGTATAGGGCAGGCGAACAACGTGTTCGTATTCCCCGGCATCGGCCTTGGAGCGATCGCGTGCGACGCCCACGAGATCACCGACGGCATGATCACAGCGGCCGCGACCGCGCTCGCGGACAGCCTGACGCCTGAAGAACTTACCGACCGGAGTATCGTGCCGCGAGTAGGGCGCCTTTGGGACGTGTGCGGCGAGGTCGCACTTGCCGTCGCCGAGCAAGCCGTCGCGGACGGTGTTGCACACATCACGACGGATCTCGAGCGGCAAGTTTCTCGACGCCGGTGGCGGCCGGCTTACCCCCGAATCCGCCGAATCGAATAGCCCGCCACTATTTGCCACATTGTCTGCGCCGTTTTGCCAGCACCCGGCGATATACCTGTATGTGACAGGATCATCGGGGACGGAACAGTGGCATCGAAATCAATTCAGAAACCCAACTGGGCACACTGGCGCCGGCGCTTCAAGGCCCGCAGCGACCGCGGCCTGCCCAAGCTCGACACTACCGGGGACTACTCGCGGCTGCCGCCATCGCTGGCGCGGTCGCTGGCGGTCTTCCAGCTCGGTGAATCGGGCGGTGGCACCGTCATCGAGCAGGCTCGGACGTCCACTCTGGCCTCCGTCGATGACGACTACGCCGAGGCAGTCAGCCTATTTGTCGACGAGGAGCATCGCCACGCGAACATTCTCGCGATGTGCGTTCGACTGTTGGGTGGCGAACTCATTCGGCGCAATTGGACCCAGCGTTTGTTCCTATTCGGCCGCCGATTGATCGGCCTCAGGCTCAAAGTGCTGGTGTTGCTTGCCGCCGAGGTCGTCGGCATCTGCTACTACTCGTCGATCGCCGCGAAGCTGCGCCCCGGAGCGGTACGGAACTGGCTCTACGATCTGGTTCAGGACGAGCGCTCGCACCTCGAGTTCCATTGCCTGTTCCTGCAGGCGCAGGTTACGAGCGGTTTGCGGCGCAGGTTGTTCGTAACCGTCTGGCGAAGCGTCATGTTCGCCGCTGCGATTGTGGTCATGATCGACCATAGAAGGACGATTCGAGACTTGGATCTGGGCTTCAAGCGCACCTGGCAACGCTGGATGGCATTCAGCCAGATGGCCGAGCGCCTGGTTACCGGAGAGCCTGTCGCCTGCGCAAAGTCGGTCGAGGCATGAGACGTGAACTAAAGGCCCGCAGCCGCGTCAAACCTGACTGTAAATTGCTCGGCACATCTGCTGAGATGCGACACAGTGGACAGGAGGGGGACGTCTTTGCGCGCCAGGCACATCGCATTTGCCCTCGCCGCAACGCTGGCTTTGACGGCGTGTGCGACGATTGAAGAAAAGCGCGAAAGAGTCGCGGCGAAAGGCGAAGACTGCTACACCATTAACATGGTGCGTTACTGGGAGGTACTCGACGAGCATCATGTCTATGTCGAGACTGACGTCGCCGACGATCGTTTCCTGATCCAAACCATCACGCGCTGTCCGGCGATGCTCTCCGCCGGCCGAGTCGAATTCCACAGCGACACACAACTGGTATGCAGCGGCGACGTGAGCCGCGTCGCGTACCGGCGCGCGGGCCTTCCCGGTTACTGCACCGTCAGAGACATCACGCGTGTCAATGCTCTGCATGATGCCCGTTGGCTGCTGAATAACGGCGGCATGTAGCTTCGGATCCGTGTTTCCCAATCAGGCTCAGTCGACCTTCACGGCCAGCGTGTCGTGATGACCTGAGATCAGCGAACGCAAATAGAACGAGATATCGGCGCGGCCGTCGAAGCCCGCATCGCGTGCAGCGTCTTCCTTTTCGTCGTCCGTCGCAGGCGAGGGCGCCGCGAACGTTTCGAGGCTTCGGTGGAAGCCGATGGTGAATACGTCCACGTCCGATCCGGCGCCGCGTCTGAAGATCATGTTCGTCACCTGTCCGGTCGCCTCCAGATACTCGTTCTCCATGCGTCGCTGCTCCAGCAGATCGGCTGCCAGTCCGGGCAGGGCGAAAAACATCTCGACATGGAAAAAGTCATTGTCCTCCCATGCCGCCTCGAGCGCTGCCAGCGGCGGCCCGTAGGCGAAATGATCTTCCTGAAACGCGACGAGCGCCGGCAGTGCAGCGAAGTGCTCTGCGTGGCTGCGAGTAGCTGCCTCCCGCGCGGCGGTCGCCTCCTCGGTGTATTGCTCGGCCCAACTCCCGAACGGGGTGATGACCATCAGGTCCCATTGATCGCCTTGAGAATGGCGCATAACGAAGGGCTCAGGACTTCCCGAGGACTCGTGAAAGTCCGTCGCCTTCCACTCCGCGATCCAGTCCAGCAGCGCGGCCAACTCGCCCGGAGCGGCGCGCAAGGTCGTAACACCGTAGAGGTAGTCGCCCTCACGCTCCTCGGCCGCCGCCGAACTGATAAGAGAAAGTACTAGAAGTAATGATAGTAATATGTTGTTTTTAAACATTTGTTACTCGCTATTTCCCTCGCCAGATGCTGGTAAATCCAGCGCATCTGGCGCATCGAACAACTGCCAGCGCTCCGGCTCGATGCCTTCGAAGACCGCTGCGAATCGCTCGTTATCGGGCACTTCGGCCGTGACGTTTCGAATGTAGACTCGCCGAATCTGTTGCGGCCGTTCCCGGATGAGTTCGGCGTAGACTTCGGGATCCTGCTCGCCGCTGTCGCCCACGAGGACGAATTGCCGCCCGGGATAGCGATCGAGGATCGATCGAATGGCGGGTGGTTTCGTCTCCGTGCCTTCCTTGAAAAGGTCGAAGAGCGTCTCGTCACGGAATCTGACCAGCTTTAGATTGAGCGTTGCCCACGGGAAGCCGCTGCCGTCCAGAAACTCGGTGAGCGGGGAATAGAGCTGCCACGGGCTCGACGAAACGTAGTGAAAGCTCACGCCGTCGGACGCCCAGCGGCGATAGGTGTCGGACATGCCAGGCGCATCGGCGAAATCCAGCAGGAAGGTCTGCTCGAGAAGCTGGCGCCGGTCCGTGACGTGGCTGATCTTGACGGTATCGTCGATATCGCTGATGACCGACAGACCGGACGGGCCCACCAGCCGAACTTCGCCTCTGAACTCCCGAAACTCGTCGTCATCGGTAATGGCGGAGAACGGGACGGCGGCGCCGTCGCCGAACGCGCTCAACTGAGACGCAGGCACCGTCAGAACCGATGAAAAATGACCGTTCGGTTCGGATGGCGGCAGCACCTCGGTACGACCGGCGATGGAAATGACGATCTGCTTGCCGCGTTCGTTATCGGCGATCAGTAGATTCAGCCTGCGTGCGAAGTTCGCCTCGGTCTCGTCGGACGTATTCAGCTCATAGCGAGACTCGAGGATGCGTTCGAAAGCAGCTCGCCTGACAGTGCTGTCCTCTGGTTCGTAGATCCAGCCGTGGACAGGGATGTGCCACTCCTCGGTGTCCTCGTCGAGCCAGGCCGTCGTGCGAAAGAAGACGAGCGCTTCGTCGTCCTTGATATCGGAGTAGATATCGGCGCCGGATGCGACAGAGCGACATCCGATCAGTGCATAGGCGGCGTAGCCTGCGAGACCCAGCGCTACCGCCCAGACTACGAGTTTTATCATCGAGATATCCCGAAATTCGAGCCGCCATTGTCGCACAGTCGTAATTGCGTCGGAGGCCACTCATTGCGAGTTCGGGCGCTAGCCGGTGGATTGGGTACGCCCAGAGTTCTCTAGCAGGTGCAGCCGGCTCAACTCGGTGGCAGAGACTATGACTCGGAAGGTCGCGGGAGCGGTCGCTCCCGCAGACTGATCCCAAACCAAGCTCCTCATGATTTCCTCTTCTTATGATCAGGTCGCCGCTGACCACACCAGTTAGACTTTGAGCACATCCAGTGAGGAAGATCAGTGATGATCGAAATAATGAAAACTCGGCCGGTGTCTGGCTCGGGGCTGCATCGGCTTCTGGCAGGACTCGTCGTGTGCCTGACGGCGGGACCTGTCTTCGCTGACGCACCACCCGAAAAAGCTGCCGCCTGGGAATGGGGCTTTACGCTCGGCGTAAACTCATGGAGCGACCTCGGCGACGTGCAGTCGACGCTCGGCGGCGATTTCGATGAATACGGCTTCGCGCTGGATATGTTCGCGCACAAGGAAGTCGGGCAGTGGGGAAGTGCGGCTGTGCTGTTCGGCGCCGATCTCGGCTTTTTTTCGACGGACAGCGGGATCCCCGGCATTTTCGAGGGCCTTGTTCAACGGGGCGTCTATTTGACGCCGTCGGTGAAGCTCCGCTTCGGCGAACGCGGCAAAGGGCATATCAATCTGGATGCCGGTGCCGGTTGGTACAACACAGACTTCGCCGAGCTGAACTGCAGCAACTACAACCCGTTCATCGGCGGGCCGATCTGTACCGAGATCGGTGATTCGTTCGACGCCAACGCGTTCGGTGGCTACGTGGGCGTAAGCGGCGGTTTCAATCGCACATTCACCATGGGTCTGAGGGTTCATTTCGCGGACTTCGGCGATGTGACTGGATTGCCGACGGTCAGCGGTAAGCTCGGCGGCCCGATCTATACGCTGAATTTCGGCGCGGTATTCTGACGCTGGTCCGGTCAGTCTGACCAGGAGACCATCGAGCACGGCAACATATTTTGCGGAAGATCCCCGCGATTGATTGCCGCTGCTGACAATACCTGGCCGCAACCGTCATCTCTTGAGACCAGACACGGAGATTCCAGGGTGGGACAGCACTCTCAGGTCAAACCGAGCCAATTGGCAGTTTGGGGCAACAGCCTCCTCAACAAGCTTCAGGCGCGTACCAGGAAGCGCCGCAAAGGGCACGCCGGCAAGCGGCGGCGGGCGGCGGAACGGGAGGACCTGGCACGTCAGTCAGCCGACGAGCAATGATCCTGACTGCGAGAACCGATAGTATCGGCGTCGGTCTGCTTTTGACGTAACATAGGCACCGCAAAACAGTATTCCTCATCTTCGCGAGGCTTGGGCATGAATGAGATTACGATGGCGGCAGCCGGTCTGCTGCTCTTGCTGGCGGGCGCCAGCATTGGCTACCTGTTGGGGCGCAGAGGCCGCTCCGACGCGACGTCGAAACTCGAAGAAACGCAGACGGCGTTCGCCGACTACCGCAAGGGCGTCACCCGGCATTTTGACCAGACGGCACAGCAGTTTCAGGCGATAGGTCAGCAATACCGGGACCTCTATGAACACATGGCCGAAGGTGCCGAGGCGTTCTGCGTGCCCGTGGAACCGGGATCTGCGCTGCCGTTCTCAACCCAGACGCGGCTGCCCACGGATGTCGAGGAAAGCGAGCTCGCGGCAGAAGATGCGACGGAAGTGGCTGCAGAGGCCGAACCCGTGGTTCATCTTACCGATGTGCATCCCGAGGGCGAGGCCGCGGCCGAGGTGAGCGAGGACGGCGCCGCCGAGGACGAAGCGATTGAGGCAGAAACCGCATCGGCTGATCCGGATGCGGAAACGCCAGACGCCGACGAGGAGTCAGCCAGTGTCGAAGGCGACCCCGAGAAGGCCGCCGACGACTCAGAGCGCATCTACCACTAACGGGCCGGGTCTCGAGCCGCTCGTGCCCGGGCCTATCAGGCTGACGGCTGCGCCCGAGCGCATCGGATTCGATTCGCGATTAGCTTAG
>CALZMR010000143.1 GCA_945788575.1 uncultured Woeseiaceae bacterium
CCTCGTAGGGGCAGCCCATCGCGACGCTCACGTACCTCGCGCGCTTCGGATTCAATCTTGTCACGCTCGGCTTCCGCTTCGCCACTTCGCTTTCGCACGTCGGTTAACTGATCTTCGTAGTCTTTCAATCGCTCCGTGGCATCACGAAGCTGGGCTGCGGCACTGCCAGCCTGAGTTTGCAGTAACCGTACGCGACGGAGTGACTTCGCCACGCTGCCGCGAAGATCGCTCACGGTGCTTGCGACGGCGAGAACCGAAGCGCAGTTTTCTCAACGCGGACATCTCGAGGCGCGCGCCGGTCGGACTCGGTGAAGAAAGGCAAATGACACCAATCTTTACGGAACGCTGACATCACAACATGAACTGGCAGCAATTCGTCATGGATCTGCGAACACTCGATGCCGATCAGGTCGAGGAGATCCTGCTCCGGCACGGTGCGCAGTCCGTTACCCTGACCGACGCCGGTGACCGGCCCGTGCTCGAACCTGCCCCCGGCGAAACGCCACTCTGGGGCGATACCTGCATCACCGGGCTGTTCGGTGACGGCGCCGACTTCGACGCACTGCGGCATGACCTCAACACCGAACTCGGCGCCTTACCGGAGCACCGCATCGAGTCGCTGGAAGACCGCGTCTGGGAGCGCGAGTGGCTCAACGACTTCGGGCCGATGCGGTTCGGCGATCGCTTGTGGATCTGCCCCGGCGATTCTCGCGCACCGGACGACGCCGTCACGATTCATCTCGACCCCGGCCTCGCATTCGGCACTGGAACGCATCCGACCACCGCGCTGTGCCTCGAGTGGCTCGACGGTATCGATACCCGCGGCAAGTCCTTGCTCGACTACGGCTGCGGCTCCGGCGTGCTTGCCATCGCCGGCTTGAAGCTCGGCTGCGGCGACGCCGTCGCGATGGACATCGATCCGCAGGCGGTGACGGCCACGCGTGAGAACGCGGCACGAAACGGCATCGGCGACGAACTCGAGGTGTTCGGCTCAGATGCCGATATACAAGGGAGTTTCGATGTTCTGGTCGCCAATATCCTCGCCGGCCCGCTCGCCGATTTGCGCGAATCTCTCGTGTCGCGACTCAGTTCCGGTGGCGAAATTGCGCTGTCAGGCATACTCTCGGAACAGGTCGACGAGGTCCTCGCGGCATATGCCCCCTGGATCGCGTTCGACGAGCCGGCGCTCCGCTCGCAGGGCACCCAGACGTGGGTAAGACTCACGGGCAGGCGGAAGGATGATTAGGCCCACCGCGGTGATATCTCGGCTTACTGAAAGACGGAGAGACTGTTAGACGATGTACACCCAGTGCCCCGACTGTGCGACTTCGTTTCGCGTAACAGCCGAAGTGCTCAAGCAAGCCGCCGGCAAGGTGCGCTGCGGTGGTTGCGGCAATGCGTTCAATGCGCTCGAGTACCTCTCCGAGTCAAAACCCGCAGACGAAGTTCCTCTCGAGCCCGACAAAGCGCTGCCGGAGCTCAGACCCGACCCGTTCGAAGACGTGCCGGAAGATGCGCCCCCACCGGCAGCGATCTCGCCGGAACAAAGCGCGGCACTCCTTAAGACGCTCGACGAACTCGCCGGCGACGACATCCGGCTCGAGGACACCGGGATCGAATGGCGGCTCATGGCCGGGGACGAAGAGGTAGAGCAAGGCGTCGACGAAATGCTCGACGCGTCACCGACACCCGTCGATCAGTTCCTCACCAGTACACCGAATCAGGTCGAAGCTGCCGAGGTCTTCGACGAACCCGACGCTGTCGCGAGCGACATCGAAATCATCGGCGAATCCCCGGAGGCCGGTGGCAACGAGCTGCGTTTCGACGACAACACCGGACTGCCCGAGGATTTCGACTTTGCGGCGGCGAACTCGGAGCCGGCTAAGCCGGCCGCCGCAGATCCGTTGCCCGAGCCGATCGCCGAGGAACCGCATCCACAGGTTGACCTGGCTCTCGGTGACCCGGACGAATGGGGCGAGCTGCTCAGCGAGGCGATCATCGTGCCCGAGACGGCAGAGGACGATGGCCCCTCGATCATCGAGGAACTCGAAGCCCTCGTGGACGATGTCGACGCTCCGGTTGCCGGCGAAGAAGCTGGAGTCGCAGCGGAGGCGGAAGCGCCTGTCGAGCCTGCGCCGACCGGGAACCAGCCGTTGGACATCGACACGCAGTTCGGTCTGCAGGCCGAAGCACTCGGCCTGGACTTGAGCGGGGCTCACGCGACAGACGAGGCGGCCGAGCTTGCGGCGCCACAAGACGTCAGGGAGGCACCCGAGCCCGACCCGACAGAAACGTCGATCGACGACGATCTGATCGCGGCGGCCTTCGAAGCGGAGAAGGAGGCGGCGGCTGCCCTCGAAATGTCCGGCATCCAGCTCTCACTCGACGACGACGACGAGCCGTCGATCATCGACGACCTGGGCGTGCTTGACGACGAAGATGAGGAGCAAGCATCGATCGCCGAGGAACTGCAGACACTCGACGACGAAGAGCAGGACGAAGAATCGGCTGTTGCCAACGAGCTTGCACCGTTCGAAGACGACGACGAGCCGTCGATCGCGGACGATTTGATTGGACGCGATGCCGTCTATGCCGCGGACTCGTCCGACGATCAGGATGACATCCCGGATTCGACCAGTGCGCTCGAGTTCGAACTCGAGAGAGCCGCCGCCGAAGCCGACAGGGCCGAAGAGGTTGAGGCGGCTGAGGAGCAGAGCGAAGAAGAGGCGGAGCTCGAACCCGGTGAGATCGACCTCGAAGCCGAATTTCTCGAGTCCGGCACGGAGGACGCCGAGCCGGAATCGTCGGAGGCCGACGATATCGAAGCGGAACTGGCCTTGCTGGACGGCGAAGACGACAGCGAAGTCGTCGAGGACGAGGAATTCGAGCTGGCCGAAGATCTTGCTGAGGCCGTCGATGCTGCCGAGCACGTTGTTCCACCGCAATCGGAGGAAGAGCAGACGATCAACATGCAGATCGATCAGGATCTGTTACGACTCGCGATCGAGGATGAGGAAGGTTTCGCATCGACGATCGTTTTCGAGAAGCAGGCCTCAGGCCGCAAACGTGCCGCGCCCATGACGGAAACCGCGAACGCACCGGGCGGAGCCGACGAGTATTCGGAGCCGAAAGAAGATGACCTGGCGGCGTTGATGCCGGAAGGTCGGCCGGTCGAAACCATCATCATGGAGGGCGCGTTTGCGCGCACGGCGCAAGAGCAGGAACGCATCGAAGCGTCGACGGACGAGGAAACCGGCAGACCGGCATTCCTTGCGGCCGAGGCCAAGAACTCCGGCGGCTCGGGCGGTTCTATCGGCCGCATCGGCATGACGGCAGGGATCGTCTTGCTGCTGCTGGGTCTCGGTGGACAGTTCGTTCATCAGTCTCGCGCGGAACTCGCGACTATCCCTGCGGTGAACGACGCGATTGCGCCGATCTACCGCGCGCTCGGAATGCCCATCACGCCCGCATGGGACGTGTCCGGATGGCGCTTCGAAGTGACGCGCGGCAGCACTGACGATTTCGCCAGCGAGATCGGTGAGATCGTCGAAGGCGGCGGAGAGACAGAGCCGGTCGACGGCGAAGAGGCAGGGCCCGTCGATGGCGAAGAAACGGTGACCGACGAAACGGCGACGGACGAAACAGCGATCTTCGACGACGGCCCGGAGACGCTGACCATCTACTCGCGCATTGGCAATCAATCGTCGCAGCCGCTGCCCTACCCGCTCGTCAGCGTATCGCTGACCGACCGGTTCGAGGAGACGATCGGTAACGTCGTGTTGCAACCCTCCGAGTACCTCACGGGAGATTTCGACCCGCGGCGGCTGGTTCCCGGCGGTGAGACTTTCGATGCGGTGATCTCCATCGAATCGCCCTCGATGGAGGCGACTGGATTCAAGTTGAATGTCTGTTATCGGCAGACCGGGGGGTTGTTGCGGTGTGCCATCGAGGATTTCAAGTAGGAGCCCGTCTTACGGGCGATCCCAGCTTGACCGCCGTCGCCCTCCGACAGCGCTTCACCCAACCTGACCTCTGTCGGAGCCGGCTCCTCGCCGGGGACATCGCAGGCGGGCGATCCAGTCTGACCGCCGTCGCCCTCCGGGAGGTCTTCCCCGGAATGGCTCACTCGCTTTGCTCGCTCCGCTTTATTTCCGGTGAAGACCTCCCGGAGGCCGCCGGCTACCGTTGTCGGTTGGCAGGCCACGCGCAGATCATTTCGCCGCACCTGGAAAATAATGATATTGGCCTTGCACTCGCCGCTGCCGAGGCAGCGCGAGTGAAGTAGTTGTTCGATTCAGGTGTCGTCCCGGATGGGAGTTGATGCAGAGGGCAGCGTGTGTGAACTATTAGATCGGTTCTAGGGGCGCTACTCCGCATCCCTTAGTTTCGGGACAAAGTATTTGTCCACGAACTCGCTCAACTGCTGATTTGCGCGAACGACTTCCAGGCTGAGTTCTCCGGCTTTGTCGTGGTCGTCGGCTTCGAATGCTGCCGCTGCCTTGCCCTCGATATCCCGGCAGATCGCGTCGAGGCGACGATGCTCGTCCGCTGGCACTTCATGGTCCACCTCGTAGATCCAGATCGACCAGTCGTTAAAGGTCTGTACCCAGTCCGGACAATCGAGCTTCTTCAGGCCTCGCTGTTCGAGGGCTCCAGCCACGTCAGCGTATTCGGCGGCATCGATTTCAAAGCCGGACCAGCGGGCGCCGCCGCTCATTCCCGCATCGTTCTCGCCCGCCGCCAGTATCGAATTGATTACTGCCCGTGGCGGCACGTAGTTCATCAACAGGTAGGGAATTGCGCCCAGCAGATCGAGTAGCGTGCCCGACGTCTCGAGTTCACCGTGCATGCCGAGAATGACAAATTCGAGTTGCCGCATCGCGACATTCTATCAATACGTTAGAATGCCGCGATGCAGCAGCCGCTACTCCAACCGCTGAAGATCGGCCCTTACGAATTGCCCAGCCCGTTCGTGCTCGCGCCCATGGCCGGGGTCACCGACAAACCGTTCCGGGCGCTGTGCCGGCGGTTCGGCGCCGGCATGACCACGTCCGAGATGACGACGGCCGACACCAGCCTGTGGCAGACCGACAAATCCCGCCGACGGCTCGATCTGGACCTCGATGCCGAGCCGGTTGCCGTGCAGATCGCGGGCTCCGAGCCTGAGCAACTCGCCCTCGCCGCCCGTGCCTGTGTGGCTCGCGGTGCGCAAATCATCGACATCAACATGGGCTGCCCCGCGAAGAAGGTCTGTAAGAAGCTCGCCGGGTCCGCGCTTATGAAAGACGAGAGGCTGGTCGCCGAGATTCTCAATGCCGTCGTTTCTGCCGTCGATGTTCCCGTTACGTTAAAGACACGCACCGGCTGGGACCCTGAGCATCGCAATGGGGCAGTCATCGCTCGCATCGCCGAGGACGCCGGCATCGTCTCACTTGCCGTACATGGTCGAACGCGCGCATGTCGGTACAGGGGCGACGCGGAATTCGAGACGATTGCGCGGATTAAGGAAAGTGTTTCGATTCCCGTGATCGCAAACGGAGATATTTCGTCATTTGCGAAGTCGCTTGAAGTTGTTCGCCTAACTAATGTGGACGGCTTGATGATCGGAAGAGCGGCGCAGGGACGCCCCTGGATCTTTCAACAACTTAAGGATGCACTTTGCGGCAACGCAAAAATCACGCCGCTAGCAAAAGAAAATCTGCGTGATATTATTCTTGGCCACCTGAGCGAACTGCACCGATTTTATGGGGAAGAAACGGGGGTTCGGGTGGCGCGAAAACACCTGACCTGGTATTGCGGCAATCTCGCAAGCGCAGACGAATTTCGTTACCAGGTTGTGCGTGTTGACAGGGCTTCTGAACAGATAAGACTGTTAAAAGAATACTTCCATCGACCGGACGGGGGTGTTCTCAAGGCGGCGTAGTCGTTCCGAAGCGGGGAGAGAGGACCGCGCGGAGAACGCGGGCCAGAAGTTTCAGGACAAATAAAGCGTGGCCAACAAAAAAACGAAGACGGACATGGCGCTCATAGCAGCCAAGAGCAAGAAACCACTCTGCAAACACACCGAAGACGCACTGCACAATTATTTCGCCAGCCTGAACGGCGAGCGTCCGGGCGATCTTTACGATCTCGTCATGGGCGAGGTGGAACGCCCGCTCTTCAAAGCCGTCATGGACTACACGGACGGCAATCAGTCACAGGCTGCCGGCATCCTCGGTATTAATCGGGGCACGCTCAGGAAGAAGCTCAAGGGCTATTCCATAACTCGGTAAGCGAATCGAATCTCAGCCGGAAGCCCGTTTAGCCTCAATCCACCAAAGGAACGCAATGTTCAATGTGCGCCGCGCGCTCGTCAGCGTGTCTGACAAGAGCGACCTGATCCCGTTCGTCTCTGGTCTCGCCCAAAAAGGCATCGAGATTCTGTCCACCGGCGGTACCGCGCGGGCATTGCGCGACGCCGGCGTCAACGTCATCGACGTGGCCGAGAAGACCGGCTTCCCCGAGATCATGGACGGCCGCGTGAAGACGCTGCATCCGACGATCCACGGCGGGCTGCTCGGCCGCCGCGGCACCGACGAGGGCGTCATGGACGAGCACGGCATCGAGCCCATCGACCTGCTGGTCGTGAACCTGTATCCGTTCGAGCAGACGATCGCCCGCGAAGACGCCACGATCGACGACGCGATCGAGAACATCGACATCGGCGGGCCAGCCATGATTCGTGCCGCCTCCAAGAACCACGACGGCGTGGCCGTCGTCGTCGATCCGGCCGACTACGACGCCGTGCTCGAACACCTCAACAACGAGACCCTGACCCTGGAAGAGCGCCGCCGGCTCGCCGCCAAGGCCTACGCGCACACGGCGGCTTACGACACGGCGATCACGACCTATCTCTCGGCCTCGCTTGGCGACGACGTGCTTGGCGATCGCTTCCTGCACGCAGGACGGCTTGTCGAGCGGATGCGCTATGGCGAGAACCCGCATCAGAGCGCGGCCTTCTACATCGACAGCCAGCCGCCCGCGGGCTCATTGGCCACGGCGAAACAGCTGCAGGGCAAGGCGCTTTCGTACAACAACATCGCCGATGCGGATGCGGCGCTCGAATGCGTGAGGCAGTTCGAAGAGCCCGCCTGCGTCATCGTCAAGCACGCCAACCCCTGTGGCGTTGCGGTCGCCGGCAACATCGGCGATGCCTACGACATGGCCTTCAAGACCGACCCGACCTCGGCGTTCGGCGGCA
>CALZMR010000144.1 GCA_945788575.1 uncultured Woeseiaceae bacterium
GAGAGCTCCGAGGCAGGCGTACGTCGACCTTTTTACCGGCAGTATCGACGCGCGAGCGAAGCGCTCGACGAGGACAACGCCGAGCGGGCCGAGGAACTCCTCGAACAGATGTCCACGCGCGCGATGACGACCTATGAGCGGGCGCGGTACCGTATTCTTCACGCACGCCTTGCCGATGCCCACGGCGATGACGAGGCACGGTTACGGCACCTGCGGCGAGCCGTTGCGAGCGACGGTCGATGGATCGACGAGAACACTTATCCGCCGGTTCTGTATGTAATCCTCGTTCTGGAACTCGAGGCCGGCAATTACTCCGCCGCGCTGCGAACGTGGGAAAAGCTCAATGAACTCGACACATCGGGTATGGACCTGTCTCAGGCAGAGGCAGCAATTGCGTTTGTACGAGAAGCAATTGCCGGACCGGACATTTTGGCAATGGAAGCGCAGTTGGAAGCCGAAGAGGGATGCGAGGACTGCACGGCGGACTGGATATACCGTCCCCTTCGCAACAGCTTCGCATTCTCTGAGATCGACGGCGACGTTGAGAATCTCGAGATTCGGTGCCAGCGGCAGCGCGTCGTCGACGACGTATCCGAAGACAAGACCTGGCAAATCCCGGACAGCTGGGGCGAATGCCGCATTCTCGTCTTCGGCGAGCCGGGCACGACGTTCAAGCTATTGGAAATTCCGGGCTAGCCGATGCGGGCCACTGTCGGACTTGTGCTCGCCTTCGCGCCCTTTGTAGCCGGCGCCGAGACTACCGAGTTCTGCCTCGAGGGCTACTATGACCTCGGTGCGCGTCTGCAGGGAACGACGCCCGAGGCAGGAGAAGAGTACGAAACGACCTGGTGTGTAACTACCGAGGACGATACCGATCGCGTGCTGTTTTCGGCTCAAGGATGGTCGAACCCGGACATGCGGGACAGCTGGACGGTCGCCTACCTCCCGCCGGACCTCGTACGCATCGTCAATCGCGACGACCCGCCCGACGTCGAGTTCGCCGGTGCCGATATGGCAGAGGAAGCTCGCCGCGTACGTCGTCTCGACCCGAGACGGCTGCTCGAGGAATGGAAACGCGACCGGGAAGCCCTTCCCGACCTGACCTACCTGTCGACCGACACAATTCAGGACGTTTTCACGACCACCGCCGACCTTCCCTTACGCGGCCGAGTCGATATCAGGTGGGTGTGGGACATCGACACCCTTGAGGCCGCCACCAGGCTATTCGTCGATGAGTTGACGCTCTTTCGTGGCATTGGCCGATGGCGGGTACTCGATGAGGAAGAGGCTGCGGCGGTCTGGGAGGGCACCCTGGGCGAGGACCCGATTGAGGCACCGGGCGACCGCTGGCCTTCGGCCATCAGTACGCGACTTATCAGTCTCACCGACGACGTATACCTTGCGCGCGGCGTCCGGACCGGTTTCCAGCACATCGTAATCGACACCGAAGACGGCCTCGTAATCGGCGATGCCCCTGCCGGCTGGGTCGAGTTCCACCAAGTGCCGCCCGCGGACCTCGTTCCCGGCCTCGGAATCAGCGGACTATCCGAAAGATTCGTCGACTTTCTCGTCGAAGAATTCCCCGATCGGCCGATCCACGCCGTGGCACTCACGCATGCGCATGACGATCATGCCGGCGGTGCGCGTGCGTTTGCTGCCGCAGGCGCGGATGTCTATGCGCCAGAAGAGGTGGCGAACTTCCTCGAATCTGCGCTGAACAGAGATTCGATGCCCGAAGACAGACTCACGCCGCGACGCGTCGAAGTAATGCCAGTCGGCGAAGACGTATCGATTGGCGACAGCGTTCGTCTCGTTTCCATTGGAAGCGGCCCGCACGCCAACGCCATGCTCGGTGTCTGGGCTACCGACCACGACTACTTCTTCGTGTCCGACATCCACGTGCCGAGAGACGAGGCCTCGCGGCCACGCGATGGCCGAGAAAGAACCGAATGCTGGTTCGCCGACTGGGCTGTCGCGTTCCTTCCGCCGGAAGTACGCGTCGTGAATTCGCACAGCCCGGTGATCACTCCCGTGTCGCGTCTCGAGGAATATCTGGACAGCGACGCCTGCCGAAGCCTTTGGAACTGAGCTGCTTGCCGGCCGAACGTCAGGCCGCGGCCGGTTCGCCTTCCGTCTTCTCGCGCTTCGGCGGTCCCGCAGGCCGTGGTGAATAGCTCACGCCGAACAAGGGTCTCAGCACAGCGACTCTGCGAATCACGTACTCGTAGATGACGTAGCATCCGCCGATCGTCGCGATCAGCACCAGGGCGGGCTCAACGACCGGACCAAGCGACAGTTTCGCAAGCTGATATCCGGCCACGACCGTGATCGTCTGGTGCAGGATGTACCAGGGATACACCGCCTGTGTCGCGTACGGCAGCCAGCGCATCGGGCGGTTGATCAGATGATGACCCCACGCGAAGCAGGTCAGGATCCAGACCCAGCGATTCACGTAGATCACCACCAAGCGCAGCTGTTCCAACACTGGCCCGAGGTCGTCATTCAGCATCTCCGACTGAACGAAGAATACGCAGAAGCCGACTATGCCGGCTCCCAGCAACACTCTACGCAGCCGCGCGAGTTCGGCCCAGAATCCGGCGTGTCTGCCGATCATGAAGCCGTAAAGGAAAAACGTTCCGTACATCGCGTGCGCGTACCAGTCGTCGAGCAATGCGTGACTGATGTAGGGAAAGCTCGGAAAGACGAAGTTGCCGTAGATCATCAGGGGCACGATCGGCACGATGACAATCCAAACACCTCGCAGACCGCGGAACGCGTCTCGAACTCGCCCGGCGGGCCGGTCGAGGAACATTGCGACCGGGATGAGGAGTAACGTGTAGAACAGCACGTACGGCAGATACCAGAGATGGTTCCACGTCCAGGTGATGATCTCCTCACCACCCCAGGCGTCGCCGGGGAAGTCCTGGAAAGTCAGGTACTGGCCCATGAACTTCAGAAAACCGGGCTCGATGATCCCCTTGTTCAGTGCCTCGAAGTAAGGCTGCGGCGCCACGATGAGCGCCATGCCGAAGATCAATGGGACCAACAGCCGCCAGATGCGACGCAGGGCGAGCTTGCCCGGCGTGTATTTCTTCCAGACGAAGCTTAAGGCCAGTCCCGAGATGACGAACAATAGCGGCATCCGCCACTGGTTCGTGAACAGCATGGGAATCTGCAGCCATTCCGACTGATAGGCAGACTTCACATGCCAGCCCCAGTCAGCGACGTAGAACATGCCGACGTGATACAGAATCAGCAGGCTGAACGCGAAAACGCGCAACGCGTCGATGTCGTAGCGCCGGCCGTGCTGGGCCGCGGAAATCGCTGCGCCGTTGCTCGTCATCTCGGGTCTCCGTTCAATAGCCTATGGCGCTACAATCCCGCGCCGGGCGCGCCGAAACCAGCCGAAAGTGCCGAGTAGCAGGCTGTCTGTGACAAATGGCAGCTACGGGGGGACGAATCGGGGGCGATTTTCCCGGCCGGGCGTTAGGATGCGCGTATGACGCTCGACACCTATCTGGGACAGCGACGCTATTGGGAGTTCGCGCTTGCCGCCGGGCTCGTCCTGGTAAGCCTTCTCGCCAACATCGGTACAGTCTGGATCGAACTCGCCCGCAATGAGAGTCCCGTCGCCCTGCAAACGGCGCTCGTGCTCGAAATAACCAGCCACGCCGCGCTTGCGGCATGCGTCCCACTAGCCCTGTGGTTCATCCGTCGGGTGCCGATCTCGGCCGCAAAATGGCGCTCGAGTCTTCTGGCGCACGCAGGGTTCAGCATCGTATTCTCACTGGCGCACGTTGTGCTGATGTACTGGTCACGGGTCTTCGTTTACGGCGCGCTCGATGTCACCTACCACTGGCACGACTGGCCTGCCCAGTTCGTCTACGAGTATCTGAAGGATTTCCGCACATACCTCCTGATCGTCGTGCTGCTGTACCTGTACCGCTTCATCATCCGCCGGCTGCAGGGCGAGGCGGGCTTCGTCAGCGAAGGCCGCGACGACGCCGATCAACATCCGGTCAACGACCGCTTTCTCATCAAGAAGCTCGGCCGTGAGTTCCTCGTGCGTCTCGATGACATCGACTGGATAGAGTCGTCCGGCAATTACGTGAACCTACATGTTGGCAATCGGGTCTATCCACTTCGAGCGACGATGACCAACATCAACGACAGGTTGTCCGAACACGGCTTCCAGCGGGTGCATCGTAGCGCGATCATCAACCTGGATCGTGTCGCCGAAATCGTCGCGTTCGACACGGGCGATGGCGAAGCCCGACTTGTCACCGATGCAACGGTGCCGGTCAGCCGTCGCTTTCGCAAAGAACTGCGTCAACGACTGGCATAGAGGAACGCCACCATGAGAAAGCTAATTTCCCTGCTGTTGCTTGCAGCGGCCCTGCCCGCCTGGGCCGACCGCATCGCGATCATCGGCACAGGCGACGTAGCCGCGGCGCTGGGCCCCGAGTTCGCGGCCCAGGGTCACACGGTCGTCTACGGCTCCCGCGATCCCGACCGCGAATCGGTCCAGGAACTGGTGGCACGTACCGGCGACGACGCGACGGCAACCACGCAATCAAATGCCGTCGTCGATGCCGATATTGTCGTGCTTGCGGTTCCGGGCATGCTCGTCGACGCGATTACGCACAGCCTCGGAGACCTCTCCGGCAAGATCATCATCGACCCGACCAACCCAATCGTCCGCCATGGCGACACGCTGGTGCACGGCGTCGCCACCTCGAACGCGGAACTGATTCAGGCCGCCGCGCCGGAGGCCCGTGTCGTCAAGGCCTTCAACACACTCAACTGGCGCACGATGGTCGATCCCGAGCGCTCGGGCGGGCCGGTCTCCATACCTCTCGCCGGCGACAGTGCCGAGGCCAAGGCGCGTGTCGCCGAACTCATCGTCGGCATGGGTCTCGACCCGATCGACCTGGGACCGCTGGAAAACGCCCGTTGGATCGAAGGGATGCTGATCGTCTGGATCAACAATCGAATCAGTGGCCGGGAGTCCTTCGACTTCTACCTACGCCGAAGCGAACGCTGAGATTGGTGTAACCAATCGGACCTCGGACGACTATAGGCAGGTATGAAGACGCTACCAATAGCGCTGGTCGCGCTGATCTCGCTCATGACACTCGCCCCGCAGACGGCGTCGGCGGATGACTATTCCGACATCATTGCGCTCGCATTCGCCGCCATCGACAATGACTTCGAGCGTGACTGGGCCTACACCGAGACGAGCACCGAAGAGGAGTCGACCTACGTCGGCCGCTACGATCCGCGCAGCGAAGACCCCTGGGAACTGTTGTCGATCGATGGCCGGAAACCGACCGACGATGAAGCTCGTGCGTGGCGTGAGCGGAAAGGCGACCATCGTGGAGACCGCGACGATGACGAAAATGTCGAGTTGAAGTTCATCACCCCTGACACGATCACGCTGATCGAGGAGACCCCCGAGCACTGGTTGTTCGGCTTTCAGCCGAAAGGCGACGGTGATGACGAGCGCGAGATCGAGTTCATGCGCCACATAGAGGGGCGCCTGCGCGTGGTCAAGGACGGGCACTACGTCCAGTCGATCGACATGCGAAACTCGCAGCCGATCAAGCCCGCCTTCAGCGTCCGTATCAACACCTTCGTGACGACACTGACGTTCGGCCCTGCGGCCGACGGTGGTCCAATCGTGCCTCAGACAATCGACGTTCACGTGCGAGGCCGGGCAATGCTGGCGGTTCGTTTCGATGAAACGGAGACGATCCGTTACACGGACTACGAGTACGCCGGGGCGCCGTGACAGATAGAGTCTGTTCGCAGGCCGTGACCGATCTGCAAGGCGGCTCCGGAACGAACGTCCGAAGCGTGAATCAGATCGACTGGTGAGGAATGGTGCCGGATAGGTGACTCGAACACCTGACCCCATCATTACGAATGATGTGCTCTACCAACTGAGCTAATCCGGCAATGGCGTCCTCATTTGGGGCGCGAAGTATAGCCTCGCGGGCCCCTTACGAAAAGGCCCGCAATGCGCTTTTTCATAGGGTTCTTGCGGCCTGGCGGCTCAGCCGTTGCCGCGGACCCGGATCAGCACCTCGATGCTCTCCTCACTCGTGCCTGCGGGCAACTCGGGGAGCTCACTGAACGACACCTGTGCGTCCGGAATATCGCGAAGTTCACCGGTATCGATGTTGTAGAAATGGTGATGCGGCCGAGTCGTAGAATCGTAGAACTTACGCACCGGATCGACCATGACCTCTTTGACGATGCCACGCTCACCGAACAGGTTCAGCGTGTTGTAGACGGTTGCCTTGGAGACGCGGCTGCCGGCGACTCGGAGGCGCTCAATGATTTGGTCGGCAGACAGATGCTGCGGCCGGCTAAGGAGTATCTCGGCGATCTCGACGCGTTGCGGCGTCGGCAGGATGCCATGCTGATCGAACATTGAAAGGATGTCCGTCCGGGACATAGCGCGTTCTCCGTATCGTGCTTTGCGCGAAGTATAGACCAGACTGCCACTTTTTTGGGACGAAAGTCCGGTATTTGTGGGCGGTTCACCGCAGGTCGATCGGGCAAACTTGGCCGACAACAAGGAGGTTGAAGATGCTGCAGCGAACCGGCGGATATTCGCTCTATGAACTACTCGTCACGCTTTCGATTGCGTCCGCTTTAATTGTGCTGGGCGTGCCCGCACTGTCGGGCTCGGTCGCGCGCAGCCGCCAGGCCGTCGAGATCAACGCAGTTTTTCACGCCATTCATTTGGCGCGGAAGGAATCGATCGTACGCCGCCGCGCAGTGTCGCTTTGCCCGAGCTTCGACGGCCTCGCTTGCCGGCCCGGTCGCGACTGGTCGCGGGGCTGGATTTTGTTCGTCAACGAGGACGCCGACCAACCCCCAGAACTGGACGACGGCGAAACCGTCCTCGACCGGCACCGGCCTGCCGAGCGCGTCCGGATCACGGCGAACCGGAGCGGTTTCACTCTGCGGGCCATCCATCGACGAGCGACGAACGGCACGCTGGTCTTCTGTGACGCCGCTGGGCGCATTCAGCCCAAAGCCCTTGTCATTAGCTGGACGGGCAGGCCTCGAGTAGCCTTCGAGACGACGCGCGGCGACCCCTACGCTTGCCTGGATTAGGTTAAGAAAGGCACTCCCGCCGCG
>CALZMR010000145.1 GCA_945788575.1 uncultured Woeseiaceae bacterium
GATACGTCGATCAATGCAGTTCTACGGAACAAATTGGCCATGTTCGGTTGGCTGACACTGATCGTGCTCTGACTGATCCTCGGTGTCCTCACCGTATTCGTAGGACTGATCATCGTCGTGCCCGTGATCGGATACGCAGTCTGGCACGGCTATCTCGACACCATCGACGCCGAAGCCTTCCCGCGTCACGACGTTGGAATAACCTCGGTTCCGCGCTCCAATCCCACGCAGATCTGACCGACGCAAGTCAGGCGATCGTCTATTCGATGACCAGTTGTCGAGCGTAGTAAGCGGCGCCCAGCAGTCCCGGTTGCGGGTGCGTGATCAACTGCGTCGGGGTGCGCTCCATGAGCGAACGATGGCGGCCTTTGTGCTCGAAACCGGTGCGAAACCGGCTGTCGGCCAGGCGTTTCGGATAGCGCTGCGCGATGCCGCCAGCGACGAAGATCGCATCGGCGCCGAGCGTCAATGCGAGGTCGCCCGCGACCTGGCCGAGGATTTCGTAGAAGAGCTCGACAGCTTCGGTCGCGCGCGGATTCTCATCCGGCGTCGCCGCGAATATCTCGGGGGCGCTGAGCTGTGCTCGCTTTTCATGGTGCACGCGGGTCAGAGCCCAGTAGAGATTCTCGATGCCCGGACCGGATACCAGGCGCTCGCTGGAGACGCGGTCGAAGCGTTCTCTGAGTTGGGTGAGGATATCGATCTGTACCTGCGTCTCGGCGGCGAATCCACCATGCGACGCCTCGCTTGCCAGCGGAATCAAAAGATTACCGCGACGAACCAGCGCGACGGCACCGAGTCCGGTCCCCGGTCCGAGGATACCGATCGTGAAATCCTTGTCGCCCAGAGGCTCTGCCTCCGGTAGCCCGATCGCAAGCAGCTCGTCCTGGGTCAATGACGGCACCGAGTAGGCGATCGCCTCGAAGTCGTTCAGCAAGCGGACCCGCTCGATCCCGAACTCCTCGCGGAGATCGTCGGCCGCTATCGTCCAGGGGTTGTTCGTGAAGCGAACCTGCTCGTTAACGATCGGACCGGCTGCGGCGAGACAGATCGCGGTGGGCGCGCCAGCTCCTGCCGACTCCAGGTAGGTCCGGATGGCGGCGTCCGCGGTAGCATGGTCCGCGCACTCCAGCACCTTCTGCGCAGAGAAACCGGAATCGTCAGGGTTCGCGAGCGCGAATCGGGCGTTCGTCCCGCCGATATCGCCAATGAGAAGAGTCTGCTCCGCCATTGATATGAACGTTCTCCGTAGGCGCGCGCCGAAGCGCACTGTATTTCGCCTGCGTCGCTGTAACACGCGCGGACATTGAACTTTGCCGATTGTAGCGCCTCACGCTACCAATCCGTCGATACATTTGCCTGGACTTGCTCGATCGCGTGGCCACCGCCACGGGGGTCGCTTTATGCTAAAACCGGCGTGTAATGCCAGCTTCTTCAGATAAACTGCCAGACATGAAGGCAGGTCACCCTACGTCGCGAGACATCGCCGAAATCGCGGGCGTATCGCAGGCGACGGTGTCCCGCGCTCTGCGGGACAGTCCGCTGGTCCGCCAGGAGACGCGCGAACGCATTCAGGCAATCGCCCGCGACCTCAATTACTTCGTCAATCGCAACGCTGCCGGACTCCGGACGCAACTCAGCAAGACGATTGCGCTGCTTCTGTTCGATGAAGGCAGCGCCGAGATCAACCCGTTCTTCTTATCGATGCTCGGACACATGACCCGCGCGGCATCGAGACGGGGTTACGACGTCCTCGTATCGCTGCAAAGCGCGAGCGACGACTGGCACATCGAATATCAGGCGAGCCACCGCGCCGACGGACTGATCCTGCTCGGCTACGGCGACTACATCACGTACCGGTCGAAACTCGCGGCACTCGCGAATGCCAGCACCCGCTTCATCATCTGGGGCCCGATCGTTAAAGACCAGCCGGGCCACTCGTTCGGCTGCGACAACGAGAACGGCGGCTTCCAGGCCGCGATGCATCTGATCGGGCTCGGCCGGAAGCGCATCGCCTTCATCGGCGACCCCAGCCGGCGGATGCCCGAACATGCGGCTCGTTACAAGGGCTACGCGCGGGGGCTGATCGAGGCCGGAATCAGCGAAGTACCGGCACTCGTCGTGCCCGCCGACAATTCGGAGGACATCGGCTACAAGGCGGCACAGCACCTGCTGCGCGGCGATGAACCTTTCGACGCGATATTCGCCGCAACGGACTTTCTCGCTATCGGCGCGATGCGCGCACTGCAGGATGCCGGCAAGCGCATCCCCGAGGACGTCAGCGTGGTCGGTTTCGACGACATGCCACTGGCCTCACACGTTACTCCGGCCCTGACGACGGTTCAGCAGAATACGGCGCAGGCGGGAGAGAGTCTCGTGCGCGGCATCGTCGGCCTGATCGAGGGCGAGCCCGTCGAGTCCACGCTGATGGCGCCTAAACTCATCGTCCGCCAATCCTGCGGTGCTTCTTAGCCAAAGCGATTCGCACGGCACGTAGATCGTCAGAGGCGCTTTCCGGGCGTTGAGCTAGTCTCGGTTGGCGCTCGAGTGCAGGCGGAGGAGTTCTTCGAGGACTTCCGGATTCGTCGGTACCCAGTCGGCGACGAGCACCCTGACTCCGTGCGGCTGAACATTGACGCGATTCGGGCCGCTCATCGTCATCATCGGCGCCGAGGTCACTGCGTCGCGCCAGCCCACAACTCCACCGGGATCTCGCCTGCTCCATCGATCGATCTCGAATTCGGCCCACTCATCCGACTTATTCAGGAGTACGAGTGCGGTCTGAGCCGTATCGCCGTACCGATACACGCGGTAGAAGGCCGCGGTATCGTCGCTAAACTCGAGATTGAGCTGCAGGCCACGCTGCAATGCCGGCACGGACTTGCGTACGTTGGCGATTTCTCGCAGAGAATTCCGGATTCGATGGTTACCCGCCGCATCGACGTTGTCCTGCCCGAAATAGTCGCGGTTGCCGCCGTGCTCTGACGTACCGGCGCGAAAGCCCACCTCGGAACCGTAGTACACCACCGGGATGCCGCGGCTGGTGAACATCCAGTTGTGCGCGTCGATGAACCCATCGTCGTCGGCAGCCATGCGCGCCATATCGTGGTTGTCGTAGAACGTCATGAGTTCGTACGGGTTCTGATAGAGCTCCGACTCGAGATGCAGATAGTCGACGATCGCCGAATAGCTGCCGCCGTCCGCGAAGACCGTGTTCATCGACTGCTTACCCGGAAAGTCCAATACGCTGATGCCGCCGTTCTCGGGCCAGGTGTGCTGCGCGATCTCGCTCGCATCGAACGAGTAGCTTTCCGCGAACATGAAGAAATCCGGGTGCTGCTCGCGGACCCGCTCAGCGAACTCAAGCCAGAACGAGTGCGGCATGTGCTTGATCGTATCGATTCGAAACGCGGCGGCGCCTTGCTCTATCCACTGGGTATGCGCGCTCACGAAGTACTCGAGGACCTCGGGATTCGATGGATTCGTGTCGGCGAGCTGAGCGAGGTCCGGTTCAGTGCTGAAGAACGCATGCAGCGGATTGCCGGGATCGAGGTCGTTCGGGTGCAGGTTCTGGTGATCGGCGACGAGCGAGCCGTCGGCATCGTACAACTCGCCATACATTGGTTGATCCTCGGGCATCGTGTAAGCAGGCGACCCGTGGTTGCAGACCACGTCGAGTACGACTTTGATCCCTTGCCGCGCCATGCCTGCCGTCAGCTCGCCGAAGTCGAGCCCGGGCGATACGAGATGCTCGTCCTCGATGAAGAAATTGACGCCCCAGTAGCCGTGGTAGCCGGTCTTGCCGCGGTCCGCACCAAAACCCTCGCCGGGTCGTATCCCGCCCGTGAATGCCTCGTTCGGATTGTCGATGATGGGCGTCAGCCAGAGCGCCGTGAAGCCCATGTCCGCGATGTAGCCGGCGTTGTCGAGAAGCCCCTGAAAGTCTCCCCCGAGGTAGCCGATATTCGCCGGCGGCTCGCCCTGAATCTGGATGGGCCGATCGAACGTGCCGCGCTCCGCGCCACCCTGGTCGAGCTGGTTGTTGCCGGGATCTCCATCGACGAAGCGATCGGTCAGCACGAAGTAGACCGCGTCGCTCGCGAACGGCTCCAGCGTCCCGTACAGAACGAACTCCAGCTCCGCCGGCTCTCCGACGGGCTCGACAACCGGTGGCGTTGCCGGGCAGCCAGCTACTGCCAGACAGGCGAAAACGAGGATGACGGATTTCAATAATGTCATTGCGGTTCGGCCTCCTTGTCGACGAGCAGCGTCGCGAACCCGGCCACGATCATCGAGACGCCGCCAATGACGAGCCCGTAGATCGGCTGCAGATCGAAGAACTCACGCAACAACAAGCCGAGGATACTGGCGGCGACGAGCTGCGGTATCACGATGAAGAAATTGAAGATGCCCATGTAGACGCCCATCTTGTCAGCGGGCAGGTTGTTCGACAGCAGCGCGTACGGCAAGGAAAGTATGGATGCCCAGGCAATGCCGACCCCGATCTCCGACATGACCAGTAGCTGCGGGTTGGAGATAAAATAGAAGCTGATCAGGCCAACCCCGCCGAGACACAAGTTTATGAGGTGACTCCCGCGGCAGCCGATTCGGTTAGCGACGAACGGGATGGCGATGGCGGCAAGCGCCGCGAAGCCGTTGTACGCGGCAAACAACACGCCGTTCCAGTTCTGCCCTTTGTTGTACAGCTCGCCGCCGACCTCGGTCGCACCGAAGTGGAAGGAAGCGACCGCCTCGCCACCGTAGATCCACATCGCGAAGAGTGCGAACCACGAGAAGAACTGGACGACGGCAAGTTGCCGCATGACACGGGGCATGTGGAACAGGTCGTGCATCACCTCGTAGAAGCCGTTCTTCGTATGTCCCGCGTCTTGCAGGAATCCAGCAATGATCTGGAGAATACCGAAGGCGATGAAACCACCGGCGAGAACATACAACTGCTTGTCGAGTTCGTTGCTGGCGACGACGTACCACGCCACCGCGCCAACCATGGCCCAGACGATGCCGCCGATACGGTACTTACCCGCCGAGCGGAACGAATCGACGAATGCCGTGTGTTCCGGTGGACGCGCCTCCTCGAACTCAGCAAGCTCTTCCGGCGAGTACTCGGTCGAGCGGAATACGGTCCATGACACGGCGAGCAGGAATGAAGCTCCGCCGATATAGAAGGACAGTTTGACGGACAGCGGGACCAGAATCCATCCTGATGTTTGAGTTCACCAAATTGCTTCATGAAAAATAACAGAGGCTAAAAACACTTCTCAAAAGAGGAGCCGGCTGCCATATGGCAGCCGGCTGTTGCTAGGGGAGTTGTGGTGGGAGGAGACTTCTATTTTTTGGCAACAGCTAAAGCCGCTTCCAGCTTAGCAACCTTTTTCTCTAGTTTTTTCAGGCTTTTGTTCACTTTGTCAAAGTTGTAATATTGAGGTCCATTTGGTGCTGCAACCGGATAATCCTCATGGAGGCTGGCAGCCCAGACGCGCCATGATTCATCCCAGTTTGCCGCATCTTTAAAGCCAAGCAAACGTAACTGCAGATAAGTGAGGGTTGATCTCGTTCCAGTCTGACAGTACGCTACAGTTCTTTTGTTTTTATCCAAAGATCCAAAGGCTTTTACAGCTTGATCATAATCGAGGTAGGCAGTTGCTTTCATTTTGCCGGTTTTTGGATCTTTTACTTGTTTAAGAGTTTTAATATGGGAGGCATTGATGGCAGTATTGGGTACATGACCACCTCTGAGTGATCTCATATCTTTGCCCACGTGTTCTTTTTCTGATCTTGAGTCAATGAGTTGGGCACCAGCACCTGAACCGTTTGCAACCTCAAGTATTTCTGCGGTAGTAGAGTAAATTGAAGGGCTTACATTTGCCTTGTAGCTTGTTTCAGGTTTCATGGTGGGCTTTTTGTCGAGGCGATTCCCTGCTTTTCTCCAGGCATCGAGGCCGCCATCCAGAAGATGTACGTTTTTATGCCCCAGATATTCCATAACCCAGACACCAACGGTCGCGTCAGTCAGAGTCTTTAGGTCACCGTGGTAGAAAACAACATGGCTGTCATTGCCAATACCCACTTTACCAAGCATTTTTTCATACTTGGAGATATCATTGAATACTCTTGCTGTTGAGTCTCTGAGCGCTTTTTTTGCACGTTTGCCGAGGCTGATTGCTCCGGGGATATGCCCGGACACGTAGTCTTTGAGATCCCTGGAATCAATCACGACCCAGTTCGGTTTGTCGATGTTGTTTTTCACTGTTTCGGCATCCACCAACAATTGTGGATTTGCCCAGTTAGCTGCTCCTGCAACGGTGCTGAAAACAAACGACAATGCAACAGTGCAAGCAAGCAGTAAGTTTATCAGTATTTTCCTTTTCATGTACCAACCTCCTAAACGTGGTTTTTCTTGACAGGGGATCCGGATATTTTTCGGAGCTGATACCTGTCCTGATAACTGGTATAGATGTAGCAAAAGCCATACCAGGTTATAAGGGCTGAAATGGAGGAAAAAACACACTTACTGTGCCGAATGGAACATTATCCAATTTTATTACTGTGCCAAACGGCACAACCTGCATCAGATGAGCTTGAAAGATAAAATGAAAGGTGTATCGGTCATTATCCCGAACTATAATAAAGGTCATATAATAGATCGTTGTCTGCAATCAGTACTTGACTCAGACTTCAGGCCTGTTGAAATAATTGTTGTGGATGATGGTTCTACCGATAACTCGCTTGAAGTAATAGACAAATTTCCTGTCAGGCTCATCAGGCATGAAAAAAACTATGGTGCTTCGGCTGCAAGGAACAGTGGGGCTGTTGTGGCCCAGGGTGATATCCTCTTTTTTACAGACTCTGATTGTATCGTGAGAAAGGGGAGTCTCGCCAACGGGATGAAATCACTCTCCGAAACATCTGTAGTTGTAGGAGGAACATATCATCCAATTGCCTATGACCAGAATAACTTTTTCAGCTCCTTCCAAGCTTCTTATATTCATTATTCAGAATTGAAAAACAGGCTTTCCCCTGATTACATAGCCACACATGCCATGTTGATCACTCGAGAATTCTTTGAATTCGCAGGGGGGTTCCAGATAGATTTTCTCCCCATTTTAGAAGATGTCGAGTTCAGTCATCGTT
>CALZMR010000146.1 GCA_945788575.1 uncultured Woeseiaceae bacterium
ACCGGCAGCATCACATTCAACTTGAAGATACCGGACTGGCCTGCCATGGCGATCGTCGCGTCATTGCCGACCACCTGGGCCGCGACCATGGCCACCGCCTCTGGGATCACCGGATTCACCTTGCCCGGCATGATGCTCGAGCCGGGTTGCAGCGCTGGCAGCTCGATCTCGCCGATGCCCGCTAGCGGTCCCGAATTCATCCAGCGAAGATCGTTTGCGATCTTGGTCAGGCTCACGGCGAGCACCCGCAGCTGGCCGGATGTCTCTACGGCCGCATCCTGGCTGCTGAGACCTTCGAATTTCGACTCCGCCGACGAGAAATCCACGCCGGTCCGTTCGCTGAGCAGCACGGCGACCTTGTTGCCGAATTTCGGGTGGGCGTTGATACCGGTGCCCACTGCAGTACCGCCCTGTGCCAGTGCACTGAGCCGCTTCAGGGTATCTCTGAGGCGCTCGGCGCCGTGCTCGATCTGAGCGCGCCAACCGTCGAGTTCCTGAGCCAGCGTCACCGGCATCGCATCCATGAGATGCGTACGTCCCGTTTTGACGACACCAGCGGTGTCCTCTGCCTTCTTCTTGAGCGCATCCGACAGATGGGCGCAGGCCGGTAACAGGCGTTCACTTATGGCGAGAGCCGCGCTGACGTGAACGCAGGTTGGTATTACGTCGTTGCTGCTCTGGCTCATGTTGACATGGTCATTCGGATGCACATGGGTGTCTGCGATTTCGCTCGCGAGATGGGCGATGACCTCATTCGCATTCATGTTCGAGCTAGTGCCGGAGCCCGTCTGAAAGACGTCGATCGGGAACTCGCCGTCGTGATCGCCGTCGGCGACAGCCAATGAGGCTTGCTGGATCGCCATGGCGACCGAGGTCGGCAGCAGCGCCAGCTCGGCGTTTGCCCCCGCGGCGGCCCACTTGACCAGTCCGAGGGCCTGAATAAAGCCCCGCGGCATCGTCAGGCCGCTAATCGGGAAATTCTCTACCGCGCGCTGGGTCTGCGCGCCCCAGAGTGCGTCCTCGGGCACGTTGAGTTCGCCCATGCTGTCTTTTTCGATGCGAAATTTGCTCTCGCTCATTGCCTCAGTATCCTCATCAATCGCCCGCAGGTGTATGATTCGCGCTTTGCGCGCGCAAGTCTACACCGGTTTCTCGCCCATGAAAGCGTCCAATCTACGAGCCATTTCGCCGGCTGACGGCCGCTATTCCGAGAAGGTCGGCGAACTGCGCGACATCTTCTCCGAGTACGGCCTTATTCGTTTCCGCGTCCTCGTGGAAATCCGCTGGCTGCAATGGCTCGCGGATGAACCGTCTATCGGCGAAGTTCAGCCGCTGTCGTCGGTCATGAAAGACGTCCTGAACGCCCTCGTCGATCGTTTCTCGCTGGACGAGGCACAGCGGATAAAGGCGATCGAGGCCACGACCAATCACGATGTGAAGGCGGTCGAGTACTTTATTCGTGAAAGCCTCGGTGAAGGGCCGGAGACCGCTGCGCTCAAGGACTTCGTGCACTTCGGCTGCACGTCTGAGGACATCAACAACCTGTCCTACGCCCTGATGCTTCGCACCGCTCGCACCGAGGTGCTGGTGCCGAAGCTCCGCAAGCTCGATCGCCTGCTCAGCGATTTGTCCAAACGGCATGCCGCCGTCCCGATGATGTCCCGGACTCACGGCCAGACGGCCAGCCCGACGACCGTCGGCAAGGAGTTCGCCAACGTCGTGCACCGGCTGCGACTCGCCCAGAAGGCCCTTACGGGCGTCAGCATTCTCGGCAAATTCAACGGCGCCGTCGGCAATTTCAATGCCCATCTGATGGCCTATCCCAACGTGGATTGGCGCTCGCTGAGCCAGCGCTTTGTCGAGTCGCTGGGCCTCGAACTGAATTCCCATACGACCCAGATCGAGCCGCATGACTGGACCGCCGAATACGCGCACGCACTGATCCGCATCAACACGATCCTGATCGATCTGTGCCGGGACGTATGGGGCTATATCTCGCTCGGCTATTTCCGGCAGAAGCTCGCCAGGGACGAAGTCGGCTCGTCGACGATGCCGCACAAGGTCAACCCGATCGACTTCGAGAATGCCGAAGGCAACCTTGGTATGTCGTCAGCCTTGCTCGGGCACTTCGCGGAGAAGCTGCCGATATCCCGCTGGCAGCGTGATCTCACCGATTCCACCGTGCAAAGAAACTTCGGTGTCGCGATCGCCTACTCACTGATCGCATTTGAATCGTTGTTCAAAGGGCTCGATAAGCTGCAGCTCGATGAGGCGACCATTGCCGCGGACATCGACGATGCGTGGGAGGTGCTCGGCGAGGCAATTCAAACGGTCATGCGGCGCTATGCGATTCCGGAGCCTTACGAGAAGCTCAAGGCACTGACGCGCGGCCAGGCGGTATCCCGCGATGTACTCGTCGAATTCGTGGATACGCTCGACATCCCGGAAGCGGAGCGTCAGCGACTCAAGGAGCTGACGCCGCGGGCGTACTTAGGACTTGCGGTGGAACTCGCCAACGACGTCTGAGGCCGCAAACCAGCCAATTCGCCGGGTTCCTGGCCCAGATATAACTTTTCTACCTGCACAAGATCGCATCAGGCCATGCCGGATGCGGCTTTCGCGCTGCCTGAGACTTATCCGCTGGCGCACAAAACGTGACGCAGTTGGCACGTCGCCAGCCCCTCGACCGTTAATATGTCATCTGGCCGATGAACGTATCGGCACTCGTAACGCTTTCGCACGATATGACAGACGACCATCGGTGCATGAACGAGGCTGAAGAAAAAAGCAAACGCTGGGTGATATCGACCCGCGAAGAAATGCGTCAGGCTGCCATCGCAATCGCGCGAGAAGCCCGCCGCAAAGTGTCGATATTTACCCACGACCTGGAGCCCGGCATTTTCGATGATCCGGATTTCCTCGAGGTCATTAAGCGTCTCGTTCTTTCGCAGACGTACGCGCGCATCCGCGTACTGATCGCAGATCCGACTCGTGCGATAAAAAACGGCAACAACTTCGTGCACCTGGGCCGGCGGCTCAATAGCTACATCGAGTTCCGGCACGTGCGTGAAGATCTTCGAACGCACGCCGAAGCATTCTGTATCGCCGACGAAACCTCGCTTGTTTACCGGCTGCAAGCCGGGCGCTGGGAAGGTATCGCGGATACCCACGAGCCAGCCGTCGCACAGCTCTACAGCAAGATGTTCGACGAGATATGGCTCGCGAGCGAAGTGGAAGTGGAGTTCCGTCAGCTGGGCATCTAGCCAGCAGCCGGTTGGCCGAGCCAACCACGGCACCGCGCGAACCATGAGACCGAACGTCGGCTATAGCGAGCAGCACTCGCGCCGACGAATTAGTCAGGAAGAAACGAGAGCGTATCACCGTGTATCAGACCGACTTGACCGTGGCTGCCGTTGTGCACCACGAAGGCCGTTATCTCATCGTCGACGAACGCGCCATGCGCCGCGACGTGCTCAGCCAGCCCGGTGGTCATATCGAGCCCGGCGAATCGCCGGAAGAAGCAGTCGTCCGCGAGGTGCTGGAGGAAACCGGCTGTCACGTCGACTGCGGCGACATGGTCGGCGTATACCTCTGGATCCAGCCTCAAACCCGCCAGCAATACCTGCGCATCGTGTATGTCGCCCGTTTCCTGTCCTGTGACGAGGATCGGCCACTGGACGATGGGATTCATGCGAGGCTCTGGCTGACGCGCGTCGATCTTGCTCGCGAGCGCTTCCGGCTACGCACGCCGGCGGTCCTGCGCTGTGTCGAGGACTTCGAGGCAGGACGACGAGAGCCGCAGGCCGAACTTACCCAACTGCTCCCGCTGCAGCACAACGTCGACAGCGTTCTCGCCCGCGCCAATTTGGTCTGATGACCCACGCGACAGCGATGGCGCCAGCGCTGAATGTTAGAATTCGCGCCCCATGGCCTACGATCTCGGCAACATCGCGCACAGGCGCGTCATTCTCGGTCTCTCCGGCGGAGTGGACTCGGCGGTGGCGGCTATCCTCCTGAAAGAAGCCGGCGCTACGGTCGAAGCGCTGCACATGACCAACTGGGAGGACGATGATGGCTACTGCACGTCCGCCGAGGATCTCCAGGACGCGCGCAATGTCTGCGAGCAGCTCGGCATCCCACTGCACCATGTGAATTTCGCGAAGCAGTATCGCGACCGCGTCTTCGAGTATTTTTTGGATGAGTACCGGGCCGGCCGAACGCCGAACCCGGACGTGCTCTGCAACCGGGAAATCAAATTCGGGGTCTTCCGCGACTACGCAAAGCGCCTGGGCGGGGAGCTACTGGCGACCGGCCACTACGCGCGTACCGCCGACGTCGATGGCCGAACCACGCTGCTGAAGGGCGTGGACCCGGGCAAGGATCAGAGCTACTTTCTGCACGCAGTCAGCGAAGATGCGTTGGCAGAGACCGTATTTCCGCTGGGTGAGCTGAGGAAGGACGAGGTTCGCGAAATCGCGCACCAGCGCGGGCTTGCGGTGCAAGACAAGAAGGACAGCACGGGCATCTGCTTCATCGGTGAACGGCCATTTCGGGAGTTCCTTTCGACGTATTTGCCGGCTAAGCCGGGGCCGATCCGTGCGATCGGAGGTCGAGAGCTTGGAGCACATACGGGCCTCATGTATTACACGCTGGGCCAGCGCCAGGGACTGGGTATTGGCGGCCGCGCCGACGCCGGCGATCAGCCCTGGTACGTGGTCGACAAGGACCTCGATTCCAATACTCTGGTCGTCGACCAGGGAGACTCTTCGCATCTTTACAGCGACGGACTTACTGCGTCCGACGTAACCTGGATCGGGCACGAACCCGGTGGCCTGTCAGATGGCATCGCGCTCAACGCCAAGGTTCGCTACCGGCAGTCCGACCAGGAGTGCCGGGTGACGGCGCGGGACGACGGCTCCGTAGACGTCAGTTTCGACGTCCGGCAAAGGGCTGTTGCGCCCGGCCAGTACGTTGTCTTCACGTTGTCTTCTACGACGGAGATCGGTGTCTCGGCGGCGCGGTCATCGATTCGGTGAGCCGGCCTCGATACGACGACGCGACGGCGGCCTGAGCCATACGGAAGCTCTGAATCCAGAGCGCGCCGTGGCGCCATTCGCTATAATGCGCGGCCCGCTCGGGGTCGCTAACCCGGCAATGAAAACTGGAGACAATCAAGATGAAGGACAGCTTCGGCGCCCGCTCGCCGCTGGCCATTGACGGCAATGAGTTCGAAATCTTTCGCCTCGACGCCGTTAAGGAAGGCCACGTCAACCGACTCCCCTACTCCCTGAAGATTCTGCTGGAGAATCTGCTACGCCACGAGGATGGCCGCGACGTAACTCGGGACGACATTCTCGCACTTGCGAACTGGGACCCGAAAGCCGAGCCTGAAACCGAGATTTCCTTCACGCCGAGCCGCGTCATCCTGCAGGATTTCACGGGTGTTCCCGCAGTCGTCGATCTCGCCGCTATGCGTGATGCGGTCGTGCGCCTGGGTGGCTCGGCCGACAAGATCAATCCGCTGTCCCCCGCCGAACTCGTTATCGATCACTCCGTTCAGGTGGACAAATACGGATCCGCGAACGCGCTCGATCTCAAAAACAAAATTGAATTTCAGCGCAATCGAGAACGCTACTCCTTCCTGCGCTGGGGCCAGTCGGCATTCAAGAATTTCCGCGTAGTTCCGCCGAACACCGGCATCGTGCATCAGGTCAATCTCGAATTTCTGAGCCGGGTGGTGTTCGATGCGGACCGGAATGGCACTCGCAGCGCCTACCCCGACACCGTCGTCGGCACGGACTCGCACACTACGATGATCAACGGGCTCGGAGTACTGGGTTGGGGCGTCGGCGGCATCGAAGCCGAAGCTGCGATGCTTGGCCAACCGATCACCATGCTGATCCCGCACGTCGTCGGCTTCAAGCTGACCGGCAAGCTCAAGGAAGGCGCGACCGCGACCGACCTCGTGCTGACCGTAACCGAGATGCTTCGCGAAAAGGGCGTTGTCGGTAAGTTCGTCGAGTTCTTCGGCGATGGACTCGCCGAGATGCCGCTTGCGGACCGGGCAACGCTCGGCAATATGTCGCCGGAATTCGGTTCGACCTGTGCAATCTTCCCGATCGACGGTCAGACGACCCGCTACCTCGAACTCTCTGGCCGCGATCCGAAGCAGATCGCGCTGGTCGAGGCCTACGCGAGAGAACAGGGACTCTGGCGTGAAGATGGCGAGGCCGATGCGCTGTATACCGACACGCTCGAGCTGGATCTCGGAACGGTCGAACCCTGCATCTCGGGCCCCAAGCGGCCGCAGGATCGCATCCTCTTGAAGGAGGCCGACAGAGTCTACTCGGGGCATCTGGCGACGATGACGGCTGGACGCGACAGCGGCGGTACCGCGGTTGCGAACATCAACGGTCAGGATGCCGAGATTCGCGACGGCGCGGTGCTGATCGCCGCGATCACGAGCTGTACCAACACGTCGAACCCGGCGGTAATGGTCGCCGCCGGCCTGCTGGCCCGGAATGCACGTGAGAAAGGACTTACGGCGAAGCCCTGGGTGAAGACCAGTCTTGCACCCGGCTCGCGCGTCGTCACCGACTACCTCGAGAAGGCCGAGTTGCTCGACGATCTCGATGCGATCGGCTTCTACACGGTCGGCTACGGCTGCACGACCTGCATCGGTAACTCCGGGCCGCTCCTGCCGGAGATCGAGGAAGCCGTAAAGAACGGCGATGTCGTCGGCACGAGCGTACTGTCGGGCAATCGCAACTTCGAGGGCCGCATCCACCCCCTCGTGCGCATGAATTTCCTGGCGTCACCGCCGCTCGTCGTCGCTTACGCGCTTGCTGGAAATATGGACGTCAACCTGTTCGAAAGCCCGCTGGGCGAAGACACCGATGGCAATCCTGTATTCCTCAAAGACAACTGGCCGAGCCAGCAGGAGATCCACTCGGTCGTCGGCGCCAATATCGATTCGGCCATGTTCAAGTCGAGCTACGGCCGTGTGTTCGAAGGTGACAGCAACTGGAAGGGTATCGATTCTCCGGAAGGCGAGATCTACACATGGGATGCGGATTCGACCTACGTGAAGAACCCACCCTACTTCGACGGCATGACCAGGGACCCGGCCCCGGTCGCTGAGATTTCGGGCGCACGCGTGCTCGCGCTGCTCGGCGACTCGGTCACGACCGATCACATCTCACCGGCAGGCAGCATTGCAGCGGACAGTCCCGCAGCGCAGTACCTCATCGATCAGGGCGTCAAGCCGGTCGACTTCAATTCCTACGGGTCGCGCCGTGGTAATCACGAGGTCATGATGCGCGGCACGTTCGCCAACATCCGGCTGCGCAACCAGCTGGCGCCTGGTACTGAAGGCGGCTGGACCAGGCATCAGCCGAGCGGCGAGCAGATGTCGATCTACGACGCGTCTCTCAAGTACCGTGAAGAAAAGACACCGCTGATCGTTCTCGCCGGCACCGAGTACGGTACGGGCTCGTCCCGCGACTGGGCAGCAAAGGGAACCTTGCTTCTCGGCGTAAAGGCCGTGATTGCCGCGAGCTTCGAGCGCATTCACCGCTCTAATCTGATCGGTATGGGCGTGCTGCCTCTGCAGTTCCAGGACGGTCAGAATGCGGAATCGCTGGGCCTCGACGGAACGGAGACCTTCGACATCAGCGGACACACCAGCGCTGACGCCGATTCGGTAACCGTGACGGCAACGCCCACGGACGGTGATCCCGTCACGTTCAAAGCACGCATCCGCATCGATACGCCGAAGGAACGCGATTAATACGAGCACGGTGGAATTCTCCATTACGTCCTGCGACAGCTCGCCGCGTAGCGTCATCGACGCTGGCCGTCATTTGCGGTCGTACTGTGGGTGAGAAGACTGTCGTCATCCCCGGCGCGCTCTCGAGCGCGCTCAGGGATGCCCGGCACATCTGCGTGCTCACGGGCGCAGGCGTGTCCGCCGAGAGCGGCGTTCCTACGTTTCGGGACGCGATGGAAGGCCTCTGGGCCGACTACGATCCGCGCAAGCTCGCTACCCCCGAAGGATTCGCCGAAGACCCGGCCCTCGTCTGGGGCTGGTACGAATGGCGTCGAAAGCTGGTGCGGGACGTTGAGCCGAACCCCGGACACACGGCACTGGCTGAACTCGACGCGCTGGCAAGCCGGCTGACACTCGTGACGCAGAACGTCGATGGACTGCACCAGCGAGCCGGGAGCAAGAACGTCGTCGAATTCCACGGCAATCTGTTCGTCGACCGATGCTTCGCCGAAGGGACGGTCGTGGAGACCGTCGACGATGGTGAACCGCCCGCCTGTCCTTCCTGTGGCGGCCCGATCAGGCCCGGAGTCGTCTGGTTCGGTGAGTCCATCCCGCCGGATGCGTTGCAAATGGCGTTCGCCGCGGCAGAGACCTGCGACGTGTATCTATCTATCGGCACCTCGTCGGAAGTGTTTCCCGCAGCAGGGCTATTCGATATCGCACGCTCGGCAGGCGCCACGACGGTCGAAATTAACCCGAACGTCACGGAACAGACGGCACACTTCGACTTCGTTCTGTCCGGCAAGTCGGGGCGGGTGTTGCCCGAACTGCTAGACTCGGTATTCCGGCCTAACTTGTAAGTCGGCCTGCCCGCACCCACTTCTGAAATTCCGTATTGCCGAGGGGAACCGATGTGAACGAACAGACCGCTGCTCGCGTACTGGGCATGCCGCTCTGGGCCCGGATCACTGGCTGGTCCCTGCTTGCCGTGTTCCTGTTCCTCGTCATTCTCGGCATCTACTGGTCTCGCAGCCCGAAGGTCTTCTGGGTCAACGAGTTTGTCGCAGACGGCAGCCATGTCGTCGGCTACTCGACGACGGACACCCTGATCCGAGTATCGGAGACCATGCTCGACAAACCCGGCGGCTACCTCAGCAATGACATCATGCCGCCCGGCGTTTGGCTGGATAACATCCCGAGCTGGGAATACGGCGTGCTGACGCAGGTGCGAGACCTGGCGCGAGTGATGCGCAACGATTACAGCCGCAGTCAGTCGCAGTCGGCCGAAGACCCGGACATCGCCCAGGCGGAGCCGAACTTCTTCTTCGACAACGACTCCTGGTGGCTGCCGCCGAGCGAAAGTCGCTATCGAGAGGCCATCGAGGGCTTCGAGAGCTATCGCGACCGCCTGACCGGGGCCGAGCAGCCCGAGGCACAGTTCTATGCGCGAGCCGACAATCTCCGCGAGTGGCTGGCGCAGGTTGAGAAGCGTCTGGGCAGCATGTCGCGGCGGCTCGGCAACAGCGTCGCCGATAACGTGATCAACGAGGAGCTTGCGGGAGATCCTGCTGCGGATGCGGCCCAACCTCAACAGGATGTCGTCGACGTCCGTACGCCGTGGCTGCAGCTCGACAACGTCTTCTTCGAGGCGCGCGGTACCTCCTGGGCGCTGTTGCACTTCTTCCGTGCGGTCGAATTCGACTTTGCACAAGTACTCGATGATAAGAACGCGAGGGCGAGCGTACGACAGATCATCAGAGAGCTCGAAGCGAGCCTCGAGCCGCTCCGCTCGCCGATGGTGATGAACGGTGGCGGCTTTGGACTCACCGCTAATCACTCGCTGGTCATGGCTAACTATCTGGCCAGGGCCAACGCCGCCGTCATCAATCTACGCGAGCTGCTCGATCAGGGCTGAGTCCCTCCGCCGCGACGGTCGCTGCAGGACACCGGTCGGAGCGGATTGATCATTAGTCGGGCGTCGTCCTCTGGCTTGCTGCTGGCCGGATTCACGTTTTTGGCGCCGAATGTACCGATGGGGTCTGAGGCCTGACTTGAGAAGTTAACTCAGGTAAATATCGTAACCCCAGGATTTAACAGAGTCCAACCCATCCCGGAATAAGCCGCCAGGCTTCCGAAAGCTCCCGATCGAGGCGCCTGTAATCGGGCTCATGCCGTTCGACGAGGGCCCAGAAGCGCCGCGAGTGATTCATGTGCGATGCGTGGCACAACTCGTGGATCATGAGATAGCGCACGAGTGCCGGTTTCAGGAACAGCAGGCAGTAGTTGATACTGATCGTGCCGCTCGAGGAGTGGCTTCCCCAGCAGGTTTTCTGGCCGCGCACGTGCATGCGTTTGAACGCGTTGCCGGTCGCCGCGGACAGCGCCTTTAGCTTCGGCTCGAAATGTTCGCGGGCCGTTGCGGTCAGCCATCGCTTCAGCGCGGCGACGCAGGCCTCAGTGTCGTGAACGGCCCCTCGAAGCCGCAGTATGTCCCCTGTCAGCCGGAGACGAACGTTGCTCGCCGCTCCGGGCTCGTAATGGACCCCAATCGCCTGTTCGATGCCCGGCAGAGAGATGCGTGTCGGGAGCCGGAACGGTTCCGCCGGCACTTGGTCGGCGAAGGCGGCCCTGGTCTTCTCGATCCATCCTCGGCTTTCTTCGACAAAGCGCTCGACGTCGCGAGCATTGGACCGTTTCGGTGCGACGACCTCGACACGGCCGCGAGGGTAAACTTTGATCGACAGGCGCTTCGCGCGACCGCTTACCCGAACGGAAAAGCCCGACGCGAGGTCGGGCGATTCCGGAAACAGCGGTATTTGTTTGGCGGCGCGGTCCACAGCGCCGAGTTTACGGATTTTCGGCGCTTACTGCCTCAGGGATTCGAGCCGGAGAAGATCTCCGCATCATCCATCGACATCTCCCCGGATACGCCCCCTACTTCAGCCGATTCGCTGATATAGAGACGGACTTCGCGCTCGAGCCTGATTTCGCCTTCGACGCGGCATCCCGGGCCGATGACGATTCGCGGATCACGGCGCATGCCCCAGCTGGTGCCGCGTGGGCGTTCGACAATAATATTCCCCCTGACCACGGCGCCGTCTGAAAGCTCGATATCGCCGCTGACGGTGGACACGTCCCCGCCGATACGGGCGCCCGTGAGTTCGATGTCGCCGTTCACGTTGCCCAGGTCGTCACCCACCGACGTATTCTCGCCGACGGTAATGTCCCCGTTGACGGTCGACACGTCGCCATCCACGGTCGCATTCGCACCGATCTGAATGTTGCCGTTCACGGTGTCCAGATTGCGCGCCTGAACGTAATCGGAGATTTTTACGCCGCCATTGACGGTCTCCGCGTTCTGAATGACGGAGCGATCGCCAACCCGAATGCCGCCGTTGACGGTCGTCACGTCCCCGGTGACCGTGGCGTCATTGCCCACCGTGATGCTGCCATTGACCGAAGACGCACCGTCCGCGGTCTCGCCATCGTCTATTTTGACGCTCCGATTGACGCTCGCCTCTGCCGGCAGAGCCAACACCAGCGCGGCGAGGCCCGCGACCAGAAAGCTTCTGCCAGCGAATTTGCTGAGGATACGATTCATTATCGAGTTCCTTGTCCTGTCTGCTACTTGTTTGATACCGCTCGAGCGCGATTGGTTGCAAGCATCTGCCGATGGTGGTCCGGATGCGGGGCTTTCGCTAAGCTTCGCATCACCCAGTCCCTTCCCACGGCAGGAACCCTATGGCCACCGCCCTCGAGGCCCGGCATCTCGTGAAGCAGTACCCCGGCGTGCTCGCCGTGGACGACGTCAGCTTCAGCGTTGACGAAGGCGTCTGCTTCGGACTGCTGGGACCGAATGGCGCAGGCAAGACAACCACTGTCGAGATCATCGAGGGCGTTACGCCCGCGACGGCCGGCGAGGTCTGGTATTTCGGTGAACCTGCCGGGGAGCGTTTTCGCGAGGAGGCCGGCATCCAGTTCCAGAATACGGCGCTGCAGGACTTCCTGACGGTCAAGGAGACCCTCGAGATGTTCCAGCGGCTGTACGACCGCCGGGCCGATCTCGACGCGATCATCGCCGAGTGTTCGCTTGGAGACCTGCTGGATCGGGACAATCGCAAACTCTCGGGTGGACAGCGTCAGCGCCTATTCCTGGCAGTCGCATTGGTGAATCGTCCCCGCCTCGTGTTTCTCGACGAACCGACGACAGGGCTGGATCCTCAGGCCCGCCGCAATTTCTGGGAACTGGTGCAAAAGATTCAGTCGCACGGCACGACCGTGATACTGACAACGCATTACATGGACGAAGCGCACGTG
>CALZMR010000147.1 GCA_945788575.1 uncultured Woeseiaceae bacterium
CCTGGTGTAGATCGCGGTGCCGCTGTAGCCCTTCTTCTCCGCGTCTTCGTAGAAGCAGTGATAGCCGGCAGGGCGAAGGCAGTCGTCCGTCAGTTGATGTTCCTGCGCTTTGGTCTCCTGAATGCAGACAACGTCGGCATCTTGCCGTGGCAGCCACTCGTAGAAACCCTTCCGCGCCGCCGCGCGGATGCCGTTTGCATTGAGACTGATCACCCGAAACAAATTGCTCTCCTAAGCCTTGTTTAGAACGAGTCGGAATGTGGAATCGCTATAGACATAGGTCGCCGAAAAATTCATTCGACCACCGCTCGTTCCATGTCATACTGCGGCCCCGCCCAAGAGGCGGCATCATACTAGAGCCAACACCCGGTCCAAGCCCATGCGTGCGTACAAGCGAGAATTCATCGAACTCGCTCTCGAACTCGAAGTGCTTCGCTTCGGCGAGTTCACGCTCAAGTCTGGTCGGGTAAGCCCATACTTCTTCAACGCCGGGCTGTTCAATACCGGTTATGCCGCAGCCAAGCTGGGTCGATTCTATGCGGCCGCGATCTCCGATTCGGACGTCGAGTTCGACATGCTGTTCGGACCCGCCTACAAGGGCATACCGCTGGTCGCACTAGCCGCCGCATCGCTGGCCGAGCACTACGGAATCGACGTCCCGTATATCTACAACCGCAAGGAAGCGAAGGCCCACGGCGAAGGTGGCTCCGTGGTCGGCGGAGATCTCGCCGGCCGAGTGCTGATCGTGGATGACGTCATCACTGCCGGCACCGCGGTCCGCGAGGCCTACCAGATCATTACGGCCCTCGGTGCCGATATAGCCGGTCTGGTCATCTCTCTGGACCGCCAGGAGCGCGGACAGGGCGCGAGCTCCGCCGTTCAGGAGCTGAAGAGTTCGCTGGGAATTCCGGTCATCAGCATCGTCCAACTCGACGACGTCATCGAGGTCCTCGACGAGTCCGAGGAATACGGCGAATTCCTTGAGCCGGTTCTCGCCTATCGGCGCAAATACGGCGTATTATCATAGGCTGGCGCTGCGGTAGTCGCGAACGACCATTTACAGCGGCTATTTCCAGGACTATGCTCGAAATTCGCGAACTGTGTCGCGAATTGCGGACAATCGACTGTGGCATATTGGGCTAATGCGTATACAGATCCTCGCAATCGGGTTTTTGACAATATCTGTTACCGCGTTCGCGCAGCAGCGCGAAGGCAGAATCTATAGCTGGGTCGATGAGGACGGCGTCGTCCATTACGACGACAGCATCCCGGCCGAATACTCCGAACTCGATCGTGAGGTCGTCAACGAGCATGGCGTAACGCTCGAGGAGCTTGAAGGCCGCAAGACCGAGGAAGAACTCGCGGCCGAACGGGCAGCCGAGGAGATACGGCTCGCTCAGGAACGCCAGCTCCGCGCCGACCAGGCGCTGCTCTCGACCTATCTGTCAGTGGAAGAGATTGAGATGCACCGCGACCGGCGCATCGAGCTGTTCCAGGCCCAGACCCGGGTCACGGAACTGTATCTGCGCAATCTCGAACGTGAGCTCGCCAAACTCGAGCGTCAGGCGTCACGCTATCAGCCTTACTCCAGTGATCCGGATGCCGAGATGATCGATCAGAGCCTGATCGATGCCATCAACGAGACCCGCGAAACGATCGCCCGACACCATAGCAATCTGATGCGCTTCCAGTCAGACGAAGAGACGATGATTGCGCGCTTCGACGGCGACATCCAGCGCTTCAGGAATTTGACCGGGCTGGAATAAGGGCTCTAGCCCGTTCCCGAGTGTCCGAAACCGCCGTCGCCGCGCGACGAGTCCTCGAAATCCTCAACGACGTTGAACCGTACCTGTTCCACGGGAACGAACACCATCTGCGCGATGCGCTCGCCGGGCTGAATCTCGTAGGCTTTCGAGCCTCGGTTCCAGCAGGAGATGAATACCTGTCCCTGGTAGTCGGAATCGATCAGCCCGGTCAGATTACCCAGCACCAGACCGTGCTTGTGACCGAGCCCCGATCGCGGCAATAGCACGGCGGCAAGGCTCTGATCCTCTATATGGATCGCAAGGCCCGACGGTACCAGTACGGTATCGCCCGGCTCTACGGTAAGCGGCTCGTCGATGACGGCCCGTATGTCCAGTCCGGCGGAACCGTCCGTGGCGTAGTGCGGGAGCGGGATACTGTCTCCCAGACGAGTATCGAGAATCTTCAGATCAATGCAGCGCACGCTGTGTCCTTTATTGTGTTCGTTTCTTTTTGCGGTCTTCGAGCGGGATCACGCTCGACCGTCCATCGTCGCGCAGGGAATCGTAGCGATCGGCGATGAGGCTGACCAGCTGTCGTGCCAGTTCGGTCTTCGCCGCCGTCGGAAATGCCTGCTCGCCCCCCGGCCAGAATACCTCGACAGCATTCTCGTCGTAATCGAATCCGCAGTCGCTGCCGACCCGATTGGCAATGATCATGTTCAGGCGCTTCTTCTCGAGCTTACTCAAAGCGTATTCGCGCAGCTTGTTGGTCTCGGCGGCGAAGCCTACGGTAAACGGCGCGTCATCGAGGCCGGCGACTGACGCAAGAATGTCTTCGGAGCGAACCAGATCGATGCTCGTCGAGTCCGTGGTCTTCTTGATCTTCTGTTCCGCCGGCGTCGTCGGCCTGTAATCGGCTACCGCCGCCGCCGCGATGAAGAGATCGGCATCGCGGACGAGGCCGTGCGTCGTCTCGTACATCTCCGCCGCGGTCTCGACCCGATGCACCTCGACGCCGCGAGGCTCGCGGAGCGTTACGGGGCCGCTGATCAGAATGACCCTCGCGCCCTCGGCGGCAGCCGCGCTCGCCATCGCATAACCCATCTTTCCGGAGCTGCGGTTGGTAATGTATCGGACCGGGTCAATAGGCTCACGCGTCGGCCCGGCCGTAATCACAACCGTGCGCCCCTCGAGTCGCCCGCCCGAAGGCTGCGCAAGCGCTGTAACCATCGCTGCAATCTCGTTGGGCTCGGTCATGCGACCGGCACCCGTCTCGCCGCAGGCCTGCGAGCCCGAATCGGGACCGATGATCATGACGCCGCGGTCCTCCAGCGTCCGGCGGTTCGCCTGTACGGCCGGGTTGGACCACATAATGTGGTTCATCGCAGGCGCCACGGCGATGGGGGCTTCGGTTGCCAGACACATAGTCGTTAGCAGATCCGGAGCCGAGCCGCCGGCCAGCCTGGCCATGATCTCGGCCGTTGCCGGTGCGATCAGGACAGCGTCAGCCCAGCGCGCCAGTTCGATGTGACTCATCGACGCCTCGGCCTCCTTGTCCCAGAGGTTCGAGCGCACAGGGCGTCCTGAGACCGCCTGCAGCGCCGTCTCCGTCACGAACTCCTCCGCAGAGGCCGTCATGACGATCTGAACCTCGGCGCCACGCTCTTTGAGACGCCGGACCAGATCCGGGGTCTTGTAGGCCGCAATACCGCCGGAGATACCGAGAACGATGTTCATAGGGGGAGTTTCCACTGAAAAGGGCTGTTTCGTCCAGATCGGTTGTTTGTATCGATATGCGACCTCCCGGCAGGATTGCCACTGACACAACCCGAGAGACAGGAATGATGGACAACCGCACGGACGCGGACCTGCTCTGCGCACTGCTTGGCGACCGTGCCAGAGCTCAGGGACTACTCCAACGCTTCGGCGGCCTGCGCGGACTGTTCGACGCGGAGCCTCAGGCGGTGCTCGCATCGGACGGCATCGGGCGCGCCGGCTCCGCGAGGATCGCGGCGGTCCCGGAGCTCGCCAGGCGCTATTACTCCGAGAGGCTGCCCATCGGCGAGCCGATCCGCTGTCCGACCGATACCGAGCTCTTCCTGAAGGCGAGGCTCAGGCATCTCGACCATGAACTCTTCTGCTGCCTGTATCTCGACAACCGCCATCGGGTGCTGCGCTTCGACGAACTGTTCCGCGGCACGATCGACGGCACCAGCGTGTACCCGCGAGAGGTCGTAAAGGAAGCGTTGTCCGTGAATGCCGCGGCCGTCATCCTGGCCCACAATCATCCGAGCGGCGTTGCGGAGCCCTCGCAGGCCGACGAGCGGATAACTCGGAGGCTCAAGGCGGCGCTCGAACTCGTCGACATACGCCTGCTCGACCACCTTATCGTGGGCGACGGCAAGGCGACTTCGCTCGCGTCTCGGGGGCTGGTCTGAAGCTTGCCGCTGCCGCCGGCGGAACGTCCGTTACCCTCCCGAATGGAGACATTGGGCTAGTATTCACATTAAGCGCCGCGAATCATTCCGTGCGGAACCTTGGTAAGCAGCTAATCCAAGAACGAAGGTAGAGAGAACGATGAGTAATGCAAAAGTGCTGTTGGTAGGCCTGGATCCGTCGGTCGTCAATTTCGAACGCTGGCCTGGATTGACAGCTGAGAAGCTCGAAGCCGGGCCAGCCGATTCGGTGGATGCGGTGAAGCGCTGGACCTGACAGGCCGCTCCTTCTCACCCTGAGGTCAGCCTCATGTTCAGGCACAGCACAATCGAGTTCCACACCACCGGCCGGGGCACCCTGGATATTACGAGGGATATTCAGCGAACGGTGACCGAAAGCGGCATCTCGACCGGACTGGTCCATCTATTCCTCCAGCACACCAGCGCATCCCTGATGCTCTGCGAGAATGCGGACCCCACCGTCCGGGAGGATCTGGAGAGGTTCATGCAGAAAACCGCGCCGGACGGCGATCCGATGTTCCGGCACCGCTCCGAAGGACCGGACGACATGCCCGCACACGTCCGCACCGTGCTTACCCAATCCGAGATGACGCTGCCGATCGCAGACGGCCGCTGCACACTCGGCACGTGGCAAGGTATCTACCTCTGGGAGCATCGACATGCCGGTCACCGCCGGCGGTTAACGGTCACAGTGCAGGGAGAGTGATCTCGCAGACGATTGCTGCTCACTTCGGCGGGCCATTCACGTCCGTTCCTGGCCGATAGCAACGATGCCGGCGCTTCAAAGTAGAATGACGGCTTCTGAGCCAAAGCAGGCGCTCACGTTTTCCTGTCATGCGTAGACCCAAGATCATCGATATCGAGCCGTATTCGACCTTGACGTGCCCGAAATGCGGCCACAAGGCGAAGGAACTGATGCCAACCAACGCTTGTCAGTTCTACTATGACTGCAATGGTTGCGGGGCGCTGCTAAGACCGCTCAAGGGCGATTGCTGTGTTTATTGTTCTTATGGCGACGTGAAGTGCCCGCCGATTCAGAGCGGCGAGCACTGTTGTTGAACGGCGACGATTTATCAATGAGCAATGATCAATTAAACAACGATCTCGCGACCCAACCGCTGCCGTTTTGGCTTCTCTGGGGTAGCCCAATCGCCCTCATGCTGTCGATGAACTTCATTGGACTGCCTGTCGAGTGGGTGACAGTGATCCTGTCTGCATGTCTTGCCTGGATGGGATTGGGCTGCGCGATCAATGCGCGGCGATGTCATCGCAGGCACTGCTACTACGCGAGCCCGGTGTTGCTGGCTGGGGCTATTCTGACATCGCTCGTGGGCTTTGGGATTGTCGATCTTGGTTCGGATGGGCTGATTCTCGTCACCTGGGGCACGTTCGCGCTGGTCGCGTTGACCTTCTTGCCCGAAATACTGCAAGGCAAGTACAGAACTTAGAGCTGGCATGAACGGCTGCCGGCGACCGATAGCTGTCTTCGACGTTCGCCCGCACAAGGGAAACAGGGGTCGAACTCATGTCTGGCGAACTCGGCAATCTAGTGCACTAACACGCTTTGCCGCGGGATACCGAACAACCGGCGCCGAATGTCGTATACAAGGCGCTCGCTGAATCTGTCTACCGCAACTTCCAGGGCCCTGTCGCTGGTCTCATGATCCCCGAAATCGAAAAAGCCCGCGCGCGGCGACTCGCCGACGGCGAACACGGGCCACCGGTCTATCTCGACCCCCTTTTCGGTGATAAGCAGAGCCTCGCCTGCGACAGAGATCTGATACTCGCCTTCCAGACCATAGGCATCAAATTTCGAAATCTGGCCAAAGCCGAGATGCATGATGTCGAGGTCTACGATTTCCAGAATGAGCTTCGATGAGCCCTGACCTCGAGGACTAATCGGCAATTCGCTTTCCAGCAGGGCCGCCCGGATGCGTGCTGAGGCGGCGTCCATCGAGGCCTGCGGATACTCATCTTCGGCGAGCATGCGATTGGAGAAATCAACCGGCCACCGAAACTCGATTTCGACTTCGAGTGTGATCGGCGCTACTGCGAGGTCCTGGAGGTGCATCCTGCGGAGCAGGTCCAGAATGTAGCTTGAATTGTGGCAATCGACAGATTCTGCGATCGCGTCGCCGGTCGTCAGGTCGCGGAGAACCCAGAGTGTCGTGCCGCCGAGAAATCCGCTCGACTCTGAGCGCTCGACCTTGTAGCTATGGCCCGCTTCCAGATCGCCGTATATCCAGTTGTACTCGTAGTTCGTTTTGTGGTGATACGTGTGCATGAAGAAGTGGTGCTCACCTGGCGCCAGCCTCGCGTAGCGAAACGAGAAGACACTGTCACGCGTGTTCGCCGGCTCGCGACGATCGTCGATCCGGTAGATTCCGTGATCCCAGTACACCGTGGCGACCTCTTCATCCGACAGGCCGACCGTCCTCTCGTCAATTAGGATCTCCGTGGGGGGGCCGGGATCATAGGCGGCGCAGGCGCTTAATAATAGGCAGGCGCTCAGTATCGAAAGTACTGTTCCAGGGGCAGCAGCCAACATGCTTAAGTTGTGGGTTTGGGCCCTTGGGGCTCAAATACGTAATATCGCGTAGGGGCCTGTTGGCTGGTTCTTCCCAGGCCCGAGCGGATACCTTGAATTGCCCGGCCCAGGCTGGTATAAAGTCTCGCTCTCTGCCCGGTGCCCCCGGGCAACTACTAACAAAATCAGAGACTTACTGTCATGTCTAAGGTCTGTCAGGTCACTGGGAAGCGCCCGCAGAGCGGTAACAACGTTTCTCACGCCAACAACAGGACGCGCCGCCGCTTTCTGCCGAATCTGCAGAACAAGCGATTCTGGCTCGAATCCGAGAACCGCTGGGTCCGCCTGCGCATCTCGCACAAGGGCATGCGCATCATCGACAAGCACGGCATCGACAAGGTCGTC
>CALZMR010000148.1 GCA_945788575.1 uncultured Woeseiaceae bacterium
AAGTGGCCGAGACCATCGTTGCTGAGTATCAGGCTCGAGATGGCCTCGCAATACCGGCGCTGGTCACAGGGTATGCCCACGTGATCGAGGCGGGCAATGCGCCGCTGGTTCTGTTGCCACACGGCGGGCCCGCTGCATTTGACCGAGCGAATTTCGACTGGCTCGCGCAGTTCTTTGCGAGCCGCGGCTATATCGTCCTGCAGCCGCAGTTTCGAGGCTCGACCGGATTCGGCTCGAGCCATCGAGCGGCTGGCGATGGCGAATGGGGACGCAAGATGCAGACCGACCTCGACGACGGCGTCGCCTGGCTTTCGGCGCAGGGCATCATCGATCCGGAGCGCGTCTGCATCGTCGGTGCCAGCTACGGCGGCTACGCCGCGCTCGCCGCCGGCGCGTTCTCACCGGATCTGTACCGTTGCCACGTCTCGATCAACGGCGTGTCCGACATTCGGCAGATGCTGAGAGACCGGCGTCAGCGGTATGGCAGCGACCACTGGGTAATTGGCTACTGGGAAGGTCTGTACGGCGCCGAGCTCGACGAACGGGACGAACTGGACTCCTTGTCTCCGGCCCAGCATGCCGAGGCGTTCCAGAGTCCTGTTCTGCTGGTCCATGGGCGAGACGACACCGTGGTGCCGATCGATCAAAGTCGAAGGATGCGAAGCGCGCTTCGAAGCGCCGACCAGGAGGTCGAATTCGTGCAGGTCCGCGGAGAGGATCACTGGCTGTCGAGCCAGGAGACTCGCATCGAGGTGTTGCAGGCGGTCGCGGAATTCATCGAACAGCATCTGTAGACAGACGCTATAATCTGCCGATGCCTGACTCGCTGCTCAATCAGGGCCTTACGCTCATGCTGGCCGGCATGGGGACCGTCTTCGTGTTTCTGACCGTCCTTGTGGCCGCCATGACGGCCATGGCCATGGTGCTTCGGAGATTGCAGCCGGCTGCCGACGAATCCGGCCCGAGCGAAGCAGAAGTTGCCGCGATCGGCGCCGCGATCGCGATGCACAAGAAAAGATAATCCGGCTCGGCACCGTATGCTGGGCAACGAATTCATTCACTTCCCATCTCGAATAATCTGACTATGAGCGATACCAAACCACTTGGAATCACCGAACTCGTGCTTCGCGACGCACATCAAAGCCTGCTGGCGACGCGCATGCGTATCGACGACATGCTGCCGATCGCCGAGAAACTCGACAACGTCGGCTTCTGGTCGCTGGAAACCTGGGGCGGCGCGACCTTCGACGCCTGCATCCGCTATCTGGGCGAGGACCCGTGGGAACGCATCCGCACGCTAAAGGCTGCGATGCCGAACACGCCTCAGCAGATGCTGTTCCGCGGTCAGAACATCCTGGGATACAGGCACTACGCCGACGACCTCGTCGAGACATTCGTCGAGCGCTGTGCAGCGAACGGTGTGGACGTGTTTCGCATTTTCGACGCGCTCAACGATCTCCGAAATCTCGAGACCGCGATCAAGGCTACGGTTGAAGTCGGCAAGCACGCGCAGGGCACTATTTCCTACACGGTGAGCCACGTGCACACGATCGACCTGTGGGTCGATATGGGCAAGCGCATCGAGGACATGGGCGCGCATTCGATCGCCATCAAGGACATGGCCGGACTGCTGCGTCCGTATGTCGCTTACGAGCTGGTCACCCGCCTGAAGAAGGCCGTCGACATCCCCATCCACATGCAGTGCCACGCCACGACCGGTCTGTCGACGGCGACCTGCATCAAGGCTGCGGAGGCCGGCATCGACAACATCGATACGGCCATCTCGTCGATGAGCATGACATACGGACACACGGCGACCGAGACGATCGTCGCCAGTCTGGAAGGGACGGGCCGCGACACAGGCCTCGATCTGCCTCTGCTGGAAGAGATCGCGGCGTACTTCCGTGAAGTGCGTAAGAAATATGCGAAGTTCGAAGGTTCGTTGAAAGGCATCGACTCGAGGATTCTCGTCGCTCAGGTGCCTGGCGGCATGCTGACGAATCTCGAGAATCAGCTCCGCGAGCAGAACGCCAGTGACAAGCTCGACGACGTGCTCGAAGAAATCCCGCGGGTCCGCGCGGATCTCGGCATGCTGCCGCTGGTCACGCCGACGTCGCAGATCGTCGGTACGCAGGCGGTTATCAACGTGCTCTCCGGCACGCGCTATGGGACCATCACCAAGGAAACGTCGGGCGTTTTGAAAGGCGAATACGGTGAAACGCCGGCACCGGTCAACTCCGAATTGCAGACGCGCGTGCTCGAGGGCGCCGAGCCGGTCACCTGCCGGCCGGCGGACCTGCTTGAGCCGGAGCTCGAGCATCAGACCGAGGAATTCACGCAGCTCGCCACCGAGCACAATATTCGTGTCGCCGACGACCTTGTAGACGACGTATTGACCTATGCGCTGTTTCCGCAGATCGGCCTCAAGTTCCTCGAGAACCGGGACAACCCGGCTGCATTCGAGCCGGTGCCGGGCACGGAGCCCGAGCCGGCTCCTGCTGCCGCTCCTGCCGCCGCAAAGGGTGGTGCCGCGGTCTACTCGGTACGGGTAAACGGCCGTGAGTACACGGTTGAGGTCGCCGAGAGCGGGCAGCTCGCATCGGTGGCACCGGCTGCCGCGCCAGCGGCGGCACCCGGCAACGGCGAGACTGTCGCCGCCGTGCTGGCGGGCAACATCTTCAAGGTCAACGTTCGGCCCGGCGATGCCGTCGAGAAAGGGCAGCCGCTGCTCGTCGTCGAGGCGATGAAGATGGAGACTGCTGTCGTCGCGCCGAAGACCGGCTCGATCACGGACGTATTCGTGGCCGAGGGCGACGCTGTCTCGGTCGGCGAACCTCTCGTGGCGATCGCCTGAAGGACCTCTGACGATGGAGCTCGTGCAGCAAATCTGGGAAGGCTCGGGGCTATACCAGGTGTCGGCAGGACAGCTCATGATGCTGGGCATCTGCCTCGGGTTGCTGTATCTCGGCATCGTCAGGAAATTCGAACCGCTGCTGCTGGTCACGATCGGTTTCGGCGGCTTGCTCAGTAATATTCCCGGCGCGGAGATTGCGACCGGCAACGGTTTGCTGGCGCTGACCTACGAGGTTGGTATCAAGACCGGTGCCTTCCCGCTGATCATCTTTATGGGTGTTGGTGCGCTGACCGACTTCGGACCGCTGTTAGCGAATCCGCGCACCCTGTTTCTCGGCGCTGCGGCGCAATTCGGAATCTTCGCGACGCTGCTCGGCGCGTTAGCCATGACATCGCTCGGCTGGGCAGATTTCTCGCTGAAGGACGCGGCCGCTATCGGCATCATCGGCGGAGCGGACGGTCCGACCGCGATCTATGTGGCAGGCCAGCTCGCTCCCGACCTGCTCGGCGCCATCGCCGTGGCGGCGTACTCCTATATGGCACTCGTGCCTATGATCCAGCCGCCGATCATGCGGCTGCTTACGACCAAATCGGAGCGCCAGATCGAGATGCGCCAGCTCCGCCACGTTTCGAAAACCGAGAAGGTCCTGTTTCCGCTCGTTCTTCTGCTCCTCGTGGCGTTGCTGCTGCCTACCGCGGCGCCGCTGATCGGTATGCTCGCCTTCGGCAACCTGATGCGCGAATGCGGCGTCGTCGAGCGACTCTCGAATACGACTCAGAATGCGTTGATCAATATCGTCACGATTTTCCTGGGTCTTGCGGTCGGCTCGAAACTGAGCGCCGAACAGTTTTTGGAATGGAACACGCTGTTCATTCTCGCACTGGGTATGGTCGCGTTCGCGATAGGCACGGCGAGTGGCGTCCTGATGGCCAAGCTGATGAACAAGATGTCGTCGCGGCCGATCAATCCGCTGATCGGGGCCGCGGGCGTTTCCGCTGTGCCAATGGCCGCTCGGGTCGCCAACAAGGTCGGCCTCGAAGAGAACCCGCACAATATCCTGCTCATGCATGCCATGGGACCGAACGTCGCCGGCGTGATCGGCTCCGCTGTCGCGGCCGGCATAATGATCATGTTCACATCCGGTTGATCTCGCAGCGGTCGCAGCACCGCGATCGGAGCAAACGAACTTAGTTGGCCGCTGTACTCGGCAATCCCTGTCATCCTTGAATTTCGAGTCCCAAATGGCTGCTTGTGAGATTGAGCACGCGGTAGAATAGCCAAATGCCGATTTCCCGAGACACGATGCACTACCGTGTTGTCTTCGAGGGGCGCCTCGTCGAAGGGCACACGCTCGCGCAGGTGCGCGAGGCGTTCAGCCAGAAGTTCGGAGAGAAGATCGCGCGTTCCGTTTTCGCGAGGTCGCACGTCGTCCTGAAAAAGGGCCTCGTCAAAGCGCAGGCGGAGCAATTTGGCGAGACGATAGAGAAGCTCGGTATGCGGGTAAGTCTCGAGGAGGAATTGCCCGAAGGATTTCAGCTGTCGCTTGAAGACGAGCCCGCATCGCAGGCTCTGGGCGCGCCGCCCTCCGCCGGGTCCACGGCGAAGGCCGCAACGCAGTCCTCGGCGAACGTCAAGGAGGACAAAGGCGTCATCCAGGGCCGCGGTAGCAAAAAAAAAGCGGCACCGCGCAACGAGACCTACACTCTGCAGCAAATCCGGGACGCGTTCGACGGCGAGGTCCACCTGCCGGAACCTTCACGTGGCTATACGTCCCGGCTTATCCTGGTTGCGCTGGCCATGCTGATGCTGCCGGTGGCCTACGCCGGCATCGCCATCCTCAGCGTTGTCCTGACGATCTGGGTCGCGTTCGGAGGGCGTCAGTGGTTCTTTGGGGTCTTCGATCCGGGCTACGTATCGGTCTTCCTGTACGCCGCGATCCTGATCGCAGCGCTGTTGGTCACCGCATTCCTGTTCAAGCCGCTGATCGCGAGAACACCCAGGGGGCCGGAGCCTGTTCGGCTGGACCCCAGTCGCGAGCCGGTCCTATTCTGTCTGGTCGGCGAAATCACGGACGCCATAGGCGCTCCGATGCCGGACGAGATCCTTCTCGACACAGAAGTGAACGCCTCGGCGAAGCTGACTCGCGGCCCGTTATCCAACGAGTTGACGCTGACCATCGGTCTGCCGCTGATCTGGGGCGCCGATGTGAACACGCTGGCCGGCATTCTTGCGCACGAGTTCGGGCATTTCACTCAGAAATGGGGCATGCGCGCCTACTACGTGACCCATTGGATCAACTACTGGTTCTATCGCCAGATCCACGAGCGCGATCGGTGGGACATCTTCGTCGACGAATTGGTACGCAAGGAGATCGCCTTACTGAGTCTGGCAGCGGTCTTTGCAGGTCTGGGAAGCGAGCTGTGCAGGATCATCCTGTCCGGCTTGTCATACCTCGCCAGCATCATCAGTTTTTCGTACTCGCGACAGGCGGAGTTCGACGCCGATCGCTATCAGACGGGTCTGCTCGGTAGCGACCGGTACGAGAAGACGGCGGAGCGAGTCATGGTGCTTGGTGCCGCGTATCAGGTGACGCTGAGCGATCTCGATATGGCGATGGATGCCGGCAAGAAGGTCAACAATCTGCCGCGGATGGTTGCGCTGCGCGCGGACGGGTTCGGCGCGGAAGAGCTTCAGCGGATCAAAGCGGGTATCGAAGAGATAAATACGAGCATCTTCGACACGCATCCGACGGATAAGGAGCGGATTCGGCAAGCGCAGGATGCGGGCATGGAGCCGAAGTTCGCACTCCAGGGCTCGGCGCGCGGATTGCTGCGGGAGATCGATCGGTTGAGCCAGATGGCGACCTTGCAGTGGTACCGATCGTTCGGCATTCCCGCCAGCGCGGATGAACTGCTGCCCATAGAGGAGTTCGAATCGGAGACGGACGCGCTCACTCGGGCGTCCGAGGCGATCGAGAAGTACTTCGGCGTGCTCGGCGACTTTCCGCTGCACTTCGAGCTTCCCGCCTCGAGTCTGGTGGCGAAGGTGTCGAGCGACAAGCTGGTCGCGGGCTTGATCGCCCTCAACGAGAATCTGCGAACGGGCTCCATCGAGCTGGCAGGCAAACGCGATCGGCTGCGACTCAATGCCGAATATCAGTGGGGCTACCGGCACGCGCAGTTCTGGCGCAAGGCCGGCCTCGAGATCGATCTCAGCGCCTACCAGGTACGACTCGAAACTTCGGAGCCGGACCAGATCGGCCAGAAGCTCGCCGCGCTCAGAGAGGCAGAGGGAGAGCTGCTTCGCGAACTCCGCGCCGGTGCTGAAGCGCTCGGCAAGAAGCTTGCGGTCGCCATCGAGCTCGCGCAGCGAGACGACCCGGACCTCGTCGGCGAGATCGGTATGTTGCGTTCCGCGTACACCACCGTAGGCCATACTTACGATGAAGATAAATCGCTGACCGAGAGCTGCGTGAACATGGAGATGCTGATGGAGGCGTGCGGGATGCTTCCCGATTCGCCTGACTATCCGCGACAGCTCAAGCAGGAGATGAGCCGGAACGAGCGCATGCAGGATCGGCTACGGGAAATACTGAGTCGCACGCGAGATCCGTTCAAACCCGGGCTGACGCTGGCCGACGTGCTACCGGAGCGTGGCGACCCTGGCGATCGTGAGCCGCGGGAAGTGCTGCAGGACGCGGGAAGCGTCCTGCGCCAGCTCGGACGCCTGGGCTTTCGCATTCTCGGGCGGATGGCGGAGATCGCGCTGATCAGCGAACAGCAACATCGGCTGCGCTGATGGGCGGAACTGTCGAGAATATATCTCTACAGGGTCTCGCGCTGGCATTCATTCCGTCGGCAGTCGTCGTTGCGATCCTGTTCCGGTGGCGTTCGATCGCCGGCACGGCGGTCTACGCGACCGCGCGCATGCTCGTGCAGCTGCTGCTGATCGGCTACGTTCTGATCTATATCTTCGAGACCGACAACTGGCTGGTTATCACCGCAGTCCTGGCGGTGATGCTTACCGCGTCGAGTTGGATCGCAGTTCGTCCCATAAAGGATAAATCGCGCCGCGACTACATCGAGGCCCTCGGTGCCATCGCTATTGGTGGCATACCGACACTGGCACTGGTGACCCAGCTTGTGCTGGGTGTCGAGCCCTGGTTCAGTCCACGCTACGTGGTACCGCTCGCCGGCATGATATTCGCCGGATCCATGAACGCGGTTAGCCTCGCGGCGGAGCGTTTCCATGCGGAGACC
>CALZMR010000149.1 GCA_945788575.1 uncultured Woeseiaceae bacterium
TCGCTCGCTCGACAGCCTCCAGGTCGCCGAGTTCGAGTTTCGGCATGCCGCAGCACTTCTCCTTCTCCGCCAGCGCCACGGGTATGCCGTTGTGGGCGAAGACGGCAGCAAGGTCCACATCCATTTCGGGGCGATTGCGGTTGCCGTAGCAGGTGGCATAGAGAACCACGCGCCCGCGCGTCGCCGGCGTTGCCTCGGCGCCGTCGCCCGACGCACCTCTGAGATGCTTGAGTCGTTTGCGGGCCGACCTGGAGTGATACGGCGGCACTGTCGCGTCACGATGCACCCCGAAGGTCTTCTCGAGCAGTGCGCGCCCACCGCCGGACCGATTCGTGGCATTGACGATGCCCGAGACGATCGGGATGCCCGCGAATCTGCCCACCGCGTCGGTGTTGGTCAGTACCTTGTCGCGAGTTGACGCGCCCTCTTTCCTGAACCTCGCCGCCTTAGCGCGAAGCATCAGATGCGGAAAGTCGATGTTCCATTCGTGCGGGGGCACATAAGGGCATTTCGACATGTAACACATGTCGCACAAATAACAGTGGTCTACGACGTCCCAGTAGACTTCCTTTGCAACGCCGTCGACTTCCATCGTGTCCGATTCGTCAACCGCATCGAACAAAGTGGGAAAGGAGTTGCAGAGATTGAAGCAGCGGCGACAGCCGTGACAGATGTCAAAGACGCGCTCGAGTTCTGCGTACAGTGACGCATCGTCATAGAAATCGTCGCTGCGCCAATCCAGCGGATGGCGAGTCGGCGCCTCGAGGCTGCCCTCGCGTCTGTATTCCGAGTTGCTCATGAGAATTGAAGCCGGGCCCGACATGGGGCCCGGCCTTCAGGGCTGGACCCGGATTAGTCTTCGAGGGTATCGAGTGCTTTCTGGAAGCGATTGGCGTGCGAACGCTCTGCCTTCGCAAGCGTCTCGAACCAATCCGCAATCTCGTCGAAGCCTTCGTCGCGCGCCGTCTTTGCCATGCCCGGGTACATGTCGGTGTACTCGTGGGTCTCGCCAGCGATCGCTGCAGCGAGGTTGGCGGATGTCGAGCCGATCGGCAGGCCAGTAGCCGGATCGCCGACTTCTTCGAGGTACTCGAGGTGACCATGCGCGTGGCCGGTCTCGCCCTCTGCGGTCGAGCGGAACACGGCAGCTACGTCGTTGTAACCCTCAACGTCGGCCTTGGCCGCAAAGTAGAGATAACGGCGATTAGCCTGCGACTCACCGGCAAATGCATCCTTGAGATTGCCTTCAGTCTTACTGCCTTTCAGTGACATTTTTTTCCCCTTAAGAAATGGCTCGTAGGATTTTTTATTAGACCGTGTCTAAGGACTCGGTACTCTAGTCTCGCCGCCTGAGCCTGTCAATGAGGTGTATTGCTTATGCCGCGCAGCTTCAGAAACCGTTTGACGATGCGGGTGACGGGCGGTAGCGTAGCGCCGCTTACAACGCGTGAGACAGACATGGCCGCCGACAAAAAAGTGGACCTCGAAAAATCTCTGGCCCAGCTCGAAGACCTCGTCGAGGAGCTGGAATCCGGCGACTTACCGCTCGAAAAAGCGATGAAGAAGTTTGAAGAAGGCATTCGCCTGACGCGCGGCTGCCAAAGTGCTCTCAAGGACGCCGAGCAGAAGGTTCAGATACTGCTCAAGAGCGCCGGCGGCGAGTCGTTAGAAGACTTCGACGCCGACGACGAAGCCTGAATCGGGCTACTAATAGGCCGCAGGCGCCAGCGCCACATACGCCCATACCGAGAGTGCGAGGAAGGCGACTGTAAGGGCACCCTCTACCCGCCGCCGATCAGACGCGGCGAATGCAGCGATCGGTACGATCCCGAAAACAATGACCATTAGCCCGATCCAGGTCATGGGTGACGTGCCAAACAAATACCAGTTCGCCCACATCGACAGTGCCGCATAGGCGCTCATGGCGAGCAGCGCCCACCGACCATCTTCACGGAAGTACTCCAACAGGTCTCCCTTCGCGTGATCATCCGACGCCGGCAGGATCAGCGCTCCCGCCACGAACAGCAGCAGTGCCAAGGCAAGCAGCGTCACAAAGACACCATGGGTCCAAACTTCGATCAGAACGCTCAGCTCAAAGATCGCCCACCAGTACTGGATCTGGAACAGGAAGATGCTCGCGGCCCATAGGATGGGAATCCAATGAACTGCCTGTCTTTCGCGCGCTCGAAATACATACAGCGCGCCGAGCAGTAAGCGAGTAAGCCCGAGGCCGAGCACGAACGACAGCGCTACCGAGAAGTATTCGAATGCCGTCATCGGTCAGTACTCGATTCCGGAGTTCGCGCCTTAGTTCCCCATCAGCTCCATCAGCGCCACGACCGTCGACTCCACGCCAGCCGTCACTGCCGGCTCCGGCGTGATCCTGAACAGCGGAGAGTGATGGCTCGGTACGGGATCGCCACCGGCCGCTTCCCGATCGAAATCTTCCTGCAGCGTGCCGCCTATGGCCCAGTAAACACTCGGGATCGACGGATCTACAGTGAAGTTGGGGAAATCTTCGGCACCCATGCCGCGTGTGGGGATGTCGACGACCCGTTCAGAACCGAGCTCTGCGCCCCACGCGTTCCGCAGCCGCCGGGCCAGCGCGGCATCGTTGATCGTTGGCGGCACACTCTCCTCAGAAACGATTACCTCTGGAAGGAGATCTTCCGGCAGGCCTGCCGCGCGACCGAGATTCACGGCAATACGCTCGATGCCATTCAAAAGAATCTCACGCGTCTCTTCGCTGGTGTTGCGAACCGTGAGTTGGAGATGCGCGCGATCGGAAATAATGTTGTGCTTCGTCCCGGAGTGGAATGAACCAACGGTGACCACGCCAGCCATGCGGGGCGACAGTTCGCGCGAAACCAGGGTCTGCAGCGCAAGAACAATCTGCGAACCGAGCACAATCGGGTCCTTGCCGCGATGCGGATGCGCGCCGTGTGCGCCGACACCGTGAATGATGATGTCGACCGTATCGGCTCCTGCGTAAGGGCTGCCCTCGGAAACGTTGATGACGCCGGCGACATCGTTGGACGACACGTGAAACGCCAGCGCGTAGTCAGGCGTCCCGAAACGATCCCAGAGTCCGTCTTCCCGCATCGCCTTCGCCCCGAGTACCCGCTCTTCGGCGGGCTGCACGACAAGCATCAATGTGCCGGCCCAGTCGTCGGCGTGCGCGGCCATATGCCGCGCGGTGCCGACCAGGCTCGTGATGTGCACATCGTGGCCGCACGCATGCATCGTATAAACGAGGTTGCCCGTAATGGGGTCTTCCTGCTGGCTGCGCGACGCATTCTCGAGACCGGACTTCTCTTCGACCGGCAGCCCGTCCATGTCGGCACGCATCATGACCATCGGGCCGCTGCCGTTTTGCAGCACCGCGACGACACCTGTGCCGCCGACACCCTCGGTCACCTCGAAGCCCGCGGCGCGAAGCTCATCGGCCATGCGGGCCGCCGTCTCGTGCTCGACGAGCGACAGCTCGGGATTGCGGTGGAAATGATCGAACAGCGGCCAGAGATAGTCGTCGTAGTCCTGCTGAACGGCATCGCTCAATTCGGACGCGTGAATCGGAAAGCTGAAAAGGCAAAGAGCGGCGATCGCCGCGAGTCGCGTGGTCATGTGTTGGCTTCCTGCGCGGGCCTGGAAGCGCGCTAGTGTAACCCAGGTGGGCAATTTGGCGAGCAGCCCGGGCCGCACGACAACAACTTCCGTCATTCCTCATATGGTCATCAGACGATCTTCAGGACTGAACGGCTTCAGACGATCAACATGGACTGACACTTCACGCCGTCTAGAGATAACCCCATGCTGATCGCGATTGCAGCACTGCTAGCCACGGTCTTCAGAGCGAGATTTGCGATACCGCCAAAACTGCTGAGAGCCCTGCCTGCAATGCCAGTGTTGCTCGTGCTCGGCTGGTGCAACCCGGCATTTGGCGTCGAAGAACATGAATTGGCGACTCTTCTGGAGAACGCCCGCGAGGACATGAGGATGCCCGGCTTGCGGGCGGCGGTTCGATATCCAAACGGCCGGATCGTGGCCGCATCTGTCGGCCTCGCGGACCGCGAAGCCGAGATTCCGCTGAACGACCATGTGGGGATGCCCGGAGGCAGCACGGGCAAGACCTTCGTGGCGGCGCTGACGATGTTGCTCGTCGAGGACGGCACTCTGTCCCTGGACGACCGGGTCGCGGACTGGCTCGGCGACTCCGACTGGTACCACCGAGTGCCGAACGCGGACGATATCCGGGTCCGGCATCTACTGTCTCACTCGTCTGGGATGCCTGACTACCCCGGCACGATAGGCTTTCGGTGGGCGATGATCCGGCGAGTACTTCGCGACGGCAGCGCCTATTTCGAGCCCGAAGAACTCATCGGCTTCGTACTCGGCAAACGACCGCTATTCCCTGTCGGCGAAGGGTTTCGCTACTCGGATGCCGGATACCTCGTCCTCGGCAGGGTGATCGAGGCAGCCTCTGGCCGTGATTACTACGACCTGCTGCAAGAACGAATCCTCGACCCCCTCGAAATGACCGAAGTGCGACCTCAAGACCAGTCGGTGCTGACCGGTATCACCCCCGGTTACATCGGTGGCGGGCGGAACCTGAAGAAGGACGGCCGCATGAAGTTCGACCCGAGTTCGGAATGGACGGGAGGCGGACTTGTAACGAACCCGACGATGCTGGTGCAGTTCTACGCTGCGCTCGCGGAGGGGCGCGTCGTTTCGCCCGAGAGCCTCGAGCTAATGCTCGAGAGCGGATGGCAGAATCCCCGGACTCCCGAATACCATTACGGTTTCGGCATGTTCGTCATCGACTACGGGAGTTCCTTCGATCACGGCGGACTGTGGCCCGGCTATCGCACGCACGTGACGCATAATCTGGATTCCGGCGTGACGATCGCCGTTCAGACCAATCGCGACGGGCGCGTGGATCTGCTCGGTCTCGTGGGTCGAATCCGCGATTCGCTCGGCGGGCACGAAGCAGCTGAACAATAGACGGCTGAAGAGGATCTGCCGCCCTATGGGGTAGAAACTGACTCAGATCCTTGCGATGCGTAGGCCAATAATGCAGCCTAATGGGCTCATCTTCGGCGAGAGACGAGCGCAATGTTCAGAGTGCTGATGGTTCTTTCGATATGCCTTACCGCAGGCTGTTCGGCCTATGACGTGACTAGGCTTTCAGCGGACGCGGCGCTCTCACTCGTCACCAGCGCAATAGACAACGCAATAGACGTGGAAGAACCTGAGTATCGTGACAATCGTGACGATCACGAGGATCAGCATGTGTTCTGGGATGCGGATGTCAGCCGGTGCATCCCCGTCGAGAGGAGAGAACGGGAGCTCGATCGGCTGTTCGATGCTGTCGAGGAAGGCCGGGACCACGTAATCCTGCCCAACGGTGAGCGATACCCGGTCAACCGGGAAGAATACTCACACGAAGGCGAACTGCAGACACCCACCGAGGAGTGCATCGAGCGGCACTAGGACTGGATACCAGAGTTTCTCGCCGCTCAAGAAATGGCGGCGCCGGGAGAATCCTAAGTATTGCCCCCACCTGACCCCTGCAGGCGGTTGATCAGCGAGCGCAGGAAGACCTTGTTGAAGCGCAGCTGACAGGACGAGGACACCTGTTCCATCAGCGTCGAACTGACGCGCAGGATCGTCACCGGCCCGTTGGCTCGGATCGACGCCTGGCGCTTCGCGCCGCGGACGTAGCTCGTTTCGCCAAAGCATTCTCCGCTCTCCAGCGTACCGACCGTGCTGCCATTCGATGCGACCGAAACACCGCCAGAGACGATGATGTAGAAGCGATCGTCGATCTCGCCTTCCTTGACGATGTCATCTCCGTCACGGTACTCGTGCCAGTCCGAGGCACGAAGGACTTCCCATATCTCGGCATGCGAGAACTCGTGGAAGAAGGTCAGCGTGCGCAGCAGGTCGAAGTGTTCCTGATTGTCGAGGCTGTCGTACTTCTGCCGCAGGTCTTTGTAGACGCGCGTCAGTTCCGCCGCCATCGTCGCACCGGTGTTCGGACGCTTGTTGGCGTCTTTGAGCATCGATGTGGCGACTACGTTCTCGAGTTCCTCGGGGAGGTCGTCGCGATACGTGTGGATCGGCGGCGGTGTGGCGTAGACGATCTGGTGAAGCAGCTTCGAGAGATTGTCGGCGCGAAACGGCCGGAAGCCGGTCAGGAGTTCGTACATGACCGCGCCCAGCGAATACAGATCGGAGCGCGGCGTGAGTTCTTCGGACTGCACCTGCTCAGGCGACATGTAACTCGGGCTGCCGGCGATACCTTCGATTCGCGACACATCCGAGTCGCTGACGATGGCAATGCCGAAGTCGATGATGCGGACGTCGTTGTCGATCGTGAGCATGACGTTCGACGGCTTGATGTCGCGATGAATCACGCCGCGCCCGTGCGCATAATGCAGCGCCTTGGCACACTTGTAGATAATCTCGACGACGTCGTCGACGCGCAGCAGATTATCCGGCCGGCAGTAGGCGGCCAGCGTGCGTGCGCCCTGAATGTGTTCCGTTACGACGTAGTACTTTCCGTCTTCCTCACCGGCGTCGTAGATCGGCATGATGTTCGGGTGCTGCAGCATCCCGACCATGTGAGCTTCGTTGAAGAACATCTTGCGGGAGACGCGGGCGCGGTCGGCATCCGAATCCTCTTCGATGTTGTAGACCTTGATCGCGACGTCGCGGCGATAGTACGGGTCGTGAGACAGGTAAACCATACCTGTGCTGCCCTTGCCGATCTTGTTGATAATGACGTACTTGCCGATCTTGTCCGGCATGTCATTCGCGGGCTTGATTTCGCTAACCGGGCTGGCCATCCGTGTCTCACCATCATGTCATTAGCCACCCGTACAAACCCAATAAAATCAAGGCATACAGCGCAGCTGCGAGGTCGTCCAGCATAATTCCCAGTCCTCCGCCCAGTCTGTGATCCAGGTCCCGAATCGGCCACGGTTTGGCGATGTCGAACAGCCTGAAAAGCACGAAGCC
>CALZMR010000150.1 GCA_945788575.1 uncultured Woeseiaceae bacterium
ACCGACCGCGGGTGAATACATCAACGGCGCGATGGGAGGGCTCGCTGCACTCTTCAGCGCGGCGGCTCTGGTCGTTATACTGGTTGGTACCTGGGAAAGGGTGCAGCCCACCAGCTAACCGACGAGACAATATGCGACGGACCAGAAACAAGCGGGCTGCCTCGTCAGGGGCAGCCCTTTTTGCGTCCGCGGTTCTGACTTTCGGAACCTTCGCGGAAGCCGAGCCTTTGCCTGCAGAGGCGATTCGGTCCAGCATCGACGAACACGTCATGGAGGCGATCGCCCTCTACCGCGAATTTCTCTCGCTCCCCAACGACGCGCAGTATCCCGACGACATCTCCGCGCTTGTCGAGTGGCTCGAGACCGAATTCGGCGAGCGCGGCTTCGAGACACGAAGAATCGAAACGGCCGGCAATCCGGCCCTCTATGCGGGGCGCCTGACCGATCCTGAGCTTCCGACCGTACTCGTTTACCTGCAGGCGGACGGTCAGCCCGTCGACCGCAATGCCTGGAATCAGGCGGACCCGTTCCTCGCTGTTCTGAAAGAGCGGGATGCCGACGGAAACTGGGTCGAGATTCCGTGGCAGCGACTGGAGCAGGGCATCGACCCTGACTGGCGGATCTTCGCGCGCTCTGCTTCCGACTCAAAAGGACCGATGACCCAGTTCATGACGGCCATCGAGCTTCTGGACAGTCACGGTTTCGTCGCAGCGTATAACCTCAAAGTGCTGATCGACACCGAAGAGGAGATGGGATCCCCGAATCTGGCCGCCGCGATCGGGAGCAACAGGGAACTGCTGGCTGCCGACATGCTGCTTATTTTCGACGGCCCGCCGCATGCGTCCAACGATCCTACGGTATCGTTCGGCGCGCGGGGAATCGCGACCGTCACGCTGACGACCTGGGGGCCGAAAGTCGCCCAGCACAGCGGGCACTACGGCAACTTCGTACCCAACCCGGTATTCCGGCTCAGCCGGCTTCTCGCTTCGATGAAGGATGAAGACGGCGTCGTTCAGATCGACGGTTTCTACGACGGCATCGAGCTTACGGACGACGTTCGGGCGATCCTCGCGGCGGTACCGGATGACGAAGCAGCGATTCTTGCGGGCATGGGTATCGCGGAACCGGAGACCGTTGGTGAATCCCTTCAGGAAGCTCTGCAATACCCGTCGCTCAACGTGCGCGGCATCTCGGCCGCGTGGGTCGGCAGTGAAGCGCGGACGATCATCCCGCCGACGGCCACGGCTGAGATCGACATACGGCTGGTCGCGGAGTCCGATCCGGAACGGCTCATCGGCCTCGTTCGAGAGCACATCGAGTCACAGGGCTACCACGTCGTCGACCGGCCACCGACCGACGCCGAGCGAACCGAACACGCCCGCATTGCGACGATGACCTTCGAGATCAGCTACGGAGCGTTTCGCTCGGATTTCGACGCGCCGCCAGGCAGAATGGCGCGGGCCGGGATGCGACACCTGTTCGGCGAAGAGCCGATTCTGATCCGCTCCATGGGCGGATCCATACCCATCGCACCCATCATCGACGCACTCGGCATACCGGCCGCGACGGTGCCGACGGTGAATATCGACAACAACCAGCACAGTCCGAACGAGAACCTCAGACTGGGCAATTTCGTCGAAGGCATCGCGATTCTGATGTCGGTATTGAGCCAGACTCCGGAATAGAGTATCAACCTGACATAACGTCCGTAAATTGTTGTTTTACCGGAATATTCGTGTGATACAGTTCACACTTTAACGCGCCAGCCATCCTTATAATGCATCACAACAGGCTGTCGCCAAATGGAGACAGACGTGCCACTGGGATGGAAAATGGATAAGGATTTCAAAGATTTCCCCTTAGCGGAGTCGAATGTCTCGCTGAAGCTCGCCGAGATCCAGCGCCGCTGCTCGGATCTGCTGACGGACCCGCAATCGGAGCTCGAGCTGTCTCTGGAAGAAACACCGGTAGAGCCGGAGACCAACAACCCTTACGACCGCGGTTAATCGTCGGCCTCTCGGCCATCATCGACGATTCCCTGCGGCGGCTCTCCGCGCCCCGAACTCTCGACCGCATCGAGATGCAGCAGGTGCAACAGCCTTAGTCGCCAAACCCAACCGCCAACAATCAGTGCCGCGGCGACCGGAAGCGCATTGACCGGCTCCAGCAGAACGATGAAGTCGTAGACGCCGTGGGCGGCCGCGGCGAGCAGGAATCCGATGAGCGTGGCGCGCAATATCGATCTCTTCTCGAGCCATGCCATCCCGATCCAGTGTCCCCAGATCGAGGCAAAAAGGATGTGCACGACAGGCCCCGCAAAGCCCCTGGCAGCAGCCTCCATAGGCGTCAGGAACTGCAAGTACTGAACGTTTTCCGCGGCCGCGTAGCCGAGAGCGATGAAAGACGCATACACGATCCCGTCGATCGGCTCGTCGAAGTGCCGAAAACGCATGGCTACCGCGACAAAGGGCAGTAACTTGGCGAACTCCTCGATGGGCCCGATCGCCAGCATCGAATACAGGAGCAAGCCGGGCACGCTTTGGTCTGCCAACGCAAACGCGTCATAGCGAAGTCCCAAGGTGCCAAGCAGCTCGTACAGACCGGCCGATACCCAAGACGCGCCGATGCCCAGGCCAAAGCACAGCAGCAGATTGAGCGGCGGCTCCGGCAGGTGCCGATCCTTGTGGTAGTGGTAGCCTGCCCAAAAAAGCACGGGTACGAGTACGGGTAGAGTCATCAGACCATCCAGCATGGCGCCATTGTCGTTCATTGCTGCATGCCGGGCCTAGTCTCATCGTTCAGGCCAGAACCCCTTGTCGATTCACCACAACGCGACGCGTAGTCGCGTTGCGTACCGAAACTGTGAACTGCCTCACACGGCCGGTGCGATCGCGGGAAAAGCCAGCAAGTTATTGATTAAAGTGCTCAAAACCCAAACTTAGCGTCGCTAAGCCACGGATTTGCGTCAAATTTTTGGCACTCCCCGCACTCAAGATGGACCCCGCTGGGCCGATAAAAACCTTCGGACGAATCGGTTTTCGAAACTATTCGCCGTTATCGGTTTCACCAGAGGAGCATACCGATGTCTATCTCGTCAGTCGTCCTGGACAAGGCGGGGCGGCGACTCGTCGTAATTCTCGTCAGCGCCATCCTGACCGCAGCCCCGGTTGCCGCGGCCTCGGGCCAGGTCAGCGATTCTTCCCATCTCGCGTATATGAGTCTCGAAGATCTGCTCAGCATGGAAATCACGACACTGTCGCGAAAGGCCGAGGACCTTGCCGATGCGCCAGCAGCCGTACACGTTATCTCGCAGAGCGACATCCAGCGCTCGGGCGCTCGCACAATTCCGGATCTGCTGCGCATGGTGCCCGGCATGCAGATTGCCCAGATCGACGGCAACAAATGGGCCGTCACGGCTCGCGGCACGAACGGCCAATTCGCGAATAAGCTCTTGGTTCTGATGGACGGCCGGAACGTTTACAGCCAACTTGCCGGCGGTGTCTTCTGGAATGAGCAAGACACGGACCTGGCCAATATCGAGCGAATCGAGGTCGTTCGTGGACCCGGAGCGACGATGTGGGGCGCCAACGCCGTGAACGGGGTCGTCAACATCATCACGAAGAACGCAGCAGATACCGTCGGCGGCGATGTTAGCCTGCTCGGCAGCGACCGCGGCACGATGGAAGGCACATTCCGCTATGGCGACGGCGATGAGGAATTCGCGTATCGGCTGTTCGCGAAATTCACCAGCCAGGACCCGAATGTTGACGTGCTCGGGGCCGAGGCGGCGGACAGCTTCGAGATGGCGCGCATTGGCGGGCGAGCTGACTGGTCCTTCGACGATGGCGACACGATTGTGTTCACCGCTGACGCCTACATCGGCGACGTCGGCGAAACCAGGATCGTGCGAACGTTAACGCCTCCCTTCAGAACGATCGAGGGGCAAGTCTACGATACGCAGGGAGCCCACGCGCTAGCACGCTGGTCGAGCGAACTCGAGAACGGCGCCAACCTCCAGCTACAGGGCTATCTCACGTATTCCGACCGCAGCTTCAAGACCATCAATGAAGAACGCATCACCCTGGAACTCGAACTTCAGCAGAGCATGTCCATGGGAGAACGACACAACCTGATGTGGGGTCTCGGCTATCGGAACAGCTGGGACGAAATGACGCTCACCGATCCTTTCGTCGCGCAGGTTGACGATCCTTCAGAGGAATACCGCCTGATAAGCGCATTCGTTCAGGACGACATTGCTGTTTCCGAGAATCTCCGAGTCATTGTCGGAACGAAGATCGAGAACAGCAACTACAGCACGCGCGACATAGACATCGAGCCGAGTGCACGTTTCTCATACAGACTGAACGACACCCATTCGCTATGGGCGGCCGCGTCGCGCGCAATCAGGCTTCCCTCGCGCGGCGAACAGGATTTTTCGTTCATCAACGAGATAATTCCCCCGGGCGACCCGTCGTTTCCGCTGCCCGTTCCGGCGGTCGTGACAGCATCCTCCGTAGGTAACATGGGTGTCGAGGAGGTTGTCGCCATTGAATTCGGATATAGGTTCCGGTCCGGCAACTTGCTCGTTGACGTCGCGACCTTCTGGAACGATTACGATCACCTGCGTAGTGCGAACATCGGTGTGCCTGTATGCCAGCCGAGCGGACAACTCTTGCCGCTGGATCCGACCTGCGTCTTCACTTCGACCTATGTGGAGCTGCCGGCCCCAATTCAGAATGCGATATTCAGCGAGACTGCTGGCGTCGAGGTATCTCTATCTACTCAGGTGACGGACTGGTGGAGCCTTCACGGCTCGTACACCTACTTCGACGAGATCGACTTCGAAAATGTCCTCGGATTGTCGACGGTGTTCCTCGAAGACAGTCCAAAGAACCAGTTCTCGCTGCGATCCAATATGGATATCTCGGAGGACCTGAGACTGGACTTGTGGCTGCGCCATGCCGGTGAGTACGCAGTACTGGGCATCGACGAGTACACGGCAATTGATATCCGGCTGGCATGGGCGCCGTCCGAGTCGCTCGAAGTATCCGCCGTAGGTCGTAACCTGGGAGCCGGTACGCACCCGGAATTCATCTCAGAGCTTAATGACCTCACACCGATCCAGATCGAGCCGGAGGGATACCTCGAACTTCGGTGGGGATTCTAGGACGGGATCGTCCTGAAGAGCACGACTGAGATGGAATTCAGGCAGAGTCTTCGCCTCCTGGCACGCGGCCTCATCGCGACATCGCTGCTGCTCCCGGCGTTCGCCCACGCGTCCGATCCGGTGACCGAGCACGCGTTGAAAGCGGCGGTCGCCACGAGGATCACGAAATTCGTGACCTGGCCGGACAGCATTATGACGGATCGCAACTCGCCCATCCGCTTCTGCGTTGTGGATGACGGTCCGGTACACGAAGCGTTCGTCGAGATGCAGGACTCATCCATACACGGTCGTGAGGTCCACGTAATCCTGGTCTCGGACACCGCTTATCTGGCTGAACGATGCCACGTGCTTTACATCAGCGAGAGCGGCACTGCGGATCAGGCCTCCTGGATAGCCGAGGTCGCCGACAATCCCGTTCTGACTTTCGGCGAAGGCGACATTTCCGATGAAGCGACCCCGATCGTCAGCATGGGCACTCGCCGGAATCGAGTCGTATTCGAGATCAATGTCGAGGCGAGAGAGCGGTCCGGGCATTCGATCTCCGCGCAGCTGCTGCAACTCTCCGACCAGCTCAACAGTCGAGGGCCGTAACGGTGATGCGGCGATTCGCAAAAGACATACCGATTACTCAGAAGCTCATTCTGATCATGACGCTCACCTCCTCGTTCGCGGTTATCGTGGCATCTGCAATTTTCGGCGCCTCAGAGGCGCTGAACTATCGGCGAACCCTCGCCGCGAATGTCTCGACGCTGGCCGATGTGGTTGGCGTGAACAGTACCGCCGCGATCACGTTCGAAGATCAGATCATGGCCGAGCAGGTTCTTAGCTCGTTGTCCGCGGACAGCCGCGTCGAACACGCACAGATGTTCTCTGTCAGTGGCGCGGTAATGGCGACTTATAACCGTACGGAGATCCTCGACCCGGACGATCCAGAAGTTTCGGCACTGCTCGAGTCGGTCATATCGTCGGGCGTCTCCGCCGAGCGCTTCGAAGGAATCCAGTACGTCGACACCATACGGCCGATCTATTTCGACGAAGAACTCATCGGCTTCGTTCACTTGAGATCGTCGTTGCGTGAATTGATCACGACCCTCAGGAGCATCGGCTTTCTTGCACTCGGGACCGTGCTGCTCGCAATCATGGTGGCGTACTTCGTCTCCTTCCAGTTGCAGTCGGTGATTTCGAAACCCATCAGGAGCTTGTCGCGGCTGATGAACAGGGTGACGACCGAAAACAACTACAACCTGCGCGCGACACCGACCGGCGGCGACGAAATTGGCGTCCTGATGCGCGGCTTCAACGCGATGATCGGACAGATCAGTTCGCGCGACGTAGCCCTCGAGGAAGCCAACGAGCGACTACAGCAGGCGGTTACAGAGACTCTCGAGGCCAAAGAGGCTGCGGAGTCTGCGAACGCCGCTAAGAGCGACTTCCTCGCTCGCATGAGCCATGAGATTCGCACACCCATGAACGGTGTGCTGGGCATGTCTGAGCTGTTGCTGAGCTCGGACCTCGGCGACACAGACAGAAAGTTCGCGGAGACGATTCAGCAATCCGGCGAGGCACTACTGGCCGTCATCAACGACATCCTCGACTTCTCGAAGATCGAAGCCGGAAAACTGTCGCTCGAGTTCTCCGAGTTCGACGTGGCCGACACTCTGGAGAACGTCGTTGGTCTGCTCTACAACCACGCGCACAGCCGTGGCGTAGAGCTGATTGGCGCCATCACCCCGAACATCGCCACACGAGTCCGCGGTGACGCCGTCCGGCTGAGGCAGGTCCTCCTCAACCTGGTCGGCAACGCTGTCAAGTTCACCGAGGACGGCGAGGTCGTCGAGTACATCAAACGCATCTTCGAACGATTCTCGCAGGCTGACGTTTCGACAACACGAGAGTTCGGCGGAACCGGCCTGGGACTGGCTATCTCCAAACAGCTGATCGAACTAATGGACGGCGATATCGGCGTCGAGAGTCGTCTCAGTGAAGGATCGACGTTCTGGTTCACGGTGCCGCTGCCGATGGTGGAACAGCCGGATATCCAACCAGCGAAAGTCGAATCCAGTCTTGCGGGCAAGCGCATGCTGATCGTCGACGACAACAAGACCAATTGCGAGCTCTTGCAGTACCAACTCGAAGGCTGGGATGTTGAAACGGCCTGCGCACATGGGGCCGGGGATGCAATCAACATCCTCGAACATGCCGCCGCAGCCGGCCAGAGGTTCGATCTGATCCTGCTGGACTTCTTCATGCCCGGCAACGATGGCGCCTACGTCGCCAGCGTCATCCGCGAACGTTCAGAATTCGGCCAGCCGAAGATTCTGATGCTCAGTTCGGCCGGTGCCGATTACTTCCGTGAACAGGTGCTCGAGGCCGGCGTGGATATGTATCTCGCCAAGCCCATCAAGCGCTCGGTGCTCTACGAGTCGGCTCTGACTGTCCTCAGCGCCAAGCCCGGCGAACTCATCAAAGAAAGAGCGAGGTTGGCCGATAACCACTCCAGCGATGCGACATTTGACGCCACTGTGCTACTGGTCGAGGACATTCCGACCAACATGAAGGTGGCCAGACACATGCTCACCCGGCTCGGCTGTCGGGTGATTGAAGCGACTAATGGACAGGAAGCGCTCGACGCGATGGAACTTCAGGATTTCGATATCGTCTTCATGGATTGTCAGATGCCGGTGATGGACGGCTATTCCGCGGCTACCGAGCAGCGAATTCGTGAGTCGGACCTGGATGAGCACGCAGTCATCATTGCGCTTACCGCGAACGCGCTCGCCGAGGACCGGCAGCGCTGCCTCGACGCCGGTATGGACGACTTCATCAGCAAGCCGTTCTCTCGCGACAAGCTCGTCGAGACCATGTCGAAATGGATCGAAGCGCTTGCCGATATCGATCCCTCATCGCAGCCGGAGAGCCGGGCGCCGTCGGAAGAGACGTCCGATGCGGCCGTTCTCGAGCCGGGTGCGCTGGCGCAAATCGCGGAACTGGACCCTGGGAACAAAGACAATCTCGTTGCGAGTGTCGTCAACGCGTATTTCGAGAGCGCTGAGCAACTCGTCGAGGCAGTCGAGCGCGGACGTGACGAAGGCAACGCGGAGGCCGTCGCGAGTGCCGCGCACGGACTCAAGTCCTCGAGCGCGAACGTCGGTGCCAAGCGTCTTGCGAAGCTCTGCAGCGTAATCGAGATATGCACCCGCGGCGGAGACATTCAGAACGTCGAACACGAGATCAAACAGGCACGCCAGGAGTACGAATTGGTGATCGCCGCGCTCCAAAGAACGCTTGAGGAACTGGCCGCATGAGCGAAGACAAGCATCCAATGAAGCAGATTCTGATTGCCGACGACGATCCAGGTATCCGTCAGGTTATGCGGGCCGCACTGCAGAAGGACGGCTTCGAAGTCATCGATGTCGCCGACGGAATAGCCGCCGTGGAGGCGTTCGTCGAGAATGACCCGTGTCTGGTGATGCTGGACGTTGAGATGCCGGGGCAGAGCGGCTTCGAGGCCTGCGAACAAATCAGGCAATCCGCAGGCGGTGCTCACGTGCCGATCGTCATTGCCACCGGGCGCGAGGATCTCAGCGCGGTAAATCACGCCTACGAAGCCGGCGCCACGGACTTTATTGCCAAGCCGATCAACTGGCCGATCTTCTGTCATCGGGTCAAGTACGTGCTTCGCTCGAGCACGCACTTCCAGCGCATGCAAATGAGCGAAGAGAAGAATGCGGCGCTCCTGACGGCGATTCCGGACACGATGATCATCCTGAGCGATGACGGCGAGATTCTGAACTTCCTGCCGGGTTTCTGTGAGCACCCGCTGCCCGCGCCCACGGAAGGGAAGACCTCCGTATTCGAATATCTGCCTCGTCCTATTGCCGAGAAATGGATTCATATGGCTCGATCGGCGGGCCGCACAACGGAGCCGCTGGAGCGCGAATTCGCGTTGCCGGCGGAATACGACACGGTTGCTCACTATGTCGCTCGTTTCGTACCGTATCTGGAGGGACAATCGCTCGTAATCGTGACCGAATTCACCGAACGTAAACGCGCAGAAGAGAGGATCCACAGACTCGCGTACTTCGACGGGCTCACGGGGCTGCCTAACAGGCAGCATTTCATCCAGCACCTCGACGGGATGATCACCAATTCTAAACAGAGCGATGGCCGATTCGCGATCCTGTATGTCGATCTCGACAACTTCAAGCGCATCAATGACAACCTCGGTCACAGCTACGGCGACGGCGTCCTGAAGTCGATCGCAGACCGCCTGGGTCAGTGCATCCGCAAACAGCACGTGGCCGAAGACGGCGAACCGTTTGGGATCGCGCGGCTCGGCGGAGATGAATTCGCGGCAGCGATCGACGACGTCGACGACGACGATATACTCGTCAATGTAGCCGACCGTATCCGCGAGAAACTGCGCCAACCCGTGAAGTATCGGGGTCACGAGTTCGTCGTAACGCCCAGCGTCGGTATTGCCGTATATCCCGACGACGGCGATAACGTCGAGGACCTTCTCAAACATGCCGACGTTGCGATGTACCAGGCAAAGAGCTCGGGCCGCGACGCGGTTCGATTCTATCGCGGCACCATGAGTCTCAAGTCACTGCAACGCCTCAATATCGAAACGATGCTGCGCAAGGCGGTCGAGAACGACGGACTCGAGCTGCACTATCAACCGAAATTCGGTCTCGATTCCGGCCATGTCGTCGGCGTCGAGGCGCTTATCCGATGGCGTGACGAGGACGGCAAATTCATACCGCCCGCCCAATTCATTCCGATCGCAGAGGAAACGGGACTGATTACGCCAATCGGCGACTGGGTCATTCACGAGGCCTGCCGTCAGGTCCGAACCTGGCAAAAGGGGCTTGGAGCGGACATCGAGGTCGCGGTCAACATTTCGAGCCAGCAGTTCTATCACTGCGACCTGAAGAAGACAGTCATGCAGGCCCTGTTTGAAGCCTCCATCCGGCCGAATCTGCTACAGCTCGAGCTCACGGAGAGTCTTTTGATGAAGGACGTCCGAGAGGTCGTAGATACGCTGAGAGCACTCAAGGACGCCGGCGTTAGCCTCGCGATCGATGACTTCGGCACGGGCTACTCCTCTCTGAGCTATCTGAAACGATTCCCTCTGGACGCACTCAAGATCGACCGCTCGTTTGTCAAAGACCTCAGCGAGAACAACGACGATGCGGCGATTTGCGCCGCAATCATCGCGATGTCGCATTCACTCGGCCTGCACGTGATTGCGGAGGGCATCGAGACTGGGGAGCAGCTCAAGTATCTGTGCGATCAAGGGTGCGAGATGGGTCAGGGATTCCTGCTGGCCAAGCCCATGCCGGCTGCCGAGTTCGAGCAACTGATGACCGAACGCGCCGGCCTGAGCAAGCGTCAGCCAGCGTAACGACGTCGCCGGTAAAGCGGCTTTCGCCGGCAGTTCGGCCGACGTATAGTCGAGTGCTTCCGCACCCGCCGAAGCGCCATGAGCAACACGATTCTCTACGTCATTACCGTCCTGTTCTGGG
>CALZMR010000151.1 GCA_945788575.1 uncultured Woeseiaceae bacterium
CGGCTTGCTCGACATACGAAACCTGAGCATCGGCGGGCTGGGCGAAAGTGTCCTGGTCGAGTTCGAGGTCCAGCTCGCGCCCGTCATCGCGAACGACACCTTCGTCTATAACCAGTCCGAGATAATGTTCGGCGACTTGTCGGCTGCCGTCAGTGACGACCCGAACGTCAATGGTGCGGCGGATCCCAACGTCGATGGCGACGAAGACCCGACCCAGATCCAAATCCAGTCCGCACCCTATTTCGACGTCGACAAGATTTCGACCTACGTCGATGGCAACCCGAATATCCTGCTTGCCGGCGAGACCCTGCGCTACACGATTACCGTCCAGAACACTGGCACGGACGACGCCACGGGCGTGGACATCGTGGACCAGGTCCCCGGTAACACAACGTACGTGGCCGGTAGCACGATGCTGAATGGGGTCGCCATAGCCGACGGCAGCGGTGGCGTCTCACCGCTGATCGACGGCATCCTGATCAATGCGCCCGAGGACTCGACACCGGGCGTCATGAATGCCGGCGTCGCCGACAACGTCGCAACTATCGTCTTCGATGTTGTCGTTTACCCGGACGCGCCGGACGGCACCATCATCTCCAATCAGGCTTTCGTGAGCGCCGTCGACCAGGGCCTCGCTGACCTGCCATCGGACGATCCGCGCACGGACGTTCCCGACGATCCGACACGGGATGTCGTCGGCAACTACCCGCTGTTGTTTGCGCCGAAGTCGGCCGAGTTGCTCGTGGACGGCAGTTCGCCGGGCATCGTCGATCCTGGTGACACGCTGCGCTACACGATCACCGTTTACAACAACGGTACCGTGCCGGCGACCGCGGCCGAGCTCATGGATGACGTCCCGAACGACACGACCTATGTCGCCGATTCGCTGACGCTGAACGGCCTGCCAGTGGGCCAGCCGGACGGCGGCGTTTCGCCGCTGGTTGCCGGCATCCCGGTCAGTTCCGCAAACCTGACACCGCCGCTGCCGGGACTCGCCGAGGGAGTGCTGGATCCCGGCGAGTCGGCCGTGGTGCAGTTCGACGTACAGGTCAACGCCGCCGTGCCGTCCGGCACGCTGATCACGAATCAGGCGACACTCTATACGACCGAGTGGCCGGTGACGCTGACCGACGGCGACGGCAATCCGGCAACAGGTCCCGAACCCACCGTGGTCGTCGTCGGCGACGTACAGCAACTCTCCATCGTGAAGGAAGTGTCCGTCGTCGGTGGCGGTGCCGCGCTGGCGGGCGCGACGCTCGAGTACGTCGTCACCGTCCGCAATGTAGGCGCCACGCCGGCCTTGTACGTCGAGCTCTACGACGACCTGGACGTGCCCAACCCGAACTACCTCGCATATGTCGATCAGTCGGCGACGATGAACGGCCTCTCGGACGGTGTCGTCGTCAACGGCAACGTCATCATGGCCGACTATTTCACCGAGTACGGCGCACTGTACCCGGACGAAACGGTGGTGCTGCGTTTCCAGGCCGTGATCAATCCGAATCTTCTCGAAGGCACAACGATCAGCAATACGGCCACGGCCTACTGGGACGATCCGCAGCGCCAGCTCGATGCGACCGTAATGATCGACGTCGGTGCGATGCCGAATGCCGGCATGGTCAGCGGCTTCGTGTGGCACGACGCGGATCACGACAACACGCCGGACGGCGCAGAGCGTCTGCTCGCCAACTGGACGGTCGAGTTGCTGTTCGACGATCAGCCGGTGCGGACCGCGATGACCGATGCGGACGGCTTCTACATCTTCTCGAACATCACGCCGAACTACATTCCGGGCGAAACGTACTCGCTGAGGTTCAGCGCGCCGGGCGCCGGTCTGCGTACCGCACTGCTCGGTGAGACGGATTCCGACTTCACCGACGGGCTCCAGCGCATCGACGACATCGATGTCCAGGAAGGCAGCAATCTGCGGGACCTGAACATGCCGGTTGACCCGAACGGAGTCGTCTACAACTCGGTCAGCCGCGCGCCGGTCGCCGGCGCGACGCTCAGTCTGGTCGACGTGCGGACAGGGTCGCTCATGCCGGGCGTTTGCTTCGACGATCCGAAGCAGCAGGACCAGGTGACCGTCGCCAACGGCTACTACAAGTTCGACATCAACTTCTCTGATCCCGCCTGCCCGAGCGGGATGAACTACCTGATTCGTGTGACCGTGCCGGACAGCACCTACGTTACCGGCGTGTCGGAACTGATCCCACCGGCAAGCGACGAGGCGACGCTGCCGTTCAACGTGCCAATATGTGCCGGCTCGGTGTACGACGCGATTCCCGGGACGCTGCAGTACTGCGAGAATCAGATCTCGGAGTTCGCGCCGCCGCTGGCCGTGCCTGCGCGCAGCGCCGAGACCGAATACCAGCTATTCCTCACGCTCGACGACAGCAGCGTGCCGGGCTCCAGCCAACTATTCAACAATCACGTGCCCGTCGATCCGAGGCTCACGGGCGCCGTGGCCGTGACCAAGACGACACCGATGCTTAACGTCACGCGCGGCCAGCTCGTGCCCTATGTCATCACGGTAAGCAATTCCTTCGGCGCCGATCTGCAGGACGTCGTCATCATCGACCGTTTCCCTGCAGGCTTCCGCTATGTCGAAGGATCGGCTCGATTTGACGGTGTACCCACGGAGCCGACGGTTGCCGGACGCGAACTGATCTGGACGGGCCAGACGCTGGCGACCGATGGCCGCCACGAGATAAAGCTGTTGCTCACCGTCGGCGCGGGCGTCACCGAGGGCGAATTCGTCAATCGTGCGCTCGCAATCAATTCGCTGACGGGCACGGCGATGTCTGCGGAAGCCGAGGCGACGGTCAGGCTCGTGCCGGATCCGACCTTCGACTGCACCGACGTCACCGGAAAGGTCTTCGATGACGCGAATCGGAATGGATATCAGGACGACGGCGAGTTCGGTCTGGCAGGTGTCCGCATCGTGACCATGACCGGACTTGCGGCCACAACCGACAATCATGGTCGATATCATTTCACTTGTGCGACGACGCCGCACGAGAGCCGTGGCAGTAACTTTGTGTTGAAGATCGACGACCGGACGCTGCCGGCCGGGTTCCGTCCGTCGACACGCCCGGTGCAGGTGCAGCGTGCGACGCGCGGCAGGGTCCTTCGCATCAATTTCGGTGCATCGATACACAGGGTCGTCGGCCTCGACGTCGCTGACGCGGTGTTCGAGCCCGGGACTGACGTGATCAGACATCAGTGGCGCGACAGAATCCCGCTGCTGCTCGACGAACTGCAACGGGCTCCATCCGTCCTGCGTCTGTCGTACGTAGCGGACGTCGAGCCCGAAGCCCTCGTCGAGCAGCGCCTCGAAACCGTCCAGCGACAGATAGAAACAGCGTGGCAGGATTTGGAATGCTGCTACGAACTCGTTATCGAGCGGGAGATATTCTGGCGCCTCGGTGGACCGCCAGAGCGGCCGCGGGAGACGGAGCGATGAGCGCGCGGCTGATCGGCACATTCGCGTCAGTCCTGTGCGTCGTAGGAATGGCCGGCGCCGCACACGCGGCCGACATCGAGGAGGTGGCACCGCTCGGCGAGGCCGTCGAACGTCATCTCGGTACCGACGGACCGATTCAGCAATGGGTGCAGGACCCCGATCGTGTTGCCGCAGAGGAGGGCGACACGATCGAGACGCGCGAGGTGCTGCTGGACACGCTCGAAACGATCAAGCTCAGCAATCTGGTGGCGCCGATCCACTTCGAGTCGGGAGTTGCAGACATCCCATCGTCGACGATCGACTCACTGGCAGATATCCTGGACCGGATGCAGGACCGTCTCAACGTGCGACTGCACCTGATAGGCCACGCCGACGACAGGCCGCTGTCCCCTGCGCTGGTGGAAATCTACGGCGACAATGCAGGCCTTTCGCGAGAACGTGCAGGCCAGGTTGCGGAGTATTTTCAAACCGCGCTGGCACTGCCACCCGAGGCCATATCCTACGGCTGGGCAGGCGACACGCAGCCGGTAGCAAGCAATCGGACCGAGGAAGGCCGTTCGTTGAATCGCCGAGTCGAGGTGGAGGTCTGGTACGACGAACCCCGAGCCGAGGTCGCGCTTGAAGAGTTTCTGGTCCCGCACGAGATCGAGCAGGTCAAGGTCTGTAGGGCGGAAACCGTGTGTAGGCTCCGCTACATCGATGGCCACGAGCAGCGCGCGCGTATTCAGAATCTCATCGCTCCTCTCCACTTCACCGAGGAATCGGTCGACGTCGACGAGGTATTCCTGGAGCGCATTAGACAGGCGCTCGAGAATCTAGGCGACAAACAGAATGTAGTCATCAGCTTTGTCGCCTATACGGACGACGTACCGCTGACCGGACGCACCGAGCGGATCTACGGCGACCACGTCGGTCTGTCGAAGGCGCATGCGCGTCGCGTGGCGCTGGCCGTGCAAGACGAGCTAGGACTTCCGACCTCGATGATCATGAGCGACGGTCGCGGTAACGCGCGGCCTCTCGGCTCGAACGATACGCAGCGTGGGCGTGCACTGAACCGACGCGTCGAGGTCGAGTTCTGGTACGACGATCCGCTACAGGAACTCCCGAACGAGCCGCAGCTCTGTCCGGAGGATGCCGGCGCGATGACCGTGACTCGTGTCTACGACCCGCCTTGGGGCAGTATTGCGGACATCGAATTCATCGACGGTCGGCCCGTTATTCCAGAAGGTTATACGGCGGATCTTTCGCGGGCGCTTGGCGACATTGCGGACAGATCCAATCCGCGCCTTCGCTTTGTCGGCTATACGCGTAATGAAAGGATGCAACGGCGCACCGCAGCGGTTTACGGCGACGATGTCGGCTGGTCCGCGGCCCGTGCGAGACGGACGATGGAGGCGGTTGCTGCAGATCTCGGCCTCGTGAGCAATCAAACGGAATTCGAAGGGCGAGGCTACGTTCACTCGGACGACGTCGTGAACGCAGGCTTCGTTCGCGGCGAGACCTCCCATGTGGCGGTCCAAGCGGTCTACGACGAACTGGCGATAGTCGACGACTACGAGGGTGTCGAGATCACTCGGCTGACGAGAGAACTTACGCCGGAGAACCCACTCGGCCTGAACCTTATGCGGATAACCGTCGACGGCGAGCCGATCGACGACCCGAAGCGTAGCTCCTCCGATATTCAGCGATGCACTGATGTGGCGATGGCCGAGGCCGAGATCCAGTTCGGTTTCGATAATCTCCGCTCGGAGCCGAGGCTGAGCGTGACGGCGGAGCCGTCCAACGTGTACCTGACGACCAACATCAGTTCTGGCTCGCTTCTGCTGAGCGACCAGTTCCTGATCCACCTCGACGCGTCGACGGTCGACTTCAGGATGTATACGAACTATTCGCACTTCATCGACCGTGCGGAAATCCGGGTGTTCGCCGAAGGCCAGTCGCTGCAGTCCGAGCCGATCGCCGTTGTATCGATCGAGTCCAACGGGGTCGCTCGATGGAAACCGCGTGCCGAATCCATCCAGGCACCGGTCAAGGAACTCACCTACGTGCTTCGGGCATACGGTCACGATGGTGACTTCGACGAGACTTCGCCGCTGCCGCTATGGATCATGTATGGCGACGAACATCGTTCACCTGAAACGCAAGCGCAGGACGAGATCTCCGAACGGGAGTTACTGGCCGCGTACGGCGAGAATACGCTCGACCTTCACAACATCGGGCTGTCGAGCGGAACCGTCAATGTGCGCGGCACCGGAGTACCCGAGGATCACGAAGTCTGGGTAGCGGGACGGCGAGTTCCGGTCGACGAGCATGGCAGTTTCGTTGCCGAGGAGGTGCTGCCCGAGGGCACGCACACCGTCGAGGTCGCGGTCCTCGATGAAGAAGGTAGCGGCGAACTGTACCTGAGGGACCTGGAATTCGAGCCGGATGACTGGTTCTACGTGGGTATGGCGGATGTCACGCTGTCTTCGAACTCGTCGAGCGGGCCGATCGATCTGCTACAGGGAAACAATAGCATCGCGGACTTCGACTCCAGTGTCGACGGCCGACTGGCGTTCTTCATCAACGGCAAGTTCGGGGACCACTGGTCGCTGACGGCAGGGGCCGACACGCAGGAGGGGCCGATAGAGAATCTGTTCAGCAACTTCATGGACAAGTCGCCGGACGCGCTGTTCAGGCGGATCGACCCGGATTACTACTATCCGACATTCGGTGACGACAGCACGGTCGAGGAACTGGCGCCAAGCATGGGACGGTTCTACGTGCGTCTCGGCAAGGACGACAACTTCGGTCAATGGGGCAATTTCCGCATCGGCTATATGGACAACGAACTCGCCAGAGTGGACCGTGGTCTGTACGGTGCGAACCTGCATTTCCAGTCCACGACCGCGACGGGCTTCGGAGAGCAGCGCTATGCGGTCGACGCATTCGCTGCCGAACCGGGCACGATAGCCAGTCGCGAAGAGTTCCGCGGCACGGGCGGTTCGCTCTACTTCCTGCAGCGCCAGGACATTCTCGCGGGTTCCGAGCGCGTACACATCGAGATCCGGGACAAGGTAAGCGGCGTCGTCACCGCCGTCGTAAACCTGATGCCCGCGATGGACTACGACGTCGACTATCTCCAGGGTCGAATTCTGCTGTCCGAGCCGCTGGCATCGACGTCGCCGGATGGTCTGGTCGTCCGGAGTGGCGCGGCATCGGGCGATCAGGCCTACCTCGTCGTCCGCTATGAGTACACGCCAGGTTTTGACAGCATCGATGCTCTGTCGACCGGCGGGCAGGCGCACTACTGGTTCGGTGACCGCCTGCGCGTTGGGATGACATCAAACATCAACGAGCAAGACGGCGTCGACAGCAGCCTGATCGGCGGCAGTCTGACGTATCGATGGAGTGCCGATTCATGGGTCAAGCTGCAACAGGCGACTAGTGAGGGGCTCGTGAGCCTGCCTGTCGTGTCCGACGACGGAGGTTTTGACTTCACCAGCTTCGACACCGCCGGTTTCG
>CALZMR010000152.1 GCA_945788575.1 uncultured Woeseiaceae bacterium
TGCCACCGTTGAAGAGGGCGTACCTGGCGTGGCTCGATACGACGAACTTTGACGAGCGAGGAGGGCAAAAACGAAAACTCCAGCACTTCACATCGATGGAGCGCGGTTTGTCAAAGTAGAAGAACTCAGAGTCCGCAGCGCAACCTCGTCACGCTGTAGTCGCTAATGGCTTCAGCTCGTTAGCCACCAGGCAATCACGCCTCCGGCGATGCCGCCGAATCCGGTGCCGAGCGCGATGATGGCGGCCCGTCGTTCGTGCCCATGAATGTACTCGACGTATAGGTAGGACAGGATGAAGCCAAGGACAACCCCAACAATGACTGGAACGAGGATTTGCATTCTTATTCTCCTTCTGCACGAGCACACAGTCGACGTGGGCTATGCCTGCCGAGTCACCGTATTACTCAGTAGTAAGAGTCTAGCAGCGCCGGCGGTGCTCGCTTGCTGGCGCGGAGCCCCGCCGAAGGACCGATGAGCCGGAGTCAGACCTTGAGCCTCGCCGCCCCGTCCTTAGCTTGGCTAATCCACTGCTTCTGCGCCTTGCGGAAGTGCTTCGGTGCGAGCTCCGCTGCGGCCAGTATCTGCGCGTACTCCTGACGAGCGAGTTCCGGTTTTTCCATCCGTTCGAGTAGCTGCGCGTAGCGCACGCGTGCCTCGGCGCCTGGATAGTAGCCGGCCAGCGCCGAGTATTCCTGCAGTGCGGCTTCTGTTTCTTCGCAGGACTCGAGCGCCCGCGCGTAGAGCAGATGGCCTTCCGCCGAGCGGAACTCCGGATTGTGTTCCTTGAGAGCATCCAGCGTTTCGCGGCAGCCCTCGGTATCGCCGTCGCCGAACTGAGCGGTCGCGAGTCCGAGCATGAGATCAGGATCGGTTTCGTAAATGCCGGTGAGCGCCGTGCGGTAGTGCGTGACCGCCTCGCCATAGCGGCCGTTATCCATGAGTTCGGCTGCGAGATGTCGCGCCGCGTCGACGCTGCCCGAGAGCCGGTGTTCGACCTGTCGGCGCCGGAGTTCGCCACCCGGATCGAGCGTGCGTTTCACCGTCCGCATCGCGCGCCGCCCGCCCATCGTGTTGCGCATCTCGGGGAGAATTTCCGCGATCAGATACGCGGCGGCGCCTACGCCAGGGGCCAGCAGCAGAATCCACGCCCAGTAGAACGGCCTGCCGGTCTTCATCACGTGGATGATCAACAGCATCTGGCCTACCCATGTCACGATCAACAGCGCCATAGAACGCCCTCCCGCGGTTGAGCCTGCTAGTGTTGCTCGCTCCGCCAACCGAGCGCAACCAGGCCCGTCACAAACAAAATAGCCAGTTTGGTGAGTTCCAGCGTCGAGTAAGCCCCGTGCAGATAGGACGGCGGCGGCTCGATGCCCCGAACGACCATCTCGGCGCGCTCCGCCAGTTCGGGCAGCAGCCAGACCGCCTGCGCCATCACGATCAGAACCAGCACTCCCGCCACCGCCAGCCAGCGGCGCGCATCGCCGGAGACTCGGATGACGATCAGGAACAACACGAGCGCGACGAGCTCGGCCCGGTTGAGCGCGGTGAACACGACGCGGCCGATGTCGAGCCCGATTTCGCGGGTGACGGTTGGCGCCGAGAATCGTACCGGCGTCGCGAGCAGCGACACGCCGGCCGTCATGCCGAACCAGGTGAAACAGATCCAGGCCGGATTGGAGAACGCGCGCTTGAGTCGCGCGGCCGGTTTCGATGCCATAAAGTGGGCCTTCTCGCTCTTGTTTTCTTACGTGCGGCGGCGCAAGCTCCGCGTCTTATCGAAGGTGAATGTATGCCTACGGCCAAAGAATCACAACTGGCCTCGAGCGTGCTCATGATCCGACCGGCGCGCTTCGAAAGCAATCCGCTGACGGCCGCGTCGAACCGGTTTCAGGGCAGGACCGAGGCCTCGCCGGAAGAGCAGCAGGCGGCCGCGCTCGCGGAATTCGATGCGCTGGCGGCGGCACTGCGCGACGCGGGCATCCATGTGGTCGTTGTCGACGACACGCCCGAGCCGCACACGCCGGATTCGATCTTCCCCAACAACTGGGTGAGTTTCCATGCGGACGGCCGCGTCGTGCTGTATCCCATGGAGGCCAGGAACCGGCGTACCGAGCGGCGCATGGACATCGTTGAAGCTCTGGACAGCGAGTACGGCTTTCATGTCGGCGAGGTCGTGGACCTGTCGGCGCACGAAGCGGACGAGCACTTCCTCGAAGGGACCGGCAGCATGGTGCTCGACCGCGTCAACCGAGTGGCCTATGCCTGCCTTTCGACTCGCACTCATCTGGACGCGCTCGGTGACTTCGCTCAGCGAATGGACTACGAGGTCGTGGCCTTCGACGCCGTCGATCGCGACGGCGTTCCCATCTATCACACCAACGTCCTGATGAACGTCGGCGAGGCGCTCGCCGTGATCTGCGACGAAGCGATTCCGCGCGAGGATCAGCGCGAGGCGGTGCTCGAGAGCCTGCGTTCCACCGGGCACGAGGTCGTAAGCCTGAGTTACGATCAACTCGACACATTTGCCGGCAACATGCTGGAACTCCGGACTGGCGACGGAGATCGCCTGCTCGCGATGTCCACTCAGGCGTATAATTCACTGGACTCGGCGCAGCGGGACAAGATCGAGGCCAACGGTCTCGTGGTCGCCAGCCCGATCGACGACATCGAGGCGTCCGCGGGCGGCAGCGTGCGCTGCATGCTGGCCGAGATCCATCTGCCGCGACAGAAGCCGGAACAATAGACCAAGAACAACAGACCAAGAACAAAAGACCAAGAACAAAAGACCAAGAAGAATAGACAGACCAGAGAATCAATGACCAAACAGAAAGACCGCATACTCATGTGTCCGCCCGACTACTTCACGGTGGACTACGTGATCAATCCGTGGATGGCGGGCAATGAGGACTCGCTGAACCTGGAGCGGGCGAAGACGCAGTGGCAGACGCTGAAGGGCACGATCGAGCAATTCGCGGACGTCGTGACGATGGAGCCGCAGCCGGATCTGCCCGACATGGTGTTCACGGCAAACGCGGGCGTCGTCTACGGCGACAAGGCGATCGCGAGCCACTTCATGCCGCAGGAGCGCCGTGGCGAAGAGAAGCATTTCAAAGCATGGTTCCGCGAAAACGGCTACGAGCTCCTGGATCTCGACGAGAAGATCGGCTTCGAGGGCGCCGGCGATTGCCTGCACGATCGCGGCGGCCCGTGGCTTTGGACCGGCTACGGCTTCCGCACCGAGATCGAAGCGCACAAGGAGATCGAGGAGTTCTTCGATGTCCAACTCCTCTCGATCCGCCTGACCGACGATCGCTTCTATCACATCGATACCTGCTTCTGTCCGCTGACCGGCGGCTACCTGATGTATCATCCGCCGGCCTTCGACTACGACTCGCGCATGGCGATCGAGACCCGCATCCCGCCGCACAAGCGCATCGTTGTCGATACACTCGATGCCGGTAACTTCGCCTGCAACGCCGTCAACATCGGCCAGGAAGTCATCATGAACGATGCTTCGGAGCCGCTGAAAGCGCAGCTCAAGATGCGGGGCTTCAACTTCCACGTGGTGCAACTGTCAGAGTTCCTGAAAGCGGGCGGCTCGGCCAAGTGCCTGACGCTGAAACTCTCCGAGCCGGTCCGGGCGAAGGACTGAAGCAGCGCTCGTGGCCCATCGATACAGCATCATCCCGAGCGATCCCGCGGCGCACCTGTTCGAGGTGCGGGTAACGGTCGAGAAGCCGGACCCCGAGGGCCAGCGCTTTGCGATGCCGGCGTGGATCCCCGGCAGCTACATGATCCGCGACTACGCGCGAAACGTGGTCTCCATTCGCGCCGAGTCCGGCGGTGTCGACGTGCCGCTCACGAAGACCGACAAGAGCACGTGGTCGGCCGCGAACAGCGAGCGTGAGCTGACGCTCGTGCTCGAGGTATTCGCGCACGACGAGAGTGTCCGCGGTGCGCACCTCGATACGACGCACGCCTATTTCAACGGGCCCTGCGTGTTCCCGGCCGTCGTCGGCCAGCAGCAGGAGGCCTGCGAGCTGGAGATTCTCGCTCCGTACGGTTCGGTCGGTGACGACTGGCGGGTCGCGACCTCCATGAATCGTGCCGGTGCGGAAGAGTACGGCTTCGGCACGTACACCGCCGCCGACTACGACGAGTTGATCGACCATCCCGTGGAGATCGGTCAGCTCTCGATCGGCGAATTCGAAGCGGCCGGCATTCCGCACGCCATCGCGATCCGCGGCACGGCGCCCTGCGACATGGCGCGCCTGTGTCACGACCTCAAGACATTGTGCGAACAACACCTGTCGTTCCTGGGCAAGCCGGATGATCTGGATCGGTACCTATTCCTGCTGCACGCGACCGGCAGCGGTTACGGCGGTCTCGAGCATCGCTGGTCGTCGAGCCTCGTCTGCCTGCGCGACTGCCTGCCGTGGAAAGGTCAGGAGGAGGTCGACGAAGGCTATCGGACCTTGCTCGGGCTCGTCAGCCACGAGTACTTCCACCTTTGGAACGTCAAACGCATCCGTCCCGCCGCAGTCGCGGAGTCCGATCTGACGACCGAGGCGTACACCGAACTGCTGTGGGTTTTTGAAGGCATCACCTCGTATTACGACGATCTGATGCTGTTGCGCTCGGGGCTGATCGGCGAGGCGAGCTATCTTGAACTGGTCGGCCGCACGATTACTCGCATGCAGCGCGGCGCCGGGCGCACGCGGCAGAGCGTCGCGGAGTCGAGCTTCGATGCGTGGATCAAGCTCTACAAACGTGACGCCAACGCACCCAACGCGATCGTCAGCTACTACGTCAAAGGCGCGCTCATCTCGCTTTGCCTCGACCTGAAGATCCGCCAGGAGACCAAGGGCAAGCAAAGTCTGGACGACGTCATGCACGCAGTCTGGGAACGCTACGGTCAGAGTGGCGAGGGCATGCCCGAGGGCGGTTTCGAGAGCCTGTGTGTGGAGATCACCGGGCTCGATCTCGGCGACTTCTTCGATGCGGCTGTACGCGGCACCGGCGAACTCCCGCTCGCCGCGCTGCTACGATCGCACGGCGTCGATCTGAACATGCGCGCGACCGTCGACCGCCTCGACAAAGGCGGCACAAAGCGCGAGCGGGCGGCCATGCCGCCGGTGTCGCTGGGCGCGACGCTGCTCGAGAAGAACGGCAAGGTCGAATTCGCGGAAGTCGCCAATGGCGGGCCCGCGGAAGAGGCGGGTGTGTCGCCCGGCGACATTGCCGTCGCGCTGGACGGCCTGGCGCTGACTCACGCGAACGTTGGCCAGCGCCTCAAGCGCTTCAGGCCCAATGACAAGATGAGCCTGGTCGTGTTCCGCGGCGACGAACTCCTGACGCTCAAGATCGTCTTCGAAGCGCCGCCGGAAGACACCGCCTGGCTGGAACTCGACACCGACGTCGACGTACACGTCGAAGCGCGCCGCGCCGCCTGGCTGGCGGGATAACGTGTTCTCGTTTGCCGATCCGCGGCCGCGCCTCTATCTGGGCGCGGTACTGATCAGCCTGTCGCCCGTCTGGGTGAAGCTGGTCGAAGTCTCCTCGACCACCAGCGGCTTCTACCGCGCGGCGTTCGGCGCCGCGGGACTCTGCATCTACCTGCTCGTCACCCGGCGCCGCATGAGCTTCTCGCGCTCGATGTGGGGACTGCTGCTGCTCGCCACCGTGTTCTTCTCGCTGGACCTGTGGTTCTGGCATCGAAGCATCAACTACATCGGGCCGGGACTCTCGACCCTGCTCGCCAACTTCCAGGTGTTCGTCATGATGTTCGCGGGCGTCGTGCTGCTGCGGCAGCCGCCGAGAGCCGCCCAGCTGATCGCGGTTCCGCTGGCGCTATTGGGCCTTGCCCTGATCGTCGGTCTCGACTGGAGTAGCCTGAGCGCCGACTACCGGGCCGGCGTGATCTTCGGATTGCTGACCGCGGTCGCGTACTCGAGCTACCTGCTGACGATGCGTTCTATCCGCAGCGAGGCCGTCGACCGGCTGCCGACCCGTGAAGTCGCGATCGTCTCGATCGGCGTCGCGATCATGCTCGGAGGCTCGGCCTGGGTCGAAGGCGAGTCGCTGGCGATACCGACCATGACGGACGCCGGCTGGCTGCTGGCCTACGGCTTACTCTCCCACGCGCTCGGCCTGATGTTCATCGCGAGCAGTCTGCCGCAGGTCACGACGACCGAAGCGGGGCTGGCGCTCCTGCTGCAGCCGACACTGAGTTTCGTCTGGGACGTCGTGTTCTTCGCGCGGCCGATGACGCCGACGGAGATCGCCGGCGCGGCCATCGCTCTGTTCGCGATCTGGCTGGGCGCTCAGAAACCCTCAAATAAGGCGTAGCCGCTCGGGCAGGATCTCAATCTCGAACTCGTCCATGAGCGGCTGCACCTCGCCGTCGAGGTGCGATGGCAGGGGCGCCTCGGCGCGGATGCTCACGGCGCGAACAGGCGCATGCAGGATCTCCGGTTCCGTCACGTGCGTGCCGTTCATGAGTTTCGGCAGCAGCGTCATGATCCGCCGGCGCGTGACCGGTTTGGCGATCAGCAGTTCGAGCTGACCGTCGGTATTGTCCGCCATCGGTGCGATGTGGAACATGCCGCCGATCCAGGGGCCGTTGCTGATACTCGCAAGCGTGAGCGGGCCGTCATAGTCGAAGCCGTCGGCCTTGATCGTCATGCTGGGGGTCGAAAGGCTGTCGAGCATCGCGCGGAAGATGGCGATGAGGTAGACGACGTCGCCGATCGGCCACTTGAAGTCGCGCGCCATCGCCGTGACCTTGGCATCGAGACCGATCCCGGCACCGTTCGCGAAGTAGCGGTCGTTCATGCGGCCGACGTCGAGGCGGCGCGGCGCGTCTCCGGCATGGATCCGGTCGGCCAGCAGCTTCGTGGCGGTCTCCCAGTCGAGCGGGATGTCGGCGGCCTTGGCGAAGTCGTTGCCGGTGCCGGTCGGGATGACGCCGAGTGTCGCCCCGCGGCTGGCGCGCAGGAGTCCGTTCACGGCTTCGTGGATGCTGCCGTCGCCGCCGGCGACGACGACACGCTCGAGACCCTCGTCGACGTTCTTCCGCACGCTCTCTTCGATGTCACCTACGGCGCGGCTCGAATGCACGATAGGCTCGAGCCCGGCGGCGAGCAGAATCTCCTGCAGCCGCGTGAGTCGCTGGCGCGCGCGTCCCCGTCCCGCGGTCGGGTTGAGAAATACATGAACCGGTATAGCTGTCATTCAGAGAGTCGCGGGCGCTCAGTTGGCCGATGCTACAATGCGCCGGTCAACTGGCGCAAAGCGGTTATCGATGCTCGAACTCGGCAGCAAGTTTCTCATCAGCTATCTGATCGGCTCCCTCATGGGCGCGATGATCATGGGCCGGTTCCGCGGCGGCGTCGATATCCGCGAGCTGGGCAGCGGCAACGCGGGCGGTACCAACGCGCTGCGCACGCAGGGCCTGCTGTTCGCGCTCGGCGTCGTGATCATCGATATCGGCAAGGGCTACTTCGGTGCGGCGTTTGTGCCGGGCCTCAACCTGCCGTGGGTCGAAGCAGATCCCATGATCTCGCGCGACTGGTTGCAGATTAGCTGCGCGGCCGGCGCGGTTATGGGCCACGTCTGGCCGATCTACCACGGCTTCAAAGGCGGTAAGGGCGGAGCGACGCTGATCGGCACCATACTCGTGCTCGATCCATCACTGGTCATCGTGATTCTCGTCGTGTTCGCCTTCGTGCTGGTCTTCTCGGGCTACGTCGGCCTGTCCACGATGGCGGCGGCAACGTCGTTGCCGATCCTGCTCGCGGCAACCCGGCTGCCCGACGAACAACCGCTGTTCATCTACACGGCGTGCATCGCGCTCTACATCATCTGGGCGCATCGCTCGAACATTCAGCGGATGCGCGCCGGAACCGAACATCGCAACCCGAAGGTCATGGTGCTGAAGCGCCGAAACGATTCGACGGGCAATGGCGCGGACTGAGTCCGATACAGTTCACGGCGAACTGTCCTCCGGCGCGGCCGAGCGCTTGCATGCACTCGACGTTTTTGACGTCATCCCGTCGACGAACACCTATCTTATCGATCAAGCGCCTCCGGAACCGGGCCAGTACCGCGTGGCGATCGCCAGCCATCAGACGGCAGGGCGCGGGCGCAGCAACAATCTCTGGCTTTCGGCGCCCGAAGCGAGCCTGTGCTTGTCGATGTCGTATACGTTCAAGCAGACGCCAGTCAATCTGCCGCCGCTGACGCTGGCGCTCGGCGTCAATGTGGCTGAGGTTCTGGCCGACCTCGGCATTGCGGGCATCGCGCTCAAGTGGCCGAACGACATCTACGTCAACGAGGCCAAACTCGGCGGCATACTCACCGAGGTTCAGCAGCGCGAACGCGTGTCTGTCGTTGCCGGCATCGGCATCAACCTGTCGGTCGACGACGCGATGAAAAAGGCTTTTGCTGACGATCTGGTCGTCAGACCGATCGGACTCGCGGACGTCATCGACAATCCCCCCGAACGCAACCTGCTCTCCGCGCGCGTCATCGAGGCGTGGGTCTCAGCGATCGACGACTTCGAGGCGAAGGGTTTCGATGCATTCGCGAAGCGCTTCGGTGACTACGACTGGCTGAGCGGAAAGACCGTAATTGCCGATACGCCGCAAGGCACCTGCGAAGGTGTTGCGGCGGGTATCAATACCACCGGCGCATTGCTCGTCGTCGATGGCGATGCGACCCACTCGATCGTGAGCGGCACAATTCGTCACGTGAGAGCTGACACGTGAAGGCGCTGTTGCTCGATGTCGGCAACACGCGCCTCAAGTGGGGCATTGCCGAGGACGGTGAGATCCACAAGACCGGCCACATCGCGCAGGCGAAGATCAAAAAGCAGGGCATCAGCGTATTGACGACCCGGCTGCCGACGCGCGTGGACGCGGTGATGGCGAGCAACGTTGCCGGGCCGACCTTCGCGACCCGGTTATCCGGCGTGATCGGCGCGCACTGCCATCAGGACGTGCACTTCGCGAGCACCAAGAAGACGGGCTTCGGGCTGACCAATGCGTACTCGCAGCCGCGGACGATGGGCGTGGACCGCTGGGTCGCGATGATCGGCGCGTGGACCGAGTTCGAATCGGCCTGCCTGGTGGTCGATGCCGGAACGGCGGTCACGATCGACGCGATCGATGACGACGGCCAACACCTCGGCGGACAGATCCTGCCGGGCGTCGAACTCATGGCCAGTGCGCTGGCGAACGACACCAGCGACATCCCGCCCATAAAGACACCGAAGACCGGCTCGTTCCTGGGGCTGGACCAGTTTGCGGGTTCGACCGGGGCTGCGGTACGCAGCGGCGCCATTGCTGCCGTCACAGGCGCCGTCGAGCGTGGAATAAAGACACTGCGATCAAATGCTTACGATCCGGCTGTGGTCTTGACCGGCGGGGACGCGTCGCGCATTCTAACGGCGCTCGACGAGAGTCCGCAGCACCGCCCGAATCTCGTGCTGCAAGGACTCATGCGAATGCTCGACCCGGAGACTTAAGAAAGAGCGATGCGGAACCTGCTGCTCATCCTGTTGCTGGCGAATATCCTCTATTTCCTGTGGGGATGGTTCGGCCGCGAGGGCACGGATCCGGGCGTGGCCGTGCTCGATGAAACCGAGCTGGGCCCGCCGCTCTCGGTGGCGCAGACGCCGCCCGAGGCGGAAACGGTCGCCAGCGTCGGCGCCGTTCTCG
>CALZMR010000153.1 GCA_945788575.1 uncultured Woeseiaceae bacterium
ATGACAGTTACCGTCGAAGAGGCCGAGTCGCTGCAAGGCGCCGCGCGAGATGCGGGGCGCATCCTGGCGGTGACTTACAACTACACGGGTTACCCGATGGTCCGGCACGCCCGGGCGATGATCGAACGCGGCGACCTCGGCAAGATCCGTACGCTGCGAGCCCAGTACGCTCAGGACTGTCTAAGAGAGTCGATCGAAGCCAGCGGCCCGTAGCAGGCCGCGTGGCGAACCGACACGGCCAAATCGGGAGCTGGGGGTGCCATCGGCGACATCGGCACGCACGCGTATCACCTGGCGTGCTTCGTAACCGGGCTAAAGCTAGAAGCGCTGTGCGCGGACCTTTCCGCATTCGTCGAGGGTCGGCAGCTGGACGACAACGCGCAGCTCCTGCTGCGTTTTTCGGAGGGTGCTAAGGGCATGCTGTGGGCAAGCCAGGTGGCGGTCGGCAACGAGAACAACCTGCAGCTGGAAGTCTATGGCGACAAAGGCGGTCTAGTGTGGCGCCAGGAACAACCCAATGAGTTGACGTTCACGCCGCTCGGCGAGACGCCGCAACGGGTGACGCGCGGTAGCCCAGCGGCTGCGGACGCGGCAGTTCGAGCGACGAGAATCCCCGCCGGACATCCGGAAGGTTATCTCGAAGCGTTCGCGACCATCTACAAGGAAGTCGCGGCGGCAATCCGTGCCGCGCGTAACGGTGAAGCGCCGGCTGCCGATGTCCTGTTCCCGACGGGTGACGACGGCAAGGCGGGCGTCGCGTTCGTCGACGCCGCCGTTCGATCGAGTGAGGCCGGCGCGGTCTGGGTCGAGGTTTAGCCGGACTTCGTCAATTACTTCAGGGTCAAATTCTTCAGGCTACCGCTTTCCTTCGCGCCCGGCGCAGGAAGAAGAGTCCGCCATAGAGCACGATCAGGATCGCCGGCAGGATGCTCATCGTCCTGATCGCCTCCGTTCCCTGAGCATTGTCGAGCACCCTGCCCATGATCGGTAGCACGACCGACACCGACAGCATCCCCAGTCCGCCCATGATCGACAGGCCGAACGCCCCGCTTTGCGGCTTGTTCTCGGAGATGAACGCCAGCGTTGTCGGCCAGAAGAACGTGACGCCCAATGCAAAAACCGCGGCTGCGACCCAGACGAACCACCCTGATGCACCGGCGAGCAACTGCAATCCGACAAATGAAACAATCGCGGAGAACCAGAGCATTCCGACCGTGCTGATCCGATAGTGGATCGGGCCCGCGAACGCACGGCCGACGGCCATGATGCCGTTGATGAATGCGAGTACGAGTAGCGCATTGACGCCGGTGGCCTTCAGCAGCGACTCGATGCGCTGCGTCGTGCCGAGCTCCGTTGCGGCCGACATCATCATGCAGGCACCGATGAACAGATAGAGAGGGGTTGCGAGGCTCTTGAGGGCATCCGGTGTGCTGACCCCCATCTCGACGCGCTCAGTCACCGGAAACTGCTGACCACGCACCAGGTAGCCATAGATCCCCAGCGGTATGAACAGGGTTGCAACAAGCGCCTGCCAGGCGAGGCCCAGCACATCCATTAGCAGGTAACCGGCAATCGAACCGATAACGATGCCGCCGGGAAACCACAAGTGGAAACGGTTGAGCATCTTGGTCTTCTCGCGAGAGTACATACTGGCGACGAGCGGATTGCAGACGGCCTCGACCATGCCGTTGCCGAGTCCCATTAACACGGTGGCGAGGAACAGCGACGTCAGGTCCTTGGCGAGCAGCGTTGCGACGATGCCGGCCGCATGCGTTAGGAAGGCAATCCACATGCCGCGGCGCATACCGAGATAGTCGACGACCGGGCCGCCGAAGATCATTGCCAGCGTGAAGCCCCAGAAGGCCGGCCCGAAGGCGTAACCGATCTGTTCGAGCGTGAGGCCGACACCGTCCGGCCCGAAGACCGTCTCTAGCCGCGCGCGAATCGCGAACGTCATCGCTGTTAGAACAAGCGCTATGCAGCTTGCGACAAACAACCGCCGTTCGTTGATTTCACCCATAGGACTTTCCCCGACATTGTTCTTCTTGATATTCATTCCCGGCGCCACTGGAAATCGGATTCCTTTCTCCGAGCGGGGCGAGATAGTCGTCCTTTGAGACCTTAACGTATCGGCTGCCGTTATTACAGATCGGTCGTTGCAGCTGTTATTGATCGGGCTACCGGCATTGGCTATGGTGGACTCAGTAATTCGCGGTACGAGCAAACGGTGTGCCGATAACAAGAAGAAGAATGCTGGGCGCCATGGGCGCGGTCACCTGTTCGACGATTTTGTCGGGTAATAGCGTTGCCTCGGCGGGACAAGCCAATGCCAGGCAGCGACTTGCCGGACTCGCCTGCAACGTGGAATCCTGGTGGACCGATCGGCCGTTCATGGAGCGATTCCGGCTGGCCGCCGAGCACGGCTTCAGCGCGATCGAATTCTGGAATCCTATTGCCGAAGGCAGGGACATGGCCGCCGTTGCCAGCCTCTGCAGTGAACTGAATCTGGACATCGTGCAGTTCACCGGTTGGTTCGGACCGAGCCTCGCCGATCGCGAGAATCACGAGGCATTCGCCAGCACGATGCAGATGGCCGTCGAGCTTGCCCAGCAACTGGATGCGCCGATGTTCACGGTCGTCGGGCATGAGCAGCTGGAGGGCGTCGGTCAGGCTGACAGCGTCCGCAATCTTGCCGCTGCCCTCGAGCGCGTCGCGCCGATCCTCGAGGACGCCGAGAAGACGCTTATCCTCGAACCGTTCAATCCGGTCGATCACCTGGGTTTCTTCCTGAATGGCTCGGCGGATGCGCTGGATATCTGCAGACGCGTCGATTCGCCGAACGTCAAGATCAACTGGGACCTGTATCACATGCAACTGACCGAGGGGAATCTCGTCGCCAATATCCGCGACGGCATCGATCAGATCGGCTACCTGCAGGTAGCCGATGTGCCAGGCCGGAATCAACCTGGCAGCGGTGAGTTGAACTACGAATTTATTTTCAAGGCAGTTCGAGAGGCGGGCTACGCCGGCCCGATCGGACTGGAGTGCTGGCCCGACGAGAGCGGCGAAGAACAGGCTATCGCCGATCTCGTAGCTCTGTACAACCAGGAATCGAGGTAGAACCGATATGGCCGAAGACCCAAAGCTGCTCACCCGCCGTAGCGTGATCAAGCGCCTGGCGGCGTTGATCGGCGGCACGGTGACCGCGTCGCAACTGAGCCTGCTTGCGAGTACTGCCGCAGCGATGACCGAAGACTCGGCACCCCGGTTCTTCGGCGAGGAGCAATTCGCGATGCTCACGCGGATCGCCGACCTGATCATTCCCGAAACCGATACGCCTGGCGCATTGGGTGTCGGGGTACACCACTTCATCGACATGATGTTCGCGGAATGGGCATCGTCGGAACGCCAGCAACTCTGGGTCGACGGCCTGGCCGGAATCGATGATCGCGCGAAGGAGGCGGGGATGGACAGCTTCTCGGCCGGCACTCCGGCGCAACAGCTCGAGTTGCTGCAGGCGCTGGACCACGAATACTTCGAGCAAGGCTATGTCCCGACGTTTTTCTCGGGACTGAAGCAGATGGTGCTGTTCGCGTACTACAACTCGGAAACGGGTGCGACCGTGGAATTGCGCTACCAGGCGATACCAGGGGACTACCTGCCGTGTATTCCACTCAACGAGAACGACCGTGGGTGGTTCTGGAACGGGTATTCCTATGGCCTCTGATACGACATCGGATTTCGATGCGATCGTGGTCGGATCCGGCATATCCGGCGGCTGGGCGGCGAAAGAACTCACCGAGCGAGGTCTCAAAGTCCTGCTGCTCGAACGGGGCCGTAACGTCGCACATCGCGCAGACTACGTCACAGAGGGCAAAGGAAACTGGCAGCTGCCCTACTACGGTCAGGTTCCGGAAGACGTCGCAAATCGCGACTACTCCGTGCAGAAGGACTGCTACGCATTCAGCGATTTCACGAAGCACTTCTTCGTCAACGATCGTGAGAATCCTTACTCGACGCCCGACGACAAGCCTTTCCCATGGATACGGGGATATCACCTGGGTGGACGCTCGCTGACATGGCATCGACAAAGCTATCGACTGGGCGAACTCGATTTCGAAGCCAACGCATTGGACGGCCATGGCGTCGACTGGCCGATACGTTACGGTGATATAGCGCCCTGGTACGACCACGTCGAGACCTTCGCCGGCATCAGCGGCTCGCGCGAAGGACTGCCGCAACTACCCGACGGTCAGTTCCAGCCGCCCTTCCCGCTGAATTGCGTTGAACTGGACGTCAAGGAACGAATCGAGACGGCGTTTCCCGGCCGCAAGCTGATTATCGGTCGCACTGCGCACATTACCGAGCCGACTCAGGAGCAGATGTCGCTTGGCCGCACGCGGTGCATGAACCGCAGCGAATGCCAGCGCGGCTGTTCGTTCGGCGCGTACTTCTCCAGTTTGTCAGCAACCTTGCCGGCCGCTAATCGCACCGGCAACCTGACGACAGTGACCGACGCGATTGTCGAAAGCGTCGACTACGATGCCGATCAACAGAGAGCTTCAGGGGTTCGCGTGATCGACACCAATACCAAGGAACGGCGCGTCTACACCGGCCGGCTCGTATTCCTTTGCGCTTCGACCCTCGGCACGACGCAGATCATGCTCAACTCGAGATCGGAACAGTTCCCGAGCGGCATTGCGAATTCGAGCGGCGTACTTGGCCAAAATTTGATGGACCATCTCGGCGGCATCAATGCCAACGGCGTCTTCTCGGGCCATGAGGACAAGTACCATTCGGGGCGGCGTGCGACCGGCTGTTACATCCCGCGATTCCGCAACGTCACGGAGAAAGACGATCGCTTCCTGCGCGGCTTCGGTTTCCAGGGCAGCGCGTTCCGCTCGAGTTGGGGCCGCGGCTCGTATACCGAGGGTATCGGCGAAGACTTCAAACAACAGCTTCGGCAACCCGGCCCCTGGGGTTTTGGAATCGGCGGTTTCGGCGAGATGCTGCCTGACGAGAGAAATCGAGTGTCGCTCGACGAGAACAACACGGATCAGTGGGGTATTCCGATGCTGCACATCGAGTGCGAGCACCGGGAGAACGACCTCGCAATGCTCGAGGCGATCGCTACGGATGCGCAAGAGCTGCTTGAGGCAGCAGGCCTCGAGCACATCCAGGTCAACACGGATGTGGCTCCACCGGGGCTCCTGATCCATGAGATGGGTACTGCGCGCATGGGCCACGATCCGGCGACCTCGGTACTGACCAGGTACAACCAGGCGCATGACGTGCCCAACCTGTTCGTTACCGACGGTGCGGCGATGACGTCGTCGGCCTGCCAGAACCCGTCGCTCACCTATATGGCGCTGACCGCGCGAGCGTCGGCAGCGGCTGCCGACATGCTGAAGGAAGGAACGCTATGAAGCGCAGAGACGTATTGACCGGCCTGGGCGCAATGACCATGAGTCCGCTGATCTTCTCATGCGCTCGAGAGGAGGAATCCGTGTCCGGACGAACGCTCAACAACGTCGGTATCCAGCTCTACACGGTGCGCGATCGTATGGCGGAGGACCTGCCCGGCACCCTGCAGCGCCTCGCCGAAATCGGCTTTCGAGAAGTGGAGTTCGCCGGCTACTTCGATCACGCGCCCGGGGAAATTCGGGCGCTGCTGGACAGTTTGGGCCTTGCCTCACCTTCCGCCCATGCGCCGATCGAGATGCTTCGCGAAGCGCCGGAGCAGGTCATCGAGACTTTTGTCGAGAGACAAATATCGGGAGCATGCGGAGTTGTTCAGTCGGGTAGCGGAGCAATGCGCGGCGGCCGGTCTGCAATTCGCTTATCACAACCATGAATTCGAATTCGAGGCGATGGACGGCATCTTGCCCATCGATCTGTTGCTGGCTGAGACCGATCCGTCACTGGTGCAGATCGAGCTCGATCTGTATTGGATTACCGTGGCAGGCGCCGACCCATTCGCTTATTTCGAAAATCACCCTGGCCGGTTCCCGCTGTGCCATGTGAAGGATATGGCTGAGGACGGAGCGATGGCGGACGTCGGCTCGGGCACGATCGACTTCGCCTCTCTATTCGCCGCGAGCGAACAAGCCGGATTTAGGCACTACTACGTTGAACGTGACGATGCTGCCGATACCTTAGCGAGCGCGGCGAACGGTTTTGCAGGCGTCTCGTCAATCGAGTTCTAAGCGGGCGCGACGCGCTGGATCAGATACTCGAATTCCAGCGCGACCCTCGGCTAGCGCCATTCTCATCTACATACGCTCGTTATGCGTACTTGCACACAAGCTACGCACGACGAAATCGATAGTGGTCAGGCTTCGGACGGCGGCCTCGCTGCCAGAGGGATCAGCTGGCCGCTGAGGCAGGCTCGTTCGCCGATCCGGCAAGTTGGGCCTCGATCGTTTCTCGAAGCTGCGGCATCGAGAATGGCTTCGACAAGTAGTCGGTCATTCCGGCCGCGAGGCAACGGTCCCGGTCGCCAGCGATCGCGTTGGCTGTCAGTGCGACGATGGGAATTGGGGCTCGACTATCCTTCGCCTCATCTCGACGAATGACCTTGGTGGCGGTAAAACCATCCATGACCGGCATCTGGCAGTCCATCAAGACAAGATCGAACGGCTCGCGCTGGTCGATGAGGATTTCAACCGCCTCCTCGCCGTTACGAGCGCAAACGAACTCGCAACCCAGGCCTTTCAACATCGCCCTTGCGACTTCCAGATTGACGTCATTGTCCTCGACGAGCAGTACGCGCGCGGAGACTGGATCCGGCTCGGGAGACGTCTCGACTTCGATGATCGCCGTACCCCCATTCACGTCCTGCTCATCGAGCACGAATTGACGTAAGCGGTCGTACATGTTTTGCCGGCGCACAGGTTTGGAAATCGTGCAGGCAATGCCCAACTCTTCAAACTCTGCTTCGGGCACTTGCGCCGACAGGTAGTTGAGCAACGCGAATTGCGGTGCCGATTCGCCACAACGTTCCCGAATTTTGCGAATTGTCGTCATGCCGTCCATTTCCGGCATGTGTAAGTCGACAACCGCAATATCGAAGCGCCCCTCGGATACGGCCGCAATCGCCTGCTGGCCATTCGCAGCGGCGGTGACATCTGCACCGGCATCCCGCAGATATCGCCCGAGAACGTCCCGGCATATCGCGTGATCATCGACCAATAGCAAGCTTTTCCCGCTCAAGGTCTTGTCGCTGAATTCCGAATGGCAGTCGGCCGACGCAGGAAGCGGGAAGTGGAACCAGAATGTCGCTCCCTGACCGACCTGACTGGAGACCCCTATCTGGCCCCGCATTAGATCGACAAGCTGCCTCGAGATAGCAAGACCGAGGCCAGTGCCTCCGAAGCGGCGCGTTACCGAACCGTCCTCCTGCGAGAACGACTCGAACACCCGCTCGAGATTCGCTTCGTCGATGCCAATACCCGTGTCGACGACGCTGATGCGAACTCCTTGCTGGCCATCGATCGGCAACTCTTCCGCTCGCACGACCACTTCGCCACGCTCAGTAAACTTCACGGCATTTCCAGCGAGATTCAACACTACCTGGCGAATCCGCAGCACGTCGCCAACCCGCGACGGCGTCACCGACGAGCGAATATCGCTGAGTAGCTCGAGACCCTTGGCGTCCGCCTGCTCTGAGAGCAATTCGATGACATCCTCGAGCATCTCTCGCAGATCGAATTCCTCGCTTTCCAATTCGAGCTTCCCGGCTTCGATCCGCGAGAAATCGAGGATATCGTTGATGATGCCGAGCAACGATTCCGCAGAGAGACGGATGTTGTCCGCGTAGCGGCGCTGCAGTCCGTCAAGCTCCGTTGAGCCAAGCATGAGTTCCGTCATACCCAGCACGCCGTTCATCGGCGTGCGAATCTCGTGGCTCATGCGTGCAAGGAATTCGCTCTTCGCCTGATTTGCCGCATCGGATTTGTCACGCGCTACTTTCAGCTCGTCGACGAACTGCTCCAGGCGCTGGTTTGCCTCCGCGAGGCTTCGAGTACGGTCATCGACTTCGGACTGCAGTCGATCGCGGTGCGCCGCCAGCCTGGCATCGCGAACCTCGAGCTTCTCTAGCATGTCGTTGACCGCCAGCGCCAGTGAGGTGATTTCGTCGTTGCCTTCCACCTCCGCACGCAAGGAGAAATCCTCGTCCGCGGACACCGAAGCTGCCAGACGAGACAATGTGCCGATGGGACGCACGATAGCTGGCGTCAGCAAGGACCCAAGCCCAAAGGCCATGAACGCGCCGATCAGCAGCGCGATCGCGGTGAGTGTTATCGAACGATAAACGCTTTCGAAGATCGGTTGCAGTGTCGATCGAACGTAGATCGTACCCAGAACCTCACCTTGATAGGTGATCGGTTGCACGAGCTCCAGATGATCGAAATTATTGGTGCGGTCGGCGCGAGTGTGGCCAGCCCCTCGAATCCATTCGGCCGATCGCTCCGACGCGTCATCGTCGGACAATCTCGCTATTCGGTCGCCAGCCAGGGTAAATACTGCGGCTGCATCGACGCTCGGCTGCGCTTCCAGCGAGCTCAGAACACGATTGGCCTGCTCGGAATCCTAGAACGTAAGAGCGCCGACGCTGTTCTTGCCGATCACGTCCGCCAGCGTCGATAGCCGGGTTCGGAGATCTTCCTTGGCCTCGAATGCCTGGCCGACCAGGATAAATATGGAAGCGCAAAGAAGCGCAAAGGTCGCCGTAACAACCATGATGATCTGAACTTTGCGTCTCAGAGGCAGGTTCTTCAGCAACCGCGTCATCCGCCCGCCCTCTGATCGTCGTCGATCACCTGCGCAAGCTCGAGCAGTTGCGAACTGATTGTCAGCCCGACGCTCTCGTAGGCGGTTACGTTGATCGTCATGCCAACCCGGCCGTCTACGATTGACAGGCCGACCATGCCTCCTTCCTCAACGAAGGCCGGGGCGTCGCTGACCATCAGCACCGGAAGTCCCTCGAAGCGTTCCAGGAGTACGCGAGCTCGGTCCGCCTCGTCGTGAGAAACATAAACGAGGTCGCACGCTGCGGCGCCGTCGGTCTCCTCGGCGAGAAGACTGACTCGAATGTCGCGGTCGCCGATCTTGCGGCCTCGGAGATTCTCTGCCGCGATCTCGTAGGCATTCTCTCCGGCGAGGCAAAGCTCGAACTGCTCGCTGCCGGCCGTGTCAGGCCAACTGACGAAACGGGTCATGTTGTAGACCAGCGCGAGCTTGACCTCGGCCTCCGTCACCGAATCGGCGACAGACGGCTGGGCGCCAAGCAACAGCAGGAGGCCGATGCTAATGTGATGGCGGACAGACATTGGAAGCAGCGCTCCCAGATCCTAGTACGTGTAGCTCAGATTCAGGAACGCTGATCGCTCGATCTGAGTCGGAACCAGATCGCCCAACTCCGACTGATACTCCTGAGTTACGTCATCGAGCAGATTGCGAACGCCGAGCGAAACGACCCAGCTTTCGCGGAGAGCCCAGCGGACGTTTGCGTTCGCCTGCCAGTAGTCGTCGATACCGAAATACTCAATCTCGTCCACGTAGCGGACGAATGCGGCGACGCTGATATTCTCCGTTGGTGACCACTCCGAGCGAAGGCTGTACTGCCACTCCGGATACGAACTCGGAGGCTCGAATGCGCCTGCTGCTACCTCGAGGTCTTCACGCACGAAGGAAGCAGAGGCGCGCACACGCCAGCTCTCGGCGGGCATCCAGTCGAGTGACATCTCGCCACCGTGCAACCTGCTGTCGTTATCGTTCGTGAACAATGCTGTACTGATGACGCTATCTGAGCCAATGACGCAGGTCGGATCGACGAATACCGGGACGCCGGAAGGACTGCAGAACGCGCCTGCCAGCACAAAGGATCGGATGTCCTTGTACTCCATGTTGAAAAGAGCGACGTCGTAGCTGAGGCTGTCACCTAATTGTCCGCGCAGCCCGAGTTCCAACGACACGTTCGACTCGGATTCGTAGGCCAGATTGCCGATGGTCCCCTGCCGCAGCGGAACCGGGAACGGGTTCAGCGGGTCGCCGGGCGGAAGCGCGGGACCAATATCGGTTACCACGGCGGAGAGATCGGCAATCGAAGGCGTTCTCACGGATCGAGTCACTGCGACCCACGCTGAGTGATTCTCAACCGGCTTCCACAACAGACGTGCTGTAGGCATGAATTCGACATCGTCCTGCGAGAGTTCGTTGTTCTCGAGCTTGAGACCAAGCTCGACGCTTAGCGAGTCGTCGACAAGCGTAATCTCATCCTGCACGAACGCGCTAATCACGCGGTCGCTGTCGATCTCGTCCAGAAAACTCAGTCGAGTGGAACCGCCGATGTCGTATCGGTTAAACCGCAGCCAACCGCCCGCCACGATTTCATGGCGTCCGAAGCTGCGATGGTGTTGCAGATCGAAGCTGATTGTCGTCCGGTCCTCGGAGAACATCGCCGAATCTCTCGACGTGTAGTCCAGATAGACCTGTCCGCTGGTTCTTGCAGAGTCCTCGTGGGTCATTGACCAGCTTCCGATCGCGAAGGCACCGCTGACGTTGCCTTCGTACGGGAGCACATTCGCGTACGGGGGCTGTGGGATGAAGTTGGTGACCGTCTCACCCATCGAACCGGTATAGGCCTCGACGGTGAAGCTCATCTCAGCATCGTCGTGGGACCTGTCCGCCCGGAAACTGCCTCGCAGCAGATCCCAGCCGTCCGCGCCAGGAAACCCGCCGATAAGTTCGTTACCATCCGCCGACTGATAGTTCAGGAACGCGCGATAGGTAGACGATTCGCCCAATTGCCCGGCCTGGCGAACAGCGAGGAACTCAGCACCCTCCGGATCCAGCCCGCCGATCACGGAGCCTCCCGGGTCAGAAGCCGACGACTTCGTGATGATATTGATGACGCCATTTACGGCGTTGGTGCCCCAGACGACAGCACCGGGTCCGCGGATGATCTCGATGCGATCGACCTCTTCGATCAGCGTCTGCTGGACGTCCCAGAATACGCCCGAGAACCCAGGCGTATACAACAGACGGCCATCCATCAGAACGAGCAGCTTGTTCGCGAAGCGTCCCGTCCTGCCACGGCTCCCGACCGCCCACTTATTGGCGTCGATCTGAAGAACGCTGAGTCCCGGAGCCAAACGAAGCGCATCGGGTATGCTGCGGACGCCATGGCGCTGGATATCGTCCTGAGTGATGACAAAAACAGCGGACGTGGTATCGCCCAACCGCTCCGCCTTACCCGAGACGGACGTCACCTGGAAGTTGATGAGTTCCTCGACGCTGAGGTCGAACAGATCGTTCGGCGTGTCCGCCGACGACGGTGCCGTCCAGATTAGCGAAACGACTAAGAACAGTCCTGCCGAGAGTCCGATGTGCTTAAACCGATGTGGCTTACTCATGGTGCAAGTTCCTAATGAGCCTATCGGTAAATTTGTCGGCCGCTTGCCGGTTTTCTTTATGCAATTTGTCTAATTGCGCACGGTTCTCTTGTGGTCGGCTAAGAGTCGGTAAATTGTAAGGATTTCATGCAATTGCATGACCGTAAAGCGTGCCAGCATGCGTCAATCGATTGCGTCACAGACACCATATTTGGGAACTTCGAACCCATGGTAGGACCACGGTTATTCCGGCCAGCGCCAGGAGCCGATGCCTATGAGAGATAACGGCCGGGCGGCCTGCTCGACAATCTCGAACGTTATCGGTTTCCTGACGCCTGGGTCGCGGAATGCGCGGGAGCTTTGCCGCCGGTGCCGCACGAACCAGTCGAGCGTTGCGCTAGTTCGTAATAACAGTGAATCCGTTCGGAGCGGCGTTAACTGCCTGACCATCGCTAAACGTGACCAGCAGCGCTTGTCCGGAAAAGTTGTACACGACATAGCGGGTCACACCGTTGTTGTCGAAGGCCAGCGCCGCCGGGTAGTCCGACGTAAGCGCGCCGGTACCGGTGATCATGTGGCCCAGTTGCCGGAACGTGTGAATCCAGTGGTAAGTATGCGCTTTCGTCTCGCCTGCCTCGGGAATGTAGTCGGCGACGGTCTCATAATCGGCAATCGCCGCATCGGCATCGGTCATCGACCACAGGTTCCACCACAGGTCGCGCCACTGATCGGCGGGCAAGCCAGAGGGCCTTACATTGGACGACTCGCTCAGGCCAAGTGCGACGTAGTCGACCATGTAGTCGGAATACTGGCCGACGTGCAGAATCAGCGGGCTCGAGGGCAGCCCCTGGATGCCGAGGATGTGCGCGAAGGCACCGCTGAACCAGGTTGAGAAGACGGCACCGTCGCCCCAGATGATCGAGGTTGTGATTCGGTTGTAACCGGCTGGGAAGTTGTCCTGGTCGGCACCGGCGTTGTTGTAGCCGTCGATATTGTTCCAATACTGCCAATAGGCCGCCGCCGTCGAAGCGTGCAGGTACATCCCTCTTTCGATCAGTTCGTCGTTTCCGGTGACAAGCCCATACAAGATCATCGCCCCGTAGGCAGTCGCCGCTTCGGAGGTCGATTCATTGTTATTGCCGCGTACGAAGTTCGCGGGACCGGACGCCCAGGAGA
>CALZMR010000154.1 GCA_945788575.1 uncultured Woeseiaceae bacterium
GCTGTCAGCAGAACCTTTGTAGACAGCAACGGCAAGCTACGCTCGGTCATTAACGTGCGTGACGTTGGCGAGCGACAGCGCACCGCCGTGCAACTGCAGCAAGCGCAGAAGATGCAGGCCGTGGGTCAGCTGACAGGCGGCATCGCGCACGACTTCAACAATCTGCTCATGGTGATCGTGGGCAACCTCCAGCTGCTTCGGGAGCAGTCTCTCGATCCAATGACCAGCGCTCAAGTAGACCAGGCACTTCAGGCCTGCGTCCGCGGAGGCGATCTGACCCGTCGTTTGCTCGCGCTGGCGCGGCGCCAGCCGCTCGAGCCGAGAATTGTCGACGTCAACAAGCTGCTATCCAGCATCGATCCGCTGCTGCAGCGTAGTCTGAGCAAGTCGATGCGTATTAACACCGAGTACGCGGACGAGCCCTGGATGACGAAGGTCGATCCATCACTTCTCGAGAGTGCGCTCCTCAATCTCGCCATCAATTCACGCGACGCGATGTCCGGCGAGGGGCAGCTTTCGGTTCGAACCTTCAACAAACACCTGGACCCGTCCGTGTGGCAGGAGCTCTCCGAGGATAACTCCGGCGATTTCGTGTGCATCGAAGTATCGGATGACGGCGAAGGCATGGACGTCGAAGTTCTGAAGCGTGCCGTGGACCCGTTCTTTACGACCAAACAAGAAGGCGGCGGCTCCGGGCTGGGTCTCAGCATGGTCTACGGCTTCGTGCAGCAGTCGGGCGGCCACATGCGGATCGAGAGCGAACCTGAATCCGGAACCCGCGTCGAGATCTACCTGCCACGCACTCACGAAGTCGAACGAAACGAGTCGGATACGACAGCTTCGATGGAGATGCCGTTTGGCGGCGAGTCCGTGTTGGTTGTCGACGACAACGACCAGGTTCGCGACTCCGCAGCTGCCCTGATTAAGCGGCTCGGGTACCGGGTTCGCAAGGCATCTTCGGCACAGAGAGCATTGAGCATGCTGCAGGACGAAGAAGCGGACCTCCTCTTCTCGGACATCATGATGCCCGAAATGTCCGGTTTCGATCTCGCCGACAAAGTAAGCAAAGAAATTCCCGAAATAACGGTCCTGCTTACGACCGGTTTCGCCGATGACTCGATCCACAACGATGCAGAAGACCCGGACCGCTACGACATTCTCTATAAGCCCTACAACCAGATAGAACTAGCAAAGCGCATTCGAAGCGCATTGGACAAACACAATGAGCAACCTTGAGTACAACCGACTCCTCGTCGTCGATGACGAAATCAGCATCTGTCGCTACCTGGCCGGCGTGGCACGACGCATGGATTTCGATGTCTCCATTGCCACGGATCTCGAGCGCCTGAAGCACAAGATATTCAGCTTCTCTCCGGCGATCATTCTGCTCGATCTGCAGATGCCCGGAACCGACGGCGTGAAGATCCTGAAGCTCCTGCAGGAACTCGAATCCGAAGCGCGCATCATTCTGGTCAGCGGCATGGATGAGAGAACGCTAACGACCGCCACCATGATGGGCGAGATCCTCGGTCTGAACATGCAGGGTGTGCTGCCGAAACCCGTGAATCTCGACGTCTTGCAGGACGCGTTGCGGAGCGCAAGACGCGCTTGCCTGAGCATCGAGCCGAACGCTATTCAGGACGCTATCGAATCCGGAGAAATCCGCCCGAGCTTTCAGCCCAAGGTCTGTCGCGACGAGTCGGGCAAGTGGAAGACTGTGGAATCGGAAGCGTTGGCACGCTGGCATCACGAGAACGGTGATGTGGTCATGCCTAACGACTTCATCGGTATCGCCGAGGAGTCGGGCCTGCTCCCGGCATTAACCGACAGCATGATCGATCAGGTCACCCGACAACTGAAGGACTGGGCCGACCGCGACATGAATCTCGGTGCGTCCGTCAATCTGTCTCCATCGATGCTCAGCGATTCGGAGTTCCCTGACAGGCTCGAGGTGAAAATGCAGGCACTGGGACTGGACAATTCCCTGTTGACTCTCGAGGTTACGGAATCGGTAGTCATGAACAACACCGTGGTCGCCATGGAAATTCTCAGCCGGCTGCGCATCAAGGGATTCGGGCTGTCGATCGATGACTTCGGTACCGGCTACTCATCCCTCGAGCAGCTCTATCGTATGCCCTTCAATGAACTCAAGATCGACATTTCACTAGTGAAGGAAGTCGAGACCAGCAAAGAGGCGAGAACCATCGTCGAGGCGATCGTGATGCTCGCCCACAAACTGAATCTAACCGTGTGTGCAGAAGGCGTCTGCTCGGAGTCGATCTTCAAGACACTCGAAGCGATGGGCTGCGAGAAGATGCAGGGCTACCACATCGGCCGGCCGGTCTCGGCATCGCAGATCGAGAAGCAGGTCGCCTGCTGGAACGAACTGCAATCCGCGTAAGCCGGTAGAAACTACGTTCAATGTTGACAGGATCGTACAGCTACGGCCTCGCCGCGCTCTCCTTCGTCGTCGCCGCATTGGCTTCATACACGGCGTTCGAGTTCACGCGAATCGTCGCAAAGCGCCGCGGAAAACCATCGTTTGCCTGGCTCGCGGCGGGCAGCTTTTCCATGGGCGTCGGCATATGGACAGTGCACTTCATTGGCATGCTCGCATTCAAGATACGCATGCCCTTCACGTACGACTTACCGCTGACGATACTGTCGATGGTCATCGCGGTCACCGCCTCTGCTCTTGCCATCTGGTGCGCCTCACGAAAGTCGATCAGCCCGGCCGTCATCGGCCTGGGCGGTGTCCTCCTCGGCCTCGGGATCACGGCTATGCACTACACCGGCATGGCCGCGATGCGAATGGAAGGGACGGTCACTTACGAACCATTCATGTTCGCCGCTTCGGTCGGAATTGCGATCATCACAGCGACGGCCGCGATTTCGATCATCTACAGCCTTGTTCACGGCGAAGCGAAGGGCCCGACCAGCATAGGGTTCAAAGGTACCGCCGCTCTGGTCATGGGTCTGGCCATCTGCGGCATGCACTACACGGGTATGGCGGCCACGCGTTACGACGCCGATCCGGGCACCGTCTTGCTGGACACCCCGGCAAGCAACACGTCTCTATCGGTCTTCGTGGCCCTGGCGGCGCTCATAATCCTGGGCGTAAGCCAGTTAACCGTGTTTTTTGATCTGCGTATTTCGGCTGAGCAACGTCGCATGCGAGACGCACAGCGACGTGCGCTGCACCTCAACGAACTGCTGGACTCTTCGAGTAACGAAATCCTGGTCATCGATCTGGAGAGTCTCGGTATCGTCAATGCCAACCAGCGCTGTTGCACCAACCTCGGCTATTCGCTGGCAGATCTGACGTCGATGTCGATCGTCGACATTATCGCCGACGCTACCGAACGCTCATTCCGCGAACGCATAGCCACGTTGGTCGACAACGAGGAGACGCATCTGTACTTCGAATCTACCCGGGTCCGTACCGACGGCTCCGTGTATCCGGTCGACGTTCACGTCCAGTGTTCGATTCGAGACGGCGCACCCTATCTTCTCGTCTTCGCGACGGATATAACGGCGCATAGAAAACTCGAGCAGCAGCTCGGCCTGGCGAAGGAGTTTGAGTCGATCGGCCGGCTAACCGCGGGTGTCGCACTAGAGGTTGGCCCACCTGCAGGTCAGATCGGCGACAACATTCGATTCCTGAAGGAAGCAGTGGCAGAGGCTCTGGATCTAATTGACGCACTGAGTGGGATGCATCTGTCGGCCAGCAAAGGTGAACTGACGGCAGTGCAAGTTGAAGAGGTGGGTGACATGCTGAAGACCGTCGATCCCTGCTACCTCGCGAACGAGATTCCGTTGGCGCTGGAACGATCGCTCGACGGTATTACCCAAATCTCATCTCTCCTAAGCGCACTGAAGGACTTCTCGCATCCGGACGGCAACAAACTCGAACTAACTGATCTCAACAAGTCGGTCCAAAACACAATTACCGTCACATCGAGTGAATGGAAGTACGTCGCGGCGCTGGAAACGGACTTCGATTCCGACCTGCCGCTCGTCCCGTGCAGGCCAAGAGAAATCAGTCAGGTCTTACTGATTCTGATCATCAATGCTGCCCAGGCAATCGAGAAGAGGCTACAGGCGAACCCGGATGCGCCGACCCGTATCGAAATTGCAACGCGCACTCGCGGCGGCTGCGTCGAGATCAGCGTCGGCGATACGGGCACAGGCATCCCGTCGAACGTGGGCAACCGAATCTACGATCCGCACTTCACGACCAGGAATATCGGCAACGGCGATGGTCAGGGTCTGGCAATAGCCCGCAGCACCGTAGTCGATGGCCATGGCGGCATGATTGAATTCACGAGTTCTGAAGGACAGGGAACCACTTTCACGATCTCTCTTCCCGTCGAGGCGCAGAGCTCCGAGGCAACAGCGGCGGCTACCGCAGCAGCCTAAGCCCTCGTCCTGGCGGAACCGGGCAATCCCAGGCAATCGGAAACTGCGGGCGATAGCAGCGTGCGAGTCGCCGACTCAGACTGCTGGCGCGTCCGCTCGCTCGACCGGTAGCGAGACGACAAAGCAAGCCCCGTTCCCGGGCTCCGACTCGACTTCCACCGTGCCGCCCATTTCGAGTACCAGACTTGAAACGACCGCGAGCCCCAGTCCGGTGCCGCCCGCCTCGTCCTTGGTAGTAAACAGCGGCGTGAAGATCCGCGGTTTCACATCGTCCGCAATGCCGGGGCCGCTATCCTGAACGGTCAATCGAATGAACGTCTCATTCGGGCCAATGAGCTCGCCGGTAAAGGGCCCGCTTAGGTCGAAGCTCACGCGGCCGGTACGAAGTCCTATCGCGTCCCTGGCGTTCAAGCCGAGGTTGAGAACGATCTGGTGAATGTAGGAGGCCTTCACGCGCATGACCACGTCCTCTTGCAGAGGCTCGGGCGGGATCACCTCGACCATCGACGGCAAGGAACGCTGCAACAGCTCGACCGCGCGTGATACCTCGTCAAAGGGTTCGACTTCCTTGAACGGACCGAAGTCCCGACGCGCGAGCGTCAGCAACTGGCTGGTAATGCCGGAACCCTGCTCGATGACCTCGCGAAGCGTATCGAGGGTTACCTTCATGTCCGCATCGTCTCCCGCGCGAAGAGCAAGTTCGTCGGTTTCCGCGGAGAGTATGAATAAGAGGTTATTCCAGTTGTGGGCGAGTCCCGCGCCCAGCGCGCCAAGCGAGTGCAGCTTGTCCGACTCGCGGACGATCTCACGCATCTTCGACCGCTCGAAGCGCATCTGTTCCTGCTCCGTGATGTCGTACGTGATACCGATGTATCGGACTACTCGGCCGGTATCGTCGAATATCGGGATGACGAGCGACCGCACCCAGCCTAAAGTCTCCTCATCAGGTTTATATCGATAGCTGATATCCAGCGACTCGCGCAGTTCACCCCCACGCATCTGATACCAGTAGGCCCCGACTCTCTCGCAATCGTCAGCGTGAACCATGTCGATGAAGGAGTCGGGATCGCTCATGATACGGTCGTATTCAGTCTCGCGATGGGCCAACGCTCCCTCGATGAACGAGTACTTCCACGTACTCACTTCGATTTCGTAAAAGCTTGCGTAGACTGCGTTTTCAAAATGCTTGAGGAATGCACTTGCCCGCTGACCCTCCCTGGCCTGCCGGCGTGTCGTTGCAACATAGCTCGACAGCAGCAGGGCAGCCGCGCCATTGCCCGCGAGGAACCAGCCGGTGGCCAGCGACTGCACCGCAGGATCATCCGACATCCGCACGAACGGGCCGACTCCCATTGCGAGCTGTGATGAAACGTACGTCGCCACAATAAAAACGGTCGCCGAAGTAATCCGGTAGTCGAAGCGCACCGCAGACCAAATTACGAAGGGCAGTACGAGCTGCGGGAGATCGTAGATGCCGCGGGCCTCCGCGGAGGCTCGAAGCATCCCGAAGCTAATAACGACGGCCATACCACCGAAAAGAAGCGCAAGCTCGATCATCGCATCGCGGTCGACGAGGCGTCGAGCGTTCGCGGGCGGCGCAAGCCAGGACAACGCGGCGGGTACGGTCACGACGATCGACGTCATCGTCGCGACGAATTGGCGCTGGATACCCGCAATTTCGAACGGAACGCCATCCGCCTGCGAGACACGCAGCGCCTCAGTGAGGCCCAGAATCGCGCTCAAACCAACCGTGAAAATCATGAGGTCGCGCAGATCGGGCGACAACTGCTGCAATCGGATTCCGTCAGGGTGCTGTCTTCGCAACAACCAGCAGCTTCCGGTAATTACTCCAAAGAACGCAACGAGGTGTAGCAGCAAGTTCGGGGGCACGGTAACGCGGCTTGGGACGACAGCCATAACGACGAGGCTCAGGCCGACGAAAAACGCGATCGCGACCCACCAGACACGCACCGCGTTGACCAGCAGCAACGTGACGATGAGACCGATTATGGGCCAGAACGCGAGCGCGGTTGAGACCGGCGTCTCGGTGAGAAAGCGGAGTACGGACGATCCGCCGAGAATCAATAGAAATACGCTGATAAACAGCAGCTTATGTCGAGTATCCGCGTTTCGGTAAAGCGCCATCTGATCCCGTTTAGAGGCTGCGTGATCGCTCCTACGCTACCAGTTCGAGCGGGCCTCGTGTAGCCTATTCGCTATATGCGCCAGTTGCTCTATATCGCCTTAGCGGCATTGCTCGGCACGTGCTCCTCACCGCCCACCCTGCTCGACCGGATTCTCCAAACCGGGGAGCTGCACGTCGTCACGCGTGACAGTCCGTCGTCGTACGTTATCGGCCCGGACGGTCCATCGGGTCCGGAGTTCGATCT
>CALZMR010000155.1 GCA_945788575.1 uncultured Woeseiaceae bacterium
GACGCCGACTACAACCTGAAGTTGTCTGAGCGGCGGGTAGAGTACGTCCGCGATCAGCTCGTTGCAGCCGGCATCGATGAGTCACGCATCACCGTTGCGGCGCACGGCGAAGTGCCCGCGCAGGACGAGTCGGTCGATAGCTTCGCCCTCGAGCGTCGCGTGAGCCTCAACTTCTACATCGAAGGCTCCCCGTCAGTCGCCTCCAACTAAATCCTTGGGGACCTCGGGTCGACTATCTCACGGCTTCGCCGTTGACGATTCGGGGTTCCTTCGCACCCCCGCGACTCCTTGCGAGTCTCCGCCTGGCTCGAGTGATCGGGCTCGCCGGCCCGAAAGGGCCGGCTTTTTTTCCGGCCGCGACCGGACCCGCTACCGCGACGCGCTGACATCCGCCGGCGTTGGAGCCGCCGCCGCCGCCGAAGGTATACTCAGCGCATGGCAACGGACCTCGTCAATCAGCACTGCCGCCCCTGTGAAGGTGGCGTGGATCCCCTGAGTCCGGAGCAATGCAAAAAGCTGCTCGAGGCGCTGCACCACGACTGGACGATCAGCGACGACGGCCTCGAAATCTCCCGGACCTTCGAGTTTCCCGCTTACAGTCGAACGCTGGGATTCGCCAACGCCGTTGCGTGGATCGCCATCAGTGAAGGCCACCACCCGGATATGACCGTACGTTACGGCCAGTGTGTCGTGAGTTGGTCGACACATGCGATCAACGGGCTCAGTGACAACGACTTCATATGCGCGGCTAAAGTCGATCGGCTCCTGAACGTCTGATGGTCGACATCCGCGACGTTGTGGATGCGGCGCGGCGTCTCGAGGGTGTCGCCGTTCGCACGCCGCTGATCGAGAATGCCGAACTGAACGAACGTGCGGGCGCTCGCGTTCTCCTGAAGCCGGAATGCCTTCAGCGCACCGGCTCGTTCAAGATCCGAGGTGCGTTCAATCTGATGAGCCGGCTGTCTCCCGAGGATGCCGAGCGTGGTGTGGTCGCCTGGTCGTCGGGGAACCACGCGCAGGGCGTTGCGGCGGCAGGTCGCATGCTCGGTATCCATGCCGCGATCGTCATGCCCGCGGATGCGCCCCGGGCGAAACTCGAGAACACGAGGGCTCTCGGCGGTGAGGTCATCACTTACGATCGCTACACAGGGGACCGCGAGGCTATTGCACGAGAGATCGCCAGTGAGCGCGGTGCCGTTCTGGTGCCGTCATACGATCACGCCGATATCATCGCCGGCCAGGGTACGGTCGGACTCGAGATCGCCGAGCAGTCTATCGAAATCGGCATCGAGCCGGATCGAGTCCTGATCTGTTGCGGTGGAGGCGGGCTGACTGCGGGTTCGGCGATTGCGCTTCGGGACCGATTCCCCGACGTGTCGATTCACACGGTCGAACCGGGAGGCTTCGACGACACGGCTCGATCGCTGGCGGCGGGTCGTCGGCTCGAGAACGACGCGAGCGTGCAGTCGATCTGCGATGCACTACTAGCGCATACGCCGGGCGCGATGACCTTTCCGATCAATCAGAAACTTACCGGTCCCGGGGTCGTCGTAAGCGAGGAAGACGTTCGGGATGCGATGCGCTTTGCGTTCTTGCACCTTAAGCTGGTCTTGGAGCCGGGCGGTGCGGTCGCATTGGCCGCGGTACTGGCCGATAAAATAAATGAGGATAAGGAAGTCGTCGTCGCCGTAATCAGCGGCGGCAACGTCGATGAGGCCTTGTTCGCGGAGATTCAGGCGGAACCGAACTGAGATTTGCCGAGCACGGCAGGTCGCGGCCGAACCGCGAGGCGGTTCAGGTCGAGGGCGCGCCGCCGCCGCTCCTGCCAGCCGTCGAGCCAGTCGACGATACGCTCGAGCTGTTCTGCATCCGGGCGAACTCGCGAAGGTGGCATCTCCTGGATGCCGACACCTTCTTCGGCGGAGCGCACGAAGTTCTGACTATCACGCAGAACCGCAATGATCGGAATCCCCAGCGAGTCGAGGAAGCGCATTAAGCGTTCGAAGCTCTTGGTGCGCTTGCGGGTCCGATTGGCGACGACCGCGAGTTTGCGCTCATTGCGATTGACTTTGGCGACGAGCAACAGGTCGGCGATGCAGCGCGACGTCGCGTGGATGTCCATAGAGGACGGCGTCACGGGCACAAGAATACTCGATGCATCGCGTGTTAATTCGCGCAGGTCGTCATGCGACAGGCCGGCCGGCGAGTCGACGACCAGATTCAATGTGCCGCTCGGTACACGTAGCTGCCAGCTCCGAGTCGCATTGATCGACTTCTTGTAGGCGGCAATGCCGTGGATGGCCGGCAGCGAGTCGGACCGCCGCTCCAGCCACGCCATGGACGATCCCTGCGGATCGAAGTCCATGATGGCCGGGGCTTCTCCGCGGCGGGCATAGCAGGCGGCAATGTTGGTGACGAGCGTCGACTTGCCCGAGCCACCCTTCGGGTTGAGGATGACGATCCGGTTCTGACTGTCTTTGTTCGACGATCTCAGCATCGGGCCAGGGTCCGCAGGAACGTTTGCCTACTGTGACGCAGCCGGCGCGGGCAAACCTTGCGCCGGTTCACATAATACCGGAGCCATGGTGGCTGGTGCGAGCCCGGTACTCAGGTTTGACCAGCCAGTTCAGCCCAGGTCGTATCGATGACGGTATCGACCGTGCCGTCGCCGTTCGAGTCGATTTCGACTCGGACGTTGATCGCGTCGAGCGCTATGAGGCGGGCACTGGAGTCTTCGCCTGTCACAAGCAGCTCGCCCGCCTGCGGATAGCCATTGTCGAAGCCCTGGAAGGTAACCGGTGTCGAGTAGTTCACAACACCGGACAGCTGCGGGCTGTCGAGGCTGCCGGACGAGTTCAGTGAATACGGCGCGGGCGTCAGCCCGGCGTCGACCGTCTGTGCAGACGAGAAGTTCGAAAGCGTCTCGGATGTCGTGTTCGACTGGGTCGACAGCGACATGCCGCTGACCTGGGCCGAAACAGACGGCGCCGACAACGTATTCAAGGTAACTGTGGCGTCTCCGCTGCTGGTCAGAAGGTCGCTCGCGGTCTGCACGCTGAAGCCGGTCATGGTCATCGACATCGTAAGGTCGTACAAGCCGGACAGCAGGTCTCCTTCGAACGCACCAACAGTGAATGCCAGCAGGCCGTCGACAACCTCACCCAGGCCGTCGTCGCAGTTGTCCGCGTCGACGTTGATGACGTCGCCAGCCGCCAAAGCAAGCGTCAGCGGATCCGCGAGGTCCCCCGAGACAGTTATCGAACCGCTGACCTGGCACGGCAGGGTCGTGGGCCCAAATGGAATCTTCTGAACGATGTTGACCAGCGTGTTAGTTGCGACCAACGCTGGCTTGAGCTGTCCGCTGGAGACGAGGCCGGAGTTGTCCAGCAAATCGGCGACGCCGATGCTGACGTTCGCCGACTCCCAGCTGGCCGATGTCGCCGACTGGCCGTTTGCGGCCGTAATCGCGAGTGGGGTTGTAGCCTGCGGTGGCGTGAATTCCGCACCGCCACCGCCGCCGCCGCAAGCGGCCATTGTCAGGGCGGGGATCAGAACTATCGAACGTCCGAGTCTCATATATTGCGCCTCGCCGAGGCGGAACCCCGGAACTGGGAGAAAAGGACTCTCGAGTCTAGAGCCGTCCGGGGACAGGTGCCGTGACCGGGCTCACAGCTGTGAACAGCTTGTACATGCGGAAAACAAGCTTATTATGTTGCGCCACCACAACACAGTGCGCTGCTTTCACAGTTCGGGCGCTCAAGGGGATTTACAAAACTGTTGCGATCTCGCATCATCCCTACATGGCAGTTCCGGGGGACCGGACGCCCGGCAAAGAGGTAATAACAAGCCTCGCCGAGAACCAACAGCATAAGGGGTAGAATATGACCGCCGATTCAGGCAGCGCCATTGTGCGTGCACGTTCCTTGCTGGCCTTACTCGCCGCCTCGAGCCTGCTTTCCGCGCCCGTCCTGGCACAGGACAGCGACGACAGCAGCGAAACCGAGCCACCCGCCGCGGATAGCATTTCCGATCAGCAACGCGTCGCTGATGAGGTTGTGGTAACGGGCTCGCGACTCAAGCGCGACACGTATTCCAGCATCTCGCCGCTGCAGGTTATTTCCGGGCAGGTGTCCCGTGAGATCGGCCTCATCGATCCTTCGACGATTCTTCAGGAATCGACCGCGGCCAGTGGTGTACAGATCGACCTGACGTTCCAGGGCTTCGTCCTTGATAACGGCCCGGGCGCGACGACGATCGATCTTCGCGGCCTTGGCGCCGGTCGCACGCTGGTACTGATCAACGGACGCCGCATCTCGCCGGCCGGCGTGGAGGGTGCTCCGGTATCGCCGGACACGCAGCTGATTCCGGGATCGATGGTGCAGCAGTACGAAGTGCTGCTCGACGGTGCTTCGTCCGTCTACGGTTCGGACGCGGTTGCGGGCGTTGTGAACGTCATCCTGAGGAAAGACTTCGACGGTCTGGAACTCGAAGCATTCTCGTCGATTCCGGCCGATGACTATTCCGCAGGCATGGTCAACAGTGTCAACGCGGCATGGGGCTACAACGGCGACCGTGGCTTCATCGGTGTCGGCGTCGAATTCGAAGATGTAGACCCGGTGACACTCGACGATCGCGACTGGACGCGCGGCTGTCGGACCAACGTGGAGATCACGGAGAGCGGTGAGATTCGCAGAGACGCCCTTGACCTGAATTTCGATTGGAACATGCGGCCCGACCGCTGCATAGCTTCCGGTCTGGTCGGCCGATTCTTCGAGACGGGTACCGGCGGCCTCGGCAGTGTCTACTACACGCCGGGATCGACCAATATCGGCATCCCGAACTTCTCGGATTCCGGTCTCTACAGCGTCGTCATCTCGAACGGTGCCGACGGCTTCAACACCGTCAATTGGGTCGATTACGCATCGAACGGCAACCAGCAGTTCGCGCAAGTCATTCCGGATATCCAGAATTACTCCGCGATCGCCTATGGCGAATACACGCTCGCCGGTGAGGCCAACATCACGCCGTATTTCGAACTCGTCTATGCGGGCCGCGAAGCCAATATCATCGACGGCGGCGCTCAGTTTTTCCCCATCGTTCCGGGCAATAACCCGTTCAACCCGTGTAACCCGGTGTCAAACCCGAGCGGCGTCGATTGTGGCGATGCCCACGACGCGGTGCTGGCAGATCCGGCTTACGAAGCCGCGTTCATCGACTTCTACACGCCGCTCTGCGCGCAGTTCGGCATTGCGCCGGAAGACTGCACGCCGGCGACGTTCGGTCTCTTCACCGGATCGCTCGGCGCTACCGTGACGATCCAGCCGATCGTCACCGGCCGCGGCGTCCGTGGTGAGTCGGATGTTGTCGTGACGCAGGTGAGGGCCGTGCTCGGTGTCCGTGGCGACATGCCGTGGCTGAGCTTCGGTTCGGTCGACAATTGGGCATTCGATTTCTACGCGATGCAGTCCGAATCCGACGGTGCGGCCGGTCGCATCGGCATTCGCGGCGACCGCGCGAACCTGGCGCTCGGTAATTTCTCGACGACGGGCACGCCCTGCGTGAACGACGTCGGTGCCGTGCTTGCATCCGATGCAGCTGCTGGCTGCGTACCGGTCAACATGTTCGCACCGTCTCTGTACGCCCCGGTTGTGGGCGGCGATTTCGCCACTCAGGCCGAGCGCGACTATCTATTCGACAGTCGTGATTTCGACACCAAGTACACGCAACGGGTGTTCTCGCTCTACGCCAACGGTGATCTATTCGAGCTGCCTGGCGGCTCCGCGCTGTTCGGAATCGGGGCCGAGTACCGCACCGACGAGATCGAGTCGCTGCCGGACGCGGTCGCTCGGGACGGTCTGTTCTTCGGCTTCTTCTCGGATGGCGGTGCCGTCGGTGAGAAGTACACACGCGAATACTTTGCGGAACTCGAACTGCCGCTGATCGCTGGCCGCACGGCCTTCCAGGAGTTGACGGCAAATATCTCGACGCGCAACACAAAGGACGAATTCTATGGCAGCGCATGGACGTATTCGGGCAAGCTCGCCTGGCGCCCGGTCGACTCGCTGCTTATTCGCGGCACGGTTGGTACCTCGTATCGTGCGCCGAACCTGCGTGAGAACTTCCTGCTCGGACAGACCGGCTTCCTGAACCTGTTCGATCCCTGCGTTATTCCTGACTCGGCCCGCAACCCGGTAACCGGCGGCTACGATCCGACACTCGACGATCGCGAGCCGGAAGTACTGGCTAACTGTCTTGCCAACGGCGTCGATCCCACGACCCTCGACAACAACGGCATCACGGTCTACTCGACCGAGGTCTCGGCGGGTGGCGCCGTGGATATCCGCGAGGAATCGTCCGATTCGATGTCCGTCGGCTTTACCTGGGAGCAGCCGTTCTGGACCGCCTTTGACATGGTCATCGGTGCGACCTACTACGAGCTCGACATCCAGGATGAGATCATCGAACCGTCGGCGCAGTTCATCATCAACGATTGCTACTTCGACGCAGAGGGTGACAGCACGTTCTGTAGCCGTATCAATCGCGATCCCGGAAACCTGCTGCTGGATATCATCGACCGCGGCTTCATTAACCGCGACAGCAAGAAGGCTCGCGGTGTCGACCTGAATATGACGATCGACTGGCCAACGCAGATGTTCGGCCGCGCGGTCGACCTTCAGGCCGACTTCGTCTTCAACCGGACGCTGGAGATCAGAGACATCTTCATCGACGACGCCGGCGGCATTACGGAAGACGATGACACCGGCGAGTTCGGCTTCCCTGAGTGGAAGGGCCGCG
>CALZMR010000156.1 GCA_945788575.1 uncultured Woeseiaceae bacterium
CGCGTTTGCCGAGCCAGGCTTCGGCCCGGTTGAGCTGCTTTGTGGCGTCGCTCGATTCGACGAGGCCGAAGAGGCGGACGATGGGTCCACGCCATTCGCTATTGAGGCTCGCGGCGATCTGCTTCTCGGCCCGGTCGTGCTCTCCTGTACGCATCAGTCCGGAGAACCACGCTTCGAGCAACTTCGTGTCCGACTTGAGGCGCTTTGGCACCTCCTTCCAGGACTGGTCGAGGACTTCGATGTCGGCTGCACGATCAAGCATTTCGCGGTGAACCCGCCGCGTCCAGTCGTCGAGAGTATCGGCCTTGATGCGGCGGTGTTTCCCGAGCCGCGGTAGCAGTCCCTTGAGCGAGTCCCAGTCCTCCAGCCGGAAATAGATGCGGCCCAGTAGCGCGGCGGCATGGCTGTGATCGCGCGAGTTTTCCTCGATCCGCTTGAGCGTAGCGAGCGCATGCTCGTACTGTTCGCGGTCGAGTTGCAGCTCCGCCTGGGTCAGCAGCACTGCGTTCGTCGCTTCCGGTGTTTCTTCGTAGGCGAGTCTCAGCCACTCATCTCGACGATCGTCCTCACCCTGCAGGTGCGCCGCACGGGCCGCCTGCAGGTAGTTGAACAAGGGCGAGTCGCTGGTGCCCGCGGAGCGCGCCAGCAGCCGCTCGCCGCGGGCGAAATTGCCTTCCGCGACCTCGATCATGCCTAGAGTCAGTTTCTGCCCGGCGCGGCCTGAGCGAATCCGGCCGGCAGCTTCACCGATGCGCCGCGGTGCCTGCCATACCTTCTTGAGGAACCAAAGCAGGAAGATCAGAAGGGCAACGGCCAGCACCAGAATCGTCACGGACGTCTCGATGGTCCAGCCGCGGATATGGATGGCGACGTAGCCTGTATCCCCCAGCAGGAACTCCGCGACAAGTGCGGTCAATACGATGACCACGACGACGATGATGCCGAACTTCATTCGTCGGGCTCGGCCACTTCGGGCCCGGATTCCGCGGCTTCGGATACAGCGGGTTCGGACACCGCTGCTTCGGATACCGCGGGTTCGGACACCGCGGGTTCGGATACAGCCGGTGCGGACACCGCGGCTTCGGATACAGCGGGTGCGGACACCGCGGCTTCGGATACAGTGGGTGCGGACACCGCGGCTTCGGACAAGAGCTTGTACTGACGCAACAGCCTGAGCGACGTGGAGATGTCGGGCGGCGCCGCAGAGGAATAATCGACGCGGATATCAGCAAGCGTCTGCCGAACGCTCCCGACCTGAGCGTTGTCGGTGTCGAAGTAGGTCTCGAGCCACGCATCCGCATCCCCAAGACTGGTCTCGAAGATCTGCTGTTCGCCGCGGAGCAAGGCCAGCCGCGCAGCCTGCAGCTGCAGAGACAGGTTAGTGCGGATGAGCGGCTCCGCCTCGAGCATGAGAAGCGCAGGCATGTCCTCCGTCGGTGGAGTAATCGTGATCGCGCCGGCGAATGCACCGGTCACAGAGTTCCACGCTCTCCGCATTCCTCCAGGTTCCTCACCGCCCTCGCCATTCGGCCGCGATTCTGAATCTGATTCCTCGGTGCCGGCTGCCGGGCGAAGCGGCAATGAGTCGACGACCAGCGAGAGGCTTCCGAGCGTCAGCGTCGCGCCGGCGAGGTCCGGCTTCTCCATGACTTCGAGCGCCGCGCGCTCGTCGGCGATGGCGCGCCGGACGTCGGTGAGCGCCGGGTCTCCGAGCTGCAGCAAGCGATCGTCGGCCTGTTCGAGCGCCAGCGAGGCAAGATACGGGTTGCCCGCGAGCTGCAGCTGCGCGTTCGCAATCTGCAGGTAGTACTCCGCTTCGGCGATTAGGTAGGTGTTGCGCGCATCGATCGACACGCCCTGCAGACTGGCGACCGAGCGTTCCAGGCTCGTCATCCTGGGCGGCAGCGAGTCGAACAATTCGGCGCGTGCGTCGAAGTCCCGCTGCAACGCGTCGATGCTTGCACCAACGCCTCGGCCGGCGTCCCCGAGCCCTGCGATGTCGCCGCGCTGGGTCTCGAGCAGGGCTTCGAGCGAGTCGATGAGCGCCCGGACGGCGTCGAGCTCGGCCGCCGTGTTATCGGTCTCCGGTGCCTCGCGCCAGTTGGAGAACGCAGTGTACCCGGCTGCAGCGACCGCTATCAGCGCCAGAAACAGCGCGAGCCACGCAATCGACGCACCGAAGCCGCGGCGCCTTGGTGGCGGCGGGGTCTCGATGCCCGGATCGATGTCGGCCTCGTTGAAATCCGCGTCGGCGATCTCGGTCGTCGACGGCGTATCGTCTGTATCGTTTTCACTCATCTTATTGCTTCCGGCGCAGCTCGCTCGTCGCGGTCATGATCGCATCGACGATGTCGTCTGTACGCGGGCTGGCGGCGAGTACGGCAGGGCGGTCGGCCCCGTGCTTCTGCGCTTCTTTTAACACACGAGCGGCGGGAGTAACCAGTAGTGTCCGCTGAAGCGCCTCGGCACAGTTCGCCGACAACAGCGAGTCGAGATTCAGGAGACTCTGCACGCTCATGACGACGACGGCGTCGATCTCACCGAGATCGAAGCTGGCCGCGATCCCGGCCAGCTCCTTGTCCGCGTATTCTGGCAGCCTGCGCTCGTAGACCGCGAGGTATTCGACCCGCCCACCGCGCTTCTCGAGTTCGTCGGCAAGCAGCTCACGGCCCTCGTTGCCACGCACGATGCGAAAGACCTTGCCCGTCGCATTCCGGAGTTCAGGCTCCTCGAGGAGGTGCTCCGAGTCGAAGCCCTCCGAGGGCAGTATGTCGACGGTGCGGCCGGCCGATTCCAGCGCCGCGGCCGTCGATGGCCCGACTGCCGCGATACGGCCGGAAGCGAGGGAGGCGCCGAAGCTCGCCGCGTTGCGACTGACGAAAATTGTAACGTCGGCCGGACGCAGCGCGTCGGCGTCGGTTCGGATCGCCTGGATACTGCGCGGCAGGATTTCGAGGACCGGAAACCGGATGGCCCGGCCGCCGCGTCGTTCGACTGCCTCGATGAGTTCATCAGCCGTCTGCAACGGCCGTGTGATCAGCACGCCGGCGCCGCGGAGGTCCTCGTCAGGCATTCATCGCCTCGGCTCGATCGAGCAGCTCACGCGCGCCATTCGATAACAGCCGCTCGCCAAGATCGGTGCCCAGCTTGCGCGCGTCATCCGCCGCACCTGAGATCGTTTCACGCATCGATTCGCTGCCGTCGGGCAGTGCGACGAGCGCGGTTACGGTCAGCGTGTCGCCATCGAGAACGGCATGTGTGGCGACCGGGGACTGGCAGCTGGCGGCGAGCGTTTTGGCAATCGCGCGTTCCGCGGCCGTCGTAAGCTCTGATTGCGGATCGGAGAGTTTAGAGAGGACGTCTCGGAGTTCGTTGTTGGCCGCGAGACATTCGATGCCGACGACTCCCTGCGCCGCCGCTGGCAGCATCTCATCGGGGGTAAACGTCTGTGTAATGCGATCGTCGAGTTCGAGACGCTCGAGACCGGCGGCCGCCAGTACGATGGCGTCGAAGTCGCCACGTTCGAGTTTGTCCAGCCGCGTGTTGACGTTGCCGCGCAGCGGCGCGACGTCGATGCCGGGCCGCATCATCCTGAGCTGTGCCTGCCGCCGCAGGCTGGAGCTACCGATGCGGGCATTGTCGGGCAGGTTGGCGAAGTCGATTCCGTTTCGACTGACGAGCGCGTCCGCCGGGTTGGCGCGCTCCAGAACCGCGGCGATGGTGAATCCGTCGGGCATCTCGGCGGGAACATCCTTCATGGAGTGCACGGCGATATCCGCGTCGCCCCCCTCCATGGCGATTTCGAGTTCCTTTATGAAAAGCCCCTTGCCGCCGATCTTCTGCAGGCTGCGGTCAAGAACCTTGTCACCCTTTGTCGACATCGGTACGAGTTCGACCGCACTGACGGCGTCCAGGCCGCGGAGTCGGTCGGCGACATGTTCGGCCTGCCAGAGTGCGAGCGCGCTCTTGCGAGTTGCGATGCGGATTTTCAAAACGGGATCAGCCCCCTTTCAGTCGACGACGGACCTCGGCGACGTGCCGGCGGCTGATTATCAACGCTTTGTCGCCGTCTTGCGAGGCTCCGCGAAGAACCGCCTCCGTGCTGCCGTCGGCATTCCGGACGATCGACTCTATTCGCGCCAGAGCGACGAGCGTGCCCCGGTGAATGCGCACGAAACGGTCGCCGAATTCTTCCTCGAGCGATTTCAGGGAATCGTCGATGAGGCTCTTGCCGCCGTCGTGGAACGCTGCGACATACTTCTGGTCGGCCTGAAAATACAGCACGTCCTGGATGGGGATCAGCTTGAGTTTGCCTTGTGATTGAGCACAGACATGCTGACGCTTGTCCGACAGTCCCGTTCGCGCGGCAACGTCTGAGAGCGTTGCCGACGCAAGCCGCGACGCGTGCGACAGTGCCGCTTCGAGGCGCCGTCGTCTGACCGGCTTGAGAACGTATCCCACTGCGCGTGCCTCGAAAGCGTCCACCGCGTACTCGTCGTAGGCAGTCGTGAATACGACTGCCGGCGGCTCGTCGAGCGTGTTCAGTTGCTGTGCGGTTTCAATGCCGTCGATGCCGGGCATGCGTATGTCCAAAAGCACGATATCGGGACGGTGCTCGGCGGCAAACTCTATCGCCTGCTCGCCGTTCGCGGCCTCGCCGGCGTATTCGTAGCCGTCCAGGTCGTCGAGCAGCTGGTGCAGCCGCTGCCGTGCAGGCGCTTCGTCGTCGACGACGAGGACCTTCATCCGTTCTCTCTGGTCGACGGAGGCGTGTTTCCTCGCTGGTCACTGTCATCGGCCGGGAAGTTCAGTCGAACGGTGAAGCGTGTGCCCGAGTCTTCGACCTCGACGCGCGCGCGGCTGCCATATGCGAGTTCGAATCGCTGCCGAATATTTGCGAGCGCCATCTGGTTGCCGTGTTTGCGCTGGGACGGGTTATCCGCGACCGGATTCGTGATCTCGAGAGTGAGCCGATCGTTATCCCTGCCGCCGCGAACGACCACCTCTCCGCCATCCGGCAGAAGCTCGATGCCGTGGTAGATCGCGTTCTCGAGCAGTGGCTGGATGGTAAGACTCGGGATTCGAGCGCGCATTGGCAGGTCGCCGACGTCCCAGCGCACATTGAGCCGGTCGCCGAGGCGGAGTTTCTCGATGCGCTGATAGATGGCCGCCGTTTCGAGTTCTTGTTTCAACGACGAGCGGTCTTTCGAGCCGCCGAGATTCGCGCGCAGGAGGTCCGAAAGGTCTTCGACTGCTTCCTCGGCCATGCGCGGATCCGTCCGCGTCAGCGAAGCGATGGTGTTCATGCTGTTGAACAGAAAGTGGGGCCGGATCAGCGCCTGCAGCGCGCTGATCCGCGCCTGTGCTTCGAGCACGATACTGCGGCGCCACTCGCTGGCGACGTACAGGTAGCGCATGGCCAGGGCGATCACGATTGCGCCGATCGAGAACGTCCGCCCCACGAATGCGACGTGATCGTCCTCGATGTGCAGGACCGTGAAACGTACGTTCAGCTGCCAACCGAGTTCCGCCAGACCGAGACACAGGACGAGTAGTACGAAGAACCCCAGCACGAACGCCAGCGTCTTGCCGCTGCTCTCCAGGCGTTTGCGGAGTAAGCACATCAGCGCGGAGCCGGCGACGGCGTACCACAGGGTGAAGAACGAGGTCTTCCAGAGCACGAACAGGAACTGCCCGGACTGCGGGCCGGCGGCCAGCGTCAGGACGATCGCAATGAGTTCTGCGATCAGAATGACGACAAAGACGGTGCGCGCGTCGCAGAAGTCCGGCAGGTAGGCCTGCGTCTCCCGGGAACTGGAATCCGGTGCTTCGCTCAAGCCGGGCACTCCTCAGGGGTACCCGCGCATTCTAACGCGATAATGTGGGGGTGCCCCAACGCCATGGCCGGGCTGGATTCTCTGACCGGCTGGGCCAGCAGCCATTCCCCTGGCCCGCTAAGCGTCAAGCACTCTGCTTTACCGACCTGAAGAATCGACTTCGGCAGGACGGCTCGAACGCGCGTTAACAGACCCTAGTCGCAGTATTCGCTGATGAGATCCTGCACGCGATCGCGAGCTTCCTGAATCTCTCCCTCTTCGAGGTACTCGCGCTCGCCACTCTCGTCCTCGCGATACAGGCGCCGCGAGGTCACGAAGGTTTCCAGCCGGTCGCGGTACTGCTGACACTTCTGAGCGCGTTCGCGCTGTGCGGCCGCGCGTTCGGCGCGGGTCGGCTCTTCCTCTTCCTCGACAACCTCGTCCGGCACTGCCGACTGAGCCGCGGGCTCTGCCGGTTGGTTGAGGCTATAGCGCTGTTCCATGAATGAGCGGGCGGCGGCACTGTCGGTGCGATTGGAGGCAATGGCGACGCGCTCTTCCGTCGGAGCGCCCGTTGGACGGTCCCCGTAATGGATTTCCCCGTTTTCATCCGTGTATCGATAGATTTCGCTCGCGGCGGCCGTCGATGCGGCGAGCAGCAGAGCGGCGGCGAAGGTGATCGTCAGTTTATTACTGTTCATCGGTGAATTCCGTTCGCGCCCGGAAGGCATTGAATAATAACGCATATTAGACCACGAAGGGCGCCGGCTATTCGTGAACCGGATCACGGGGGTATGTGTGGACTCCGTCGCCGATTAAGACAAATAGGCGGGACGAGGCGCGGCCAAAAAAAAGCGGGCCCGAAGGCCCGCCAGCTACTACTTTCCGGGGGAAATCAAAGTCTTGAAGGGTCTCGGCCGTTCCGGGCCACGGCGGCGTTGCTTGGCGCCGCCGTGGCCGTCCCCATTCTTTTTGGC
>CALZMR010000157.1 GCA_945788575.1 uncultured Woeseiaceae bacterium
CAGCGAGCGGGCAAGGTCCTTGGAGAGATTGGCGATCTGGCTGACCTTGACGCCTGGCGCGGGATCGAGCTCGAAGCGGGTGATTACAGGTCCCGGAGAGACCGACTTGACCTCGACCTCGATGTTGAAGTCGAGCAATTTCAACTCGACGAGACGCGACATCTTCTCGAGAGATTCCTCGGAATAGCCCTGCTTGTGCTCGGGCGGATCGTCGAGCAACGACAGCGGCGGCAGTTCCCCCGTGTCTGGCGGATCGAACAGCTGCACCTGACGCTCTTTCTCAGCACGCAGGCTCGGTTCGAGCGCCTGGATGACCGGCTCGATCTTCGGCTTGGGCCGTCCGGCCTTGCGAGCTTTCTCGACCTGTACCAAGTCCTGCCTCGCGGCCGCCTGACGCCGGCCCTCGGCCCGATCCTTGAGTTCGTCGATTTTCCGCCGAGTGCGGTCGTAGGTCGTCAGACAGAGACGGCCTATGCCGTCCATCACATTGAACCAGGAGATTCCCAGGAACAGTGAGATCGAGGCTATCCAGAAGACGAACAAGAGCATGCTCGCACCGAGCAACTTCATGACCGACTCGAGCTGGTTGCCGACGACTTGTCCGACGATACCTCCGGCCGTCTCCGTGAAGCCGGCGCCCGAGAAGTGCAGCGTCGACAGTGCGCAACTGGTTAACAGCGTGGCGACGAAACCCGCTCCGCGCAGCGCAAAATCAGTCTTCGTCAATTCGATCTTGGTCTTCTGTTCGCGATACAGCATCCAGCCGAGGTAAAACACCATCAGCGTGAACAGATAGGCGGGCCGGCCGAACACCGTGAACAGAACATCGGCAATGAAGGCCCCTACACGACCGACACCATTGGACACATCGACGCTGCTCGTCGCCTGATTGAACCCCGGATCCGCCGGGTCGTAGGTGAACAACGCGAACCAGAGAATGGCCGCGAGCACGCCGAATATATACAAGGCGCTTTCGCGCAAAGCGCGATGCACTTGAGCTGATAATCTTGATTCAGGCGTAGCCGCCTTTCGAACTGTTGCCATAGCGTGCGTGACTTTAATTCCCTACACTTACGCGATCGCGTCAGTCTCCGTTTTCACGGCCTTGAAACATTCCACAAGAGCCGTATCTCGTGGATTCGGCTGGTGCAACGCCCCCAAGCGATCAAGGACTTAAGTATACATGAGCGACCCTAAGCATTGCCGCGTACTGATTCTGGGCTCCGGCCCTGCGGGATACTCCGCTGCCGTCTATGCTGCACGAGCCAACCTGAATCCGGTATTAATTACCGGCGTCGAACAGGGCGGTCAACTCATGACGACGACCGATGTCGATAACTGGCCGGGCGACGTCGAGGGCCTGCAGGGCCCTGCCCTCATGCAGCGGATGCTGCAACATGCCGAGCGCTTCAATACCGAGATCGTCAACGACCACATTCACAAGGCCGATCTGTCGTCTCGCCCGTTTCGACTCGACGGCGACTACGGCAGCTACACCTGCGATGCGCTGATCATCTCGACGGGTGCGACCGCGATGTACCTCGGGCTCCCGTCCGAGGAGGCCTTCAAAGGCCGCGGCGTATCGGCCTGCGCGACCTGCGACGGATTCTTCTACCGCAACAAGCCGGTCGCCGTCGTCGGCGGCGGCAACACGGCGGTCGAGGAGGCCCTCTACCTCAGCAATATTGCTTCGAAAGTCAGCGTCATCCATCGGCGCGACGCACTGCGTGCCGAGAAGATCATGCAGGATCACCTCTTCGAAAAAGAGCGCGAAGGCAAAGTCGAGATTCTCTGGGACAACGTGGTCGACGAGGTTCTCGGCGACGACGGCGGCGTAACAGGTCTCAGAATCGACAGCACGACGGGCAAAGGCAAGACCGACCTCGACGTGGACGGAGTGTTCATCGCAATCGGACACAAGCCGAATACCGGATTGTTCGAAGGCCAGCTGGACATGAAGAACGGCTATATCGTGGTTCAGGCGGGCATAGAGGGCAACGCGACCGCGTCCAGTGTCCCGGGTGTCTTCGCCGCCGGCGATGTCATGGACCAGGTGTATCGCCAGGCGATTACATCGGCCGGCGCCGGCTGCATGGCCGCGCTGGACGCCGAAAAGTTCCTCGAAGCGCAGCAAACCGATGAGGCGGACGGCGCCCGGACAGGTGACGCAGCAGCCTGACAACGTCTTGCAGGTTTCGGTCCATACCGAAATCGCCGAAATCGGCAGAGACGATTGGAACCGGATCGCCGGCGAACGCTATCCGTTCCTGCGTTTCGATTTCCTGCACGCCGCTGAGGCGAGCGGCAGCGTCTCCGAAGACAACGGCTGGTTTCCCTGCCATCTGGCACTTCGTCACGGTGACGGCCGCATTCGGGCGATTCTGCCACTCTACGAGAAGCACCATTCCTGGGGTGAGTTCGTATTCGACTGGGCGTGGGCAAATGCCTACGAACGCGCAGGTCTGCACTACTACCCAAAGCTCGTCTCTGCCGTACCATTCACGCCGGCGCCGAGCCCGCGGCTCCTGCTTTCTGATAGCGACGACACTGAAGCGGCTACGATCCTGCTGGGCGCGGCCGTACAACTCGCCGGTGAACGTGAGTGTTCTTCGGTACACATTCTGTTTCCGGCGGCCGAGGAGTGCGAGATTCTCGAAGATGCCGGCTTCAAGATCCGCAAGGACTGTCAGTTCCACTGGCACAACCAGGGCTACGAGACCTTCGACGATTTCCTCGGCACATTCAGTTCCGCAAAGCGCAAGAAGGCAAGACGTGACCGGCGCCGAGTCGACGAGGCGGGCATCAAATTCCGCTGGCTCGATGGCCACGCGATGAGCGACGAAGACTGGCTGGTCGCCTACCGACTGATCAGCCGCACGTTCATGCAGCGCGGCTCACTGCCCTACTACAACCTCGACTTCTTTCGACGGCTGGGTACCGATCTGCCAGAAGGTATCCGGGTCGTCTTCGCGGACGACATGGCGGGGCCAGTGGCGGCAGCGATTTTCTTTGTCGGCACCGATACGCTCTACGGCAGGTACTGGGGCAGCGAGGCCAACTACAACGCCCTGCACTTCGAGACCTGCTACTACCAGGGCATCGACTACTGCATCGAACAGGGCCTTTCGACCTTCGAGCCCGGCACCCAGGGTGAACACAAGATCAGCCGCGGGTTCATCCCGGAGCCCACGTGGTCGGCACACTGGCTGGCACATCCTGAGTTCTTCTCTGCGATAGGGACCTACGTCAACGAGGAATCCCGACACATCGATCGCTACATGCAGGCTGTCGATCAACACAGCCCGTATCGTCAATATAAGGATCCGAGTGAGGACTCGACGTGAGCGGCAATCGTATCGTCTGGTTGACGACCGCCGACCCGCCGGACTCCTTCCCCCCGATTGACACGGCACTGAGCGAGCCTGAGGGTCTGCTCGCCGCAGGTGGCGACTTGTCGAGCGAGCGACTCGTGCAGGCGTATCGGCTCGGCATCTTCCCGTGGTACGAAGATGGCCAGCCGATCCTCTGGTGGTCGCCGGACCCCCGATGTGTGCTGATTCCCGCCGATTTCCATATCTCACGACGACTGCGGCGAGACATTCAGACAAGCACCGCCGAGATCACCGTCAATCGATCATTCGGCGAGGTCGTAGCTGCCTGTGCCGCACCGAGACCTTCCCAGCAGGGCACGTGGATCACCGAGGAGATGATCGAGGCATACAGCGATCTACACGGAAAGGGGTGGGCGCACTCGCTCGAAGTCAGAGATCGCGATCAGCTGATCGGCGGGATCTACGGAATCGCGATAGGTCGCGTATTCTTTGGCGAGTCCATGTTCAGCGCGGGCCCGAACGGCTCCAAGTTCGCGCTGTTCGCGCTATCGCAGCTGCTCGATGCCGCAGATTTCGCGCTCATCGATTGTCAGGTGGTCTCTGCACATCTGCAGACCCTCGGCGCGACGACAATTGCCCGCTCGGAATTCGCGGCGTTGCTGGAGGAATCCTGCAATCCGCCCAGCGCCTACTCGGACTGGCCCGAGCACGCCGTATCGCTGGCTGAGCTGTTGCCGGATTAGCGACCCGGCGCATTGCAATGCAATTCGCGAGCCTGCACAATTCGCGGGCGTTTTTCGCTGGAGATCAATCCCCTTGGCTAAAGAAGAGGCCATTCAGATGGAAGGTGTGGTCACCGAGACCCTGCCGAATACGACGTTTCGAGTCGAACTCGAGAACGGTCACGTCGTAACGGCGCACATTTCCGGAAAAATGCGCAAGAACTACATTCGAATCCTGACCGGCGACTCCGTCACGGTCGAACTGACGCCCTACGATCTGAGTAAGGGACGCATCGTGTACCGCGGACGCTAGTCCGTACGCCCCACCCACTTTCCAGAAGGTTCAGTCGAGTCCGATAGCGGCTCGCACGCGTCTGTTCATTCTCGAAACGCGACACTAACTTGTGGTCGCCCAACACTCGCGGATATCCCGCGAAGGAGATAGATACTCATGGCTAAAGAAGAAGCCATTCAGATGGAAGGTGCGGTCACCGAGACCCTGCCGAATACGACGTTTCGAGTCGAACTCGAGAACGGTCACGTCGTTACCGCGCACATTTCCGGAAAAATGCGCAAGCACTACATTCGAATCCTGACCGGCGATTCCGTCACGGTCGAGTTGACGCCCTACGATCTGAGCAAGGGACGTATCGTGTACCGCGCGCGCTAACAAGCCCGTTGGCCAGCATTGCGCAGCGATGACGCTGCGCCGGCTACTCCCCGTCGGTCAGGTGCTCGAGCTCCCTCACCGCCGGATCCGCATTCAGAACCAGCGTATCGTCAGGTCCCAGCGAGATGCGCACGTGCCCACCCTGCTCGAGCTTGCCGAATAGCAGTTCCTCGGCAAGCGGCCGCTTGATCTGCTCCTGGATAACCCGCGCCATCGGGCGCGCGCCCATCTTCGGATCGTAGCCACGCTCCGCGATCCAGTCGCGGGCGGCGTCGTCGAGCTCCAGCGTTACGTCGTTGTTGCCCAGCTTGGCTTCAAGTTCGACGATGAGTTTATCCACGACGCGCTTGATCGAAAGGCTGTCGAGGGAGGCGAACTGGATGATCGCATCCAGGCGGTTCCGAAACTCGGGCGTGAAGGTCTTGGTGATGACGCTCATGCCATCGGACGAATGGTCCTGGTGGGTGAAGCCGATCGACGCGCGACTCATTTCCTGAGCACCTGCGTTCGTCGTCATCACGAGAATCACCTTGCGGAAATCCGCCTTGCGGCCATTGTTGTCGGTCAGCGTTCCGTGATCCATGACCTGCAGGAGCAGGTTGAAAACTTCCGGATGCGCCTTCTCGATCTCGTCGAGCAAGACCACTGCATGAGGATTCTTGGTGACTGCCTCGGTCAGCAGCCCGCCCTGATCGTAGCCGACGTATCCGGGCGGAGCACCGATCAGTCTCGAAACGGTGTGTCGTTCCATGTACTCCGACATATCGAAGCGCAGCAACTCGACGCCGAGCGACATCGCGAGCTGGCGAGTCACCTCGGTCTTGCCGACGCCGGTGGGACCCGCGAACAGGAACATGCCGATTGGCTTGTCTTCCTCGCGCAGACCCGAGCGCGACATCTTGATCGAAGACGCCAAAGCGGAGATCGCTTCATCCTGACCAAAGATCACCAGTTTCAGGTCGCGCTCGAGCGTCGCCAGGGTCTTTCGGTCTGACGACGAAACGCTCTTGGCCGGTATGCGCGCCATTTTCGCAACGATATTCTCGACCATCTCGACCGTAACGAGATCATCGCGCTCCGATGCCGGCTGCAGGCGAAGATTCGCCCCGGCCTCATCGATCACATCGATCGCCTTGTCGGGAAGACGGCGGTCGTTGATATGCCGCGACGACAGCTCGGCGGCGGCATCCAGCGCCGGATTCTCGTAACGCACGCCATGGTGCTCCTCGAACCGGGACTTCAGGCCATGCAGGATCGCGATGGTCTCCTCGAGCGTCGGCTCCGGAACGTCGATTTTCTGGAACCGACGTGCCAGCGCATGGTCCTTCTCGAAGATCCCGCGATACTCCTCGTAGGTCGTGGAACCGATGCATCGGATCTCGCCGGACGCCAGCACCGGCTTGATCAGGTTACTGGCATCCATCACCCCACCGGACGCAGCGCCGGCACCGATAACGGTGTGAATCTCGTCAATGAAAAGTATCGCGCCGGGATCGTCGCGGACTTCTTTGATCACGCCCTTCAGGCGCTTCTCGAAATCGCCACGATACTTGGTGCCGGCGATCAAGGTGCCCATGTCCAGGGCGTAGATGGTCGCGTCACGCAATACCTCTGGCACCTGCTCCTCGACGATCATGCGCGCCAGGCCCTCGGCCAGCGCGGTCTTGCCAACGCCGGCATCGCCGACGTACAGGGGATTGTTCTTACGCCGACGGCAGAGAATCTGCACGGTGCGCTCGATCTCGATTTCTCGGCCGATCAGCGGGTCGATCTTGCCTTCGATTGCCTGCTGATTGAGGTTCGTGGCGTAGCGCTCCAGTGGAGTCTCGTCCGCCTCACCTTCCCCATCCAGCGACGCTGCCTGTTCGTCCTCCGCCGCCTCGCCCGGCACCTGCGGCATGCCGTGCGAGATGAAGTTGATGACGTCGAGACGCGTGATGTCCTGCAATCCGAGGAAATAGACGGCCTGCGACTGCTTCTCGCTGAAGATCGCTACCAGAACGTTGCTGCCCGTGACTTCCTTCTTGCCGCTGGACTGCACGTGAAAGACGGCGCGCTGCAGCACCC